>NZ_JBFAPT010000007.1:0-342213 GCF_040676845.1 Nonomuraea sp. NPDC049504
GCCTGACGGCGAACCGGCTGCCCCTGTCCTGCTCCGCAGGGGTCCGATTCCTCTCCCGCCTGAAGGCGGGAGTTTCCTCGGAGGTATCTGATGACCGGCCCCGACACCCCCGCCCCACGAACTGCCGCCGGCGACCGCGACCCGCGAACCCCGCCCATCGGTGAGGGCGCCAGGTCGCCTGCGCCACCCGCTGGGGGCGGCGCCGGGTCGCGGAGGCTGCCCGCCGGTGGGCAGGGGCGTGAGCGGTGGGTGTTCGCCGTGCTGGCCTATGCGCTGCTCGCCGTCAGCTCACTGGTGACCGCCCTCGCCGAACCAGGGGGAACTCCCGACGCCGACGCTGGCACCCTCGGCCTTCCTTCCTGGCTGGCCGGTCCCCTCGCGGCCGGGACGGCTCAGGGGCCGCTGAGCGTGGAGGCGGTGTGGGGGAGTGTGCCGTGGCCGTTCCTGGCAGTGGTGGCGGCGGTGTGGCTGGTGCCGGTCGCGTGGCTCCATCCCGTACGGGAGCGGCAGCGGGCGCTCGTCGTCGGCCACACCCTCGTCCTCCTGGCGATCGCCGCCGGTCTGACGCTCAAGGCACCGGCGTTCATCGTGTTCGCCTCGATCGGCTACCCGCTGGCGATCGCCATGTTCCCGGCCCGGCTGGTCATGGCGGGCGTCACGCTGACGGCCCTGGTCAACGTCGCCGTACAGGCCGGGCCAGGCGCGCGCGACACCCTGCTCGCGGTGCTCGCCGGCGTGGCCCTGCCGCTGGTGGCCGCCGGCTGGTACGTCTCCGCCGAGCACGACAAGCGCCGCCGTCTCGTCCAGCGCCTGCGCGCCGCCATGGAGGAGAACGCCGAGCTGAACGCTCGCCTCCTCGACCAGGCCAGGCGGGCGGGCGTCCTGAACGAGCGGCACCGCGTGGCAGGTGAGATCCACGACACGCTCGCCCAGGACCTAGTAGCCCTCATCGGTCAGCTCGACGCCGCCGGTCACGCCGCCGGTCACGCCGCCGGTCACGCCGCCGGTCACGCTGCCGGTCTCGCTGCCGACGGGCCGGCCCGCGAGCACCTCGACAGGGCCGCCGCGCTGGCCCGGCGCGGCCTGGCCGAGACCCGCCGCTCGATCAGCGCCCTGCGCCCCGAGCCGCTCGAACGCACCGACCTGCCCCAGGCACTGCACCACATGGCCAGGTCGTGGGCCGAGACGGCGGGCGTCGACCTGCGCTTCGAGGTCACCGGCACGCCGGTCGCCCTGGCCGCCGACGTGGAGTCCGCCCTGTTCCGCATCGCCCAGGAGGCCCTGGCCAACGTCGCCAAGCACGCGAACGCCACCAGGACGGGCCTCACCCTGACGTACACCGACGAACTCATCCTCCTGGACATCCGAGACGACGGCCTCGGTTTCCCGCCGCAGCGGCCGACTGACGGCTTCGGCCTGGACAGCATGCGCCAGCGCGCCGGCGCCCTGGGCGGCACCCTGACCGTCGAATCCGAGCCGGGCCACGGCACCGCCGTCGCCGCCGCCGTCCCCGCCATCCCACCCACGACGTCAGACGGGCGCCGATGAGACGCTGTACCGCGACAGAGGGAGCGGCCATGCCCGAGCGAGTGCCGGCAGCCGACGAGGGGGAGCGGCCATGTCCGTACGGGTGCTGATAGCCGACGGGGGGGAGCGGCCATGTCCGTGCGGGTGCTGATAGCCGACGATCACCCGATCGTGCGCGACGGCCTGCGCGCCGCCCTCACCCGTGACCCCGAGAGCGGGATCGTGGTGGTGGCGGAGGCGGGCGACGGCGAGGAGGCCGTACGCCTGGCCGGGGAGCTGACGCCGGACGTCATCCTGATGGACCTGCGCATGCCCGGCATGGACGGCATGGCCGCCATCCGCCGCCTGGCCGGGACGGGCCCCCGGGTGCTGGTGCTGACCACGTTCGACACCGACGTCCTGCCCGCGCTGGAAGCGGGCGCCACCGGCTACCTCCTGAAAGACGCCTCGCCCGCCGACCTGGCCCGCGCCGTCCTCGCCACCAGCCGCGGCGAGACCGTCCTGGCCCCCGCCGTGGCCGGCCGCCTCGCCGACCAGGTCCGCCGCCCCGCACGGGGGCAACTGAGCCCGCGAGAGCTGGAGGTCTTGCGCCTGGTGGCCGCAGGCGCCACGAACAAGGAAGCAGCGGCGAGCCTGTTCATCAGCGAGGCCAGCATCAAAACGCACCTGCTGCACATCTACGCCAAACTCGACGTCCGCGACCGCGCCGCCGCAGTCGGCGAAGCCTACCGCCGCGGCCTCCTGCCCCACTGACACCGCCGCAGGGGAACGGCCGGTGAACCACGCCCACCGATGCCCAAGCTCCAACCTCTCGCCGGGCGGTCGCCTGCCCGCCTCGAATGGGGTGCGGTCCGCGAACCACGCCCGCCGACGGCCTTGCGCCGGGCGGTCGCCGGCCCGCCTCGGATGGGGTGCGGTCCGCGAACCACGCCCGCCGACGGCCTTTCGCCGGGCGGTCGTCCACCCCCCCTCTCGGAGGGACGGTTGGTGAACTACGGCGGGGTCGCCGGGTGGGGGGTTGGTTGCAGGTTGTGATCATGCGGTGGCGGTTCGGTAGGGTCGGGCGTCTTATGGTTGAGTTTCGACCCCGCGCGGGGGGTTTCCCGCGTTTCCTCGCTCCGTTCATCGCCCCGCTCATCCTCTTCTTCTTCGTCCTGCTCCTCCTGGGCGCGATCCTCACCAACAGCACCCCGCTGGGCGTCCTGATCGGCGCGATCGCGACCGGCGTGCTGGTGGGCGTCCTGGCCGTCAAGCATCGCCGTCTCACCCAGGGCACCGTGGCCCGCTTCTCGCCCGAGGGCGTGGAGCTGGTCGACCGGATGGGGTTCAGGGTGTGGCTGCGCTGGCGCGACGTCACCCGCATCGACGTCGTGGACACCCAGCTCGCCGACCCCCGCAGGATGGGACGGCCGGGGGGAGCGAGGGCCAGGGTGCGGGCGCTGCGCTCGGTCGGGCTCATCGGCTGGGGCGAGCGCGCGGTGCCGCCGCGCATCCCCGCCTGGATGCGGGACCGTCTGGCGCGCGTCCCGGTGGACCCGGCGACGGGCAGGCCGGAGGTGACGATCCCGCTGGGCGAGTTCGACCCGGTGTGGCAGCGTGGCCCGATGGGGGACTGGGTCCGGCGCTACAGGCCCGATCTGATGGGCCCTTAAGCGGTTTGGTGTGGTCTTCCAGGTGCGGTAGAGTTACCTGCGTCGCCGGGGAAGCCCCCGGCACAGCAGCTTGTGGACAGGGTCCCGTCGTCTAGTGGCCCAGGACGCCGCCCTCTCAAGGCGGTAGCGCCGGTTCGAATCCGGTCGGGACTACCACTTGTCACAAGCCCGCGAAGGTCCCGTCGTCTAGTGGCCCAGGACGCCGCCCTCTCAAGGCGGTAGCGCCGGTTCGAATCCGGTCGGGACTACGTCTGCAACATCAGCTCCGGTGCTCAAAGCCCGGAGCTTTTTGTTTTCCGTACGCGAGAAGAAAGAACCGGGTGCCGCCTCGCGGCGGCACCCGGCCCGGAACCTACTTCGAGCGGGCCTTGAAGAGCGCGCGCCGCGCGGCCTTGGCCACCTGTTTGTCGGGGTGCACCTGGGAGATCAGGTCGAGCAGCTCCTCCACGTGCGCGTGCGGGATCTTCCAGATCACCTCGAGCAGGTCGTTGACCATGTCGGGCCCGATGTCGCGCAGGCTGCTGACGAACTCGGAGCGGCCGAGACCGGCCGAGATCGTCCACATGTCGAGGATGAGCCAGTGGGTGTCGTCGGGCGTCGGCTCCGGCGCGTCCTCGACCTCCAGCTGGCTGAGGTGGGTGGCCGCGTAGGGGCGCAGCGAGGGGTGGTCGAGCGCCGCCTGCCAGGCCGGCACGGCGGCCTCGCCCAGCGTGCCGACCACGCTCGCGGCCTGCACCCTGATGAGCGCGTCGCTGTCGTCCTCGGCCGCGGCGGCCAGCAGCTCCTCGGCGGCCTTGGCGGGCTCGCGCAGCCGCATCCAGGCCGCGAACTCGGCGTCGGCCTCCTCCTCGGGCAGCTCGGCGCTGAGCGCGAGCAGCTCGTGGGCGCTCATGGAGTCGATGGCCGGGCGGGCGTCGACCTCGATGTCGGCGTCGTCGATGAGGTGGACGACGCCTTCGGTGCCGAGCGGGGTGAGACGCAGCACGTCGCCGTCGCGCTCGACCATGCCGTAGCCGGTCAGCCACTCGATGGAGGACGCCAGCGGGTCGTCGCCGGCCGCCTCCCAGGCGTCGCCGCCCAGCTCGTCGAGGTCGGCGGCGGCCTCGCCCAGCTCGCGGGCGAGCCCGTCGACCTCGCGCGAGCCGCCGGCCAGCAGCAGCCGGACGAGCACGCCCCTGGTCAGGCCGGCCAGCGCCATGGTGAGGTCGTCGTCGTCGAGCTCCGGGTCGCCGTAGTCGACGGAGTGGAGGCCGAGCATCCACGCGTCGAGCACGTCCTCGTCGTCGTCGAAGGGCCACTCGGCGGTGTCGTCCTGGACGGTGACGGTGCCGCCCTCGCCCGGCTCGAGGAACTCGAGGTCGACGGCGAGGTTCCAGACGTTCCACAGCTGGGGCACGGCCTCGGAGACGGGCCCTTCGGTCTCGGGCCTGGGCAGCCCGACGGCCTCCAGCGCCTCCTCGACCTCCGCGTCCGTGAGCAAGGTCTCCTCGCCCACCTTGCGCCCTGTGCCCACCCACACGGCCAGATCGCGGGCCTTGGCGACCAGGGGCGCCTGGCGGGCGGCGGCGGCCAGCTCGGAGTCGGGGCGCAGCCTGACCGTGTCGAGCTCGGACAACTCGTCGGCGAACGGCTCGAAGTCGCCGAGGTCGCCGGCGTCGTCGTCGCCCTCCTCGCCCTCGCTCTCGTCGAGCAGCTCTTCCATCAGGTCGACGAACTCGTCCTCGACGTCGTCGAGCTCGGCCTGCAGATCGGCGAGGGAGTCGGAGCCCTTGCCCAGCCGGCCGGTGCTGTCGAGGAAGGTCAGGTAGGCGTCGACGGCCGGGAGCATCCCGTCGGCGGCGGCGTCGGGATCCTCCACGACCTTCGGCATGCGGTCGAGCAGCAGGTTACGCAGGTCGGCGCGCTTCCACGTGCCGAGGTCCTGCGAGAAGGCGAGCCGATGCCACAGCGCGGCGGGCCCCACGAGCTCGGGGTCGCTCCCGGGGGCGTTCGCACGCGCCCACATGATGAACTCTTCGAGCAGGGGTCGCAGCTCAGTGGCGGCTACCTCGATGCGATCTGTCACGCACTCAGGCTAGTGTGCCCGCGAGGCTGTCGGCTCCCGAAATAACGCCTTTCGCTGATCATGATGTCCGGCGCATGGCCTCGGTGATCCGCTCGGCGGCGGCCATGACCGGCACCGCGTGGAGCCGTCCTGGCGCTCTCGTGAGGCGCTCGATGGGGCCGGAGACCGACACCGCCGCGATCACCTTGCCGCCGCTACCCCTTATGGGAGCGGAGACGCTGGCCACCCCCTGCTCGCGCTCGCCGACGCTGTGGGCCCACCCACGGCGTCGTACGGAGGCCAGCGTGGCGGCGGTGAACTTGGCCCCGCGCAGCCCCCTGTGCAGCCGGTCGGGCTCCTCCCAGGCCAGCAGGATCTGCGCTGCGGAGCCTGCCGTCATGGGCAGCGCGGACCCGACGGGCACGGTGTCGCGCAGGCCGCTGGCGCGCTCGGCGGCGGCCACGCACACGCGTTCGTCGCCCTGGCGGCGGTAAAGCTGCGCGCTCTCCCCGGTCAGGTCACGAAGATGCATCAAAACGGGCGCGGCGACCGCCAGTAGCCGGTCCTCGCCGGCGGCGGTGGACAACTCCGACAGCCTGGGGCCGAGCACGAAACGGCCCTGTGTGTCGCGGCTCACGATGCGGTGGTGCTCAAGGGCGACGGCCAGCCGGTGGGCGGTGGGGCGGGCCAGGCCGGTGGCCTGGACGAGCTGGGCCAGTGAAGCGGGTCCCGCTTCGAGGGCATTGAGTACAAGAACCGCCTTGTCGAGTACTCCGACTCCGCTAGAGTTGTCCATACACCGATACTGCAGTCTCGACATATGAGAAAGCAAGTCGGATGATTCTCAAGGAGGAGATCATGGGCCGCACACTGGCCGAGAAGGTCTGGGAGCAACACGTAGTCCGTCGCGCGGAGGGCGAACCGGACCTGCTCTATATCGACCTGCACCTCATCCACGAGGTGACCAGCCCGCAGGCGTTCGACGGGCTCAGGCTCGCCGGCCGCAAGGTGCGGCGGCCCGATCTCACCATCGCCACCGAGGACCACAACGTGCCGACCGTGCTCGGCCCCATCGCCGACCCGGTCTCCAAGACCCAGGTCGAGACGCTGCGCAAGAACGCCGCCGAGTTCGGCATCCGCCTGCATCCGATGGGCGACGCCGGGCAGGGCGTGGTGCACATCATCGGCCCGCAGTTCGGTCTCACCCAGCCCGGCATGACCATCGTGTGTGGCGACTCCCACACCTCCACGCACGGCGCGTTCGGCGGCATCGCGTTCGGCATCGGCACCTCCGAGGTCGAGCACGTGCTGGCCACGCAGACGCTGCCCGCCTACCGCCCGAAGACGATGGCCATCGAGGTCAGCGGCGAGCTGCCGGCCGGCGTCACCGCCAAGGACCTGATTCTTGCCATCATCGCCAAGATCGGCACCGGCGGCGGCCAGGGCTACATCGTCGAATACCGCGGCGAGGCCGTGCGCAAGCTCTCCATGGAGGGCCGCATGACGATCTGCAACATGTCGATCGAGGCGGGCGCGCGGGCCGGCATGATCGCCCCCGACGAGACCACGTTCGCGTACCTGAAAGGCCGCCCCCACGCGCCGAAGGGCGAGGCGTGGGACCAGGCGGTCGCATACTGGAAGTCGCTGCGCACCGACGACGACGCCGTCTTCGACAAGGTCGTGGAGATCGACGCCGCCACGCTGACCCCCTACGTCACGTGGGGCACCAACCCGGGCCAGGGCCTGCCGCTGGGCGAGTCCGTGCCCGCGCCGGAGAGCTTCGACGACCCGGTGGCGCGCTCGGCCGCCGAGCGGGCGCTGGAGTACATGGGGCTGACCGCCGGCACGCCGCTGCGCGAGATCGAGGTCGACACCGTGTTCGTCGGCTCGTGCACCAACGGCCGCATCGAGGACCTCCGCTCGGCCGCCGAGATCCTGCGCGGCCGCCAGGTCAAGACCCGCACGCTCATCGTGCCCGGCTCGATGATGGTCAAGAAGCAGGCCGAGGAGGAGGGCCTGCACGAGGTGTTCAAGGCCGCGGGCGCCGAGTGGCGCGAGGCCGGCTGCTCGATGTGCCTCGGCATGAACCCCGACACGCTCAAGCCGGGCGAGCGCAGCGCCTCCACCTCCAACCGCAACTTCGAGGGCCGCCAGGGCAAGGGTGGCCGCACCCACCTGGTGTCGCCGCAGGTCGCCGCCGCGACCGCCGTCACCGGCCGCCTCACCGCCCCCGCCGACCTGTAAGGGAGACCACGTTCCATGGATGCCTTCACCACCCACACCGGTACGGCGGTGCCGCTGCGCCGCAGCAACGTCGACACCGACCAGATCATCCCGGCCGTCTGGCTCAAGCAGGTCAGCCGCACCGGCTTCGAGAAGGGCCTGTTCGCCGCCTGGCGCGAGGACCCGACGTTCGTGCTCAACGACCCCTCATACGAGGGCGGCTCGATCCTGGTCTCCGGCCCCGACTTCGGCACCGGCTCCTCCCGCGAGCACGCCGTCTGGGCGCTGCAGCAGTACGGGTTCCGCGCCGTGATCGCCGCCCGTTTCGGCGACATCTTCCGCAACAACTCCACCAAGATGGGCCTGCTCCCTGTCGTCCTGCCGGGCGAGAAGCTCGAGGAGCTGCAGGCCGCCGTCGAGGCGGAGCCCACGCTCGAAGTGACCGTCGACCTGGTCGAACGCCAGGTCCGCTGGGCCGGCGAGGCCGTCCCGTTCGAGATCGACGACTACACCCGCTGGCGGCTGATGGAGGGGCTCGACGACATCGGGCTGACCCTGCGTCACGAGGGCGAAGTGGCGGCGTACGAGAATGGTCGGCAGCCATGGCTGCCGACGACCGTCTAGAAGACGACGAACTGGCGCGGCGGTTGCGCGAGGCGCACCGCCGCGTCCGCATGCTGCCCGCCGACCGCAGGGAACGCCTCGGGCGCCGCTATCTCGCGATCTGCGACCTGGCGAAGCACGACAGGGAAAGAGCGGCGCTGCGCCTCGGGGCGTTTCTCCGGGCCCTTGACGAGGCTTTCGACACGCCACGTAGTGAAGAAAACCCGCTAGGTGATTGAGTTCATCGGCGATCCCGCCTACTTTCAGAGCCCGTAAGGGGTTTCTACGTCGAACTCGTGAGCTGGAGCCCCGAGCCGTAACTGGGGGAGCAGGACTTTCATGAACAAGCGAGAACTCGTCGAGGCCATCGCGGATCGGGTGGGCGACAGGAAGACGGCCACGGAGGCCGTCAACGCGGTCATCGACGCCATTCAGAAGGCCGTGGCCGGCGGCGACAAGGTCTCGATCACGGGCTTCGGCGCGTTCGAGATGGTGAACAAGCCCGCCCGCACGGCGCGCAATCCGTCCACCGGCGCGGAAATCAACGTGGCCGAGAGCTGGGCGCCCAAGTTCCGTCCCGGTTCTGATTTCAAAGAACTGGTGAACGAGGGCGGCAAGAAAATCGGCAAGAAGAAGTAAACACAGCGGACCGCCGAACGCCCGGGCCATCTCGGTCCGGGCGTCCGCGTGTCCGGATCAGGGCTTGTAGGCGTCGGGCACCGGGAACGTGGACAGCGTGATGTAGCCGATCTCGCCGCCGCTCATGCCGAGATTGACCCGCTGGCCTGAGCGGAGCAGCCGCAGCGGGCCCGCGTCGAAGGCGGCGGCGCCGAAGGGGAGCACGGCACCGTCGTCGAGGAAGACCGTGCCGGAACGGGTGGCCTCGTCGAAACTGCGTACGGTCGCCTGCACGCCACCAGCTTAAGCGCTCACCCTTCCCGATCAACCGGCCACAGCTCGGCCACCACCGCGGCCGTGTGCCTGCCCAGGCCGAGCTCGATCGCCGCGCGCAGGTCGTCGGGGGTGTCCACGTCGCGTCTGACCGAGTCGATGCCGGGCACGCACAGCTCCTTGGCGCCGCCGGCCAGGTGCTTGGCCCGCGACTCGCCGCCGAACCTCGGCGTGAAGGGCCGGCCTGGGCGCACCCCGTAGAAGGTGGTGCCGACGTCGAGCGCGTCGGGCACGAACGCCTGGTCGAACTCGGCCGCCGCCCCCAGCGCCACCGCCAGCTCGGCGGGACGCAGCGCGGGCAGGTCGGCCTGCAGGGCGCCCACCGCGTCATCGGGCGCGACGCGTACGGCGTGGGCGGCGCCCGTGCGCAGCGCCGTGTTCAGCCCCCGATCGGGGTCGTGCACCACGTCGGCGCCCAGCGCGGCGAGCGGCCCGGCGGCGGCGGGATCGGCCGTCACCACGATGACCCGGGCGACGGGCGGGCAGGACAGCGCGGCGGCCACGGTGTCGCAGGCCACGGCCACGGCCAGCCGCGTACGGTGCGGCCCCGTCGCGGCCGCCAGCCGGGTCTTCGCCGCGACCAGCGTCTTCACCGGAATGACCAGGGACCAGCGGATGCTCATAGGGTAAGCATCGCGCCTCGACATCCCACGCGGCCAACCGGGAGACTTGGGGCGCATCCCGTACGTCTTGGAGGAGACCATGAGCCGCCCCACGAGACCATCGCGTTTCTGGGAAACCCTGGCAGTCGTCGTGGTGAAACCGCTGTCCTGGCTTTTGGTCAAGAAAGACTGGCGTAACGGCGATCGCATGCCGAGGACGGGCGGCGTGATCATCGCGGCCAACCACCTGTCGTGGGCCGACCCGGTGCTGCTGTCGCACTTCCTGTACAACCACGGCCGCTGGCCGGTCATCCTGGCCAAGTCGGGATTGTTCAAGGTGCCGTTCCTGGGTCACGCCGTCGCCGCGCTGCGGGCCATCCCGGTCGAGCGGGGCAGCAGCGAGGCCGCGAGGTCGCTGCGCATCTCGGAGGAGCGGCTGGCCGACGGCTGCGCGATCCTGTTCTACCCCGAGGGCACCTGCACCCGCGACCCTGGTTTGTGGCCGATGACCGGCAAGACGGGCGCGGCCCGGCTGGCGCTGGAGAGCGGCGCCCCCGTGATCCCCGTGGCCCACTGGGGGGCGCACGAGCTGCTGCCGTACGGCGCTAAGAAGCCCAGGCTGTTCCCCCGCAAGACGTTCCGCGTGACGGTGGGCCCGCCGGTCGACCTGTCGAAGTACGCGGGCGGGCCGATGCACGCCGACGTGCTGCGCGAGGCCACGGCCGACATCATGGCCGCGGTCACCGCCCAGCTCGCCGAGCTGCGCGGCGAGCAGGCACCGGAGACCCCCTACGATCCGACCAGGCGGTGAGCGCATGACGAAGGCAGCCGTGTTCGGCACGGGTTCGTGGGGCACCACGTTCGCGATGCTCCTCGCCGAGGCGGGCAACGAGGTGATGCTCTGGGGCCGCAGGCAGGAGCTAGTCGACGCGATCGACCGCGACCACGTCAACCCCGACTACCTGCCGGGCGTGCCGCTCCCGCCCTCGCTGCGGGCCACCACCGACCCCGGGCGGGCGCTCGCGGGGGCCGACTTCGTGGTGCTCGCGGTGCCGTCCCAGCGGCTGCGGGCCAACCTGGCGGCCTGGAAGCCGTCCATCCCGCCGCACGCCGTGCTGGTGAGCCTGATGAAGGGCGTCGAGCTGGGCACCACCAAGCGGATGAGCGAGGTGATCCGCGAGGTCGCCGAGGTGCCCGACGAGCGGGTGGCGGTCGTCTCAGGGCCCAACCTGGCCATGGAGATCGCCCACCGCCAGCCCGCCGCGACCGTGGTGGCCTGCACCGACGAGAGCGTGGCCGAGCGGCTGCAGGCGATCTGCCACCTGCCGCCGTGGTTCCGCCCCTACACCAACCCCGACGTCGTGGGCGTCGAGCTGGGCGGCGCGGTGAAGAACGTCATCGCCCTCGCCGTCGGCGTCTCCGCCGGCATGGGCATGGGCGACAACGTCAGCGCCATGCTCATCACGCGCGGCCTGGCCGAGATCTCCCGGCTCGGGGCCGCGCTCGGCGCCGACCCGCACACCTTCGCCGGGCTCGCCGGCATGGGCGACCTGGTCGCCACCTGCACCTCGCCGCTGTCGCGCAACCGCACGTTCGGCGAGAACCTCGGCCGCGGCATGACGCTGGATGAGGTCGTCGCCGCCACCAGGCAGACCGCCGAGGGCGTCAAGTCGTGCGAGTCCGTGCTGGAGCTGGCGAGGAAGCACGACGTGGAGATGCCGATCACCGAGGTCGTCGTCGGCGTCGTGCACGACGGCATGTCGCCGGCCGAGGCTGGAATGCTGCTGATGTCCCGCTCGCCGAAACCTGAACGGTACGGGTTGTGAGATTGACATCCTCCCCCTCGTCAATGCTCTCCGCCAGCCCGGCGGCGAACACGTTCCTGGCCGCGTTGACGTCCCGGTCGTGGACCGTGCCGCAGGCACAAGTCCACTCCCGGACGTTCAGCGGCATCTTCTTCTGCAGGGTCCCGCACTGCGAGCACAGTTTGGAGGAGGGGAACCAGCGGTCGACCGCCACCACGGTTCGCCCGTACCATGCGGCCTTGTACTCCGGCATGCCGCCTTCGAGTGCCTTGTTGTAGACGAGGCGGACGCAGCCGAACGTCCGGGCAAGCTCACCGGCCTGCTCGAGGGTCGGGTGGAAGCGGTACTTGTAGGCCCGCTTCACGATCTGCGCCGCGCCTCACATGCTACCGAACGATCAGCCAAAGCTCGCTCATGTGTTCGATACGCCGGTTCGCCTGACGGCGAACCGGCTGTCCCTGTCCTGCTCCGCAGGGGTCCGATTCCTTCCCCGCCTGAAGGCGGGGGTTGCCACGGAGGTATCTGATGACCTGAATACGGCGTGCTCGGCTCGCTGTGACCGGGACACCCCGGTAGATTCGGACACCATGAGCAAGCCACGCGTCGCCGTCGTTTTCGGAGGTCGCAATTCCGAGCACGCCGTTTCCCTGATGGGGGCGGGCAGTGTGCTGGAGGCGATCGACAGGACCAAATACGAGGTGATCCCGATCGGGATCGCCCAGGACGGCAGGTGGGTGCTGGCCGCTTCCGACCAGCGGTTCGCCATCGAATCCGGCGAGCTGCCGGTCGTCGACACCTCGGGCGCGGCGCTCGCGCTGCCCTCAGGGAGCGGCGGCCTCGTGGCGTACGACCCCGGCGCGATCCCCGTCGAGCTCGGCACCGTCGACGTGGTCTTCCCCGTGATGCACGGCCCGTTCGCCGAGGACGGCACCATCCAGGGCCTGCTGGAGATGGCCGGCGTCCGCTACGTCGGCTCCGGCGTGCTGGCCAGCGCGGTCGGCATGGACAAGGCCCACATGAAGACCGTCATGGCCGCGGCCGGGCTGCCGATCGGCCGCTACGTCGTCGTACGCGAGCGCGACTGGCGGCTCGACCGCGAGACCGTGCTCAAGGAGGCCGAGGAGCTCGGCTACCCGGTCTTCGTCAAGCCGGCGAGGGCGGGCTCGTCCCAGGGCATCTCCAAGGCGGACGACCGCGCGGAGCTGGCCGCGGCCATCGAGCTGGCCAGGGAGCACGACCCCAAGGTCCTCATCGAGGCGGCCATCGTCGGCCGCGAGATCGAGTGCGCGGTGCTGCAGTCGCCCGGCGACGAGCGGGCCGCCGCGTCGATGCCGGGCGAGGTGAAGGTCGAGGGCGGGCAGGAGTTCTTCGACTTCGCGGCGAAGTACTACCCCGACCAGATGTCGCTCACGGTGCCCGCCGACATCCCGCAGGAGACGGCCGAGGAGCTGCGCGAGATGGCGGTGCGGGCGTTCGAGGCGCTCGACTGCGAGGGGCTCGCGAGGGTCGACTTCTTCTACACCCCCGACGGCAAGCTGATCTTCAACGAGATCAACACCATGCCCGGGTTCACCTCGCTGTCGGTGGCGCCGCAGCTCTGGGCCGCCTCGGGGCTGTCCTATCCTGAGCTGGTCGAGCGGCTCGTCCAGCTCGCCCTGCAGCGCAGGCCAGGACTGCGCTGATCAGGCCCTGGGCGTGGTGGCCTGGGCGATCGGCCCCGACAGGTCGGCGAGCACCTCGGCCGCCACGTGCTCGCCGCCGACCGTGACCTCGACGTACGCGGTGCCGGTCACGGCGGTGAACAACGCCGGCTTCTCGGGGTCGGCGAACCAGCCCACGCCCTCGATCTCCTGCAGCTGGTCGGTCGGCGCCATCCTGACCGGCCGCGGCACGCCGCAGCGCAGCGCGATGACGCCCGAGCCCCAGACGGCGACGTAGGGGGACGCGGGCTCGGACGTGCCGCGCTCCTCGCCGTCGAGCGTCTTGGGCAGCAGCGGGGCCAGCCGGTCGCAGGCCGTCGCCGCCTCGCCCTCAGGACGCGGCGGCTCGACCTGAACGGCGCCGCCGCAGCCGGCGAGTGTCAGGAGAACGAGCAGGACGGCGGCGACACGCATCTAGGGACCTCAGATATGGACGATCGGACACGTCAGCGTACGCGTGATGCCCTCCACCGCCTGAATCTGGGCGACGACGAGCTTGCCCAGCTCATCGACGTTGTTGGCCTCCGCGCGCACGATCACGTCGTAGGGGCCCGTCACGTCCTCGGCCCGGGTGACCCCCGGGATCCCGGAGATCTCGCGAGCCACGGCGGCGGCCTTGCCGACTTCGGTCTGGATAAGGATGTAGGCCTGCACCATCACGTCCTCCCGGGCGATTGGATCACGCCGAAGGGCCACCGTACCCTGTGTGCGTCAGGAGGTGCGTCATCACAGTCGGAGATCTCGGCGAATTCGGTGTGGTAAATCGCATTACCGCACAACTGCCCCAGGGTGACGCGGTGATGCTCGGCCCGGGTGACGACGCCGCCGTCATCGGCGCCCCCGACGGGCGTGTCGCGGTCTCGACGGACCTGCTGATCGAGGGCCGCCACTTCAGGCGCGACTGGTCGCGCGGCTACGACGTGGGCCGTAAGGCCGCCGCCCAGAACCTCGCCGACGTGGCCGCCATGGGCGCCCGTCCCACCGCGCTCGTGGTCGGCCTGGGCCTGCCCGCCGACCTGCCGGTGAGCTGGCTCGACGAGCTGACCGCCGGGTTCGCCGACGAGTGCGGGGTCGTGGGGGCGAGCGTGGCGGGCGGCGACGTGACCCGCTGCGACCTGGTCGTCCTCGGGGTGACCGCGCTGGGCGACCTCGGCGGGCGCGCTCCCGTCCTGCGGTCGGGGGCCAGGCCAGGGCACGTGGTGGCGGTGGCCGGGCGGCTCGGCCACGCCGCCGCCGGGTGGGCGCTGCTGGAGGCGGGCGTCTCCGTGGACACCCCCGGGTTGCGGGCGGCCGTGGCGGGGCATCGGCGGCCGTGCCCGCCGTACGCGAGCGGGGCCGAGGCGGCCGAGCTGGGCGCGAGCGCCATGCTGGACGTCAGCGACGGGCTGCTGCAGGATCTGGGGCACGTCGCCAGGGCCAGTGGCGTACGGATCGAGCTCGATCCGGCGGCCTTCACCGTGTTCACCACGGCGGAGCCGGTGGCGGCGGCGGCCAAGGAGCTGGGGGCCGATCCGCTGGAGTGGGTGCTGTCGGGTGGCGAGGATCACGCGCTGGCGGCGGTGTTCCCCGCCGAGGTGTCGTTGCCGGAGTCGTGGCAGGTCGTGGGCCGGGTGGCCGAGGGTTCTGACGTGGTGGTGCGCGGGCGGGAGATCGGGCATCGCGGGTGGGATCACTTTCGGTGATGAGATGTCCCGATTTACGTGAAATTTTCCTGTTTTGGGGTATGACTAGCGGGATTGCTGTGACAACGGTGTAGCAAAGGTGTTATGAAGATTGGCGGCCACTGTAACCGGGAAGAAAGGGCAGCCATGGGCCGCCACGGCACAGGTGGATCCGAAGACGGGGACGAACGGGGGCACAGCGCTTTTTGGGGTCCTGACGAGCAGGCCGAGCCGCCGGGCTGGCCGTCGCTCCCGGACCAGCCCGAGGTGACGGGGCAGTGGGCCCCGATGCCGAGGCGCGCCGACGGGCCGCCTCCGCGCGCGCCGCAGTCGGAGCCGTTCGAGACCACCGGGGCCTTCGCCGTGCCCACCAACGACCCCGCGGGCGCCTACCCGCAGCAGCCTGGGCGTGACCCCAGGATGGACCCGGGCCTGGACCCGGGCATGGATGACGCAGGGCCGTTCGAGACGACGGGGGCGTTCGCCCGCCCGCAGGAGTGGAACCAGCCCCCCGACCAGACGGCCGTCTTCGGCGGTCCCGGGGGCACGCAGCAGTTCCCAGGGCAGGGTGACGCGCTGTTCGACCCGCCCGCTGAGCAGCGCGGGCTCTTCGACCCGCCGGCGGGCCGGAGAGGGTCCTTCGACGACCACCCGGGCGCCTTCGACGATCAGCGTGAGCCCTTCGACGGCCGGCGGATGCAGTTCGAGGATGAGCGGGATCGGTTCGACGCTCCCGCAGGCCCTCAGGGGCCTTTCAACGGGCCCGAGCAGCGTGGCCCGTTCGACGGGCCAGGGGACCAGCGTGGGCCGTTCAACGATCAGCCCGGTCCCTTCGACGGGCCGGCCGATCCCCACGACCCCTTCGGCTCTTCGCCCTTCGACGACGCCCCCGACAGCCGTACCGCGCGGTTCGACCCGCCCCCCGGCTCCGGTGTCCCGCCCGAGCCGGGCGACGTCAAGGTGGCCGGCGAGCCGACCGCCATGCTGGCCCCCGCGTGGGCGAACGCCGAGACCGGCTTCCTCGGCCCCGACAACGGCTCGGGCTGGCCGGACGACGCCGACGAGCCGCGCACCCGCCGCGGACGCCGCAAGGGCCGCGGTGGCGGTGGCGGCGGTGACGACGACGTGCTCGCCGCGGCTCCGTCCGGCGCCGGCAAGGGCCGCGTGGCGCTGCTGTCGGTGGCGGCCGTGGCCGTCGTGCTCGGCGGCACGGTGGCGGGCGTCAAGTTCATGAGCTCCAGCGGCGACCCGGCCAAGTGCGAGGGTACGTCCTGCGCCGCCGTACAGGCTCCGAGCCAGAAGCCCGCGCCCGCCGGGTCGGGACCCGTGGACGAGGAGAGCGAGCCCGAGCCCGAGGACGAGCCGGTGGAGGAGGAGACGGCGGCCGACGAGGAGCCGTCGAGCAGGCCGACGCCGACGGCCACCTCCAACGTGGGAGCGCCGCGCCGCACCGCCACTCCCACGCCGACGCCCACCAAGACGAGGGTGAAGAAGCAGGAGAAGCCGGTGGACGAGCCGGCCGCCGACCCCTCGGCCGAGGCCGAGGAGACCGTCTCCGAGGCGCCGAGCGAGCAGCCGTCCACGCTGGACGACGCCGACACCGGCACCGGGGTCGTCCCCGACGAGTCCACCCCGCCGGCGAACGACTCGGGGATCGACTCGCCGCTGACGAACACCGGCGCGCTCAACGTCCGGCAGACGATCAAGCAGCGGCTGACCACGTACCAGGCGAACCTGACCCTCTCCAACGACTCCGTGCAGCCCCTCAGGAGCCCGACGGTCTCCGTCCCGGTGGACGGCAAGGTCGTGAAGGTGGAGGGCGCCACGTGGACGCAGGACGGCGACCTGCTGATCCTCGACGTCTCCACGACGCTCGCCTCCGGCGACTCGGTCGAGGTCTCCTTCACCGCCACCGGCCGCGGCAGCAAGGCCAAGAACTGCGGCGTGGTCGCCGGCCAGTGCGCCATCAGCTGACCCCTGCCTAGCCACCCGCCCCCCGGGCGGGCCCCGGCGTCCTGGAGCCACCGATCTCACCACCTGGTGGGCCGGTGGCTCCATCGCTGTGATGACCTCTCCGCGGGGGCAGGACCTGTCCGCGCGCCCCTGAGCGGCGTTCTCCTCGGCGCGTGCGGGCGACGAGGGCTCCTGAACCGACGACGCCGCCTCCAGCTCTTGGAGGCGGCGCTGAGGGCTCTTCCGGTGGCACGCCGGGAAAAGGGGCCGGACATGACGAAGGCCCGCGGCTCCCTGAACGGGAGGCGGGCCCTTCGAAAGATGAACTAGCGGGTGACCTTGCCCGCCTTGATGCACGAGGTGCACACGTTCAGCTTCTTCGGCGTGCCGCCGACGACCGCGCGGACCGTCTGGATGTTGGGGTTCCAGCGACGGCGGGTGCGGCGGTGGGAGTGGGAAACGTTGTTGCCGAAGGTCGGGCCCTTGCGGCAGACATCGCAGACGGAAGCCACGGTATCGCTCCTTAAAACAGTCGATGTAGCCCTGTCCGCTGATGCTTTCCGGGCGGAGGGCATGCCGGGACGACCGGCCAGCCAGAAGAGAATATCCGATCCACGCCGATGGGCGCGAACCAGAGCATCTGGGCCGGATCCCGGGCGGCGATATTCTCCTCGCACAACCGTAGCGCATCCAGGCGGTTCGCTCGGCCGGTGCCGGACCATCGGTGCCGGTCATCGGTGCCGGACCATCGGGGCCGGTCATCGGGGCCGAGCCGTCGGGGCAGTAGGTCGGGGGACGTAGCCGGAGGCACCAGATGAAGATCCTCGACCCGCCCGCCGTACGCCGCTGGGCCCGCCTGGCCGCCGACGCGCTGGGCCAGGCCAGGACGGAGATCGACGCGCTCAACGTCTTCCCGGTGGCCGACGGCGACACCGGCACCAACCTGCACCTCACCATGCTGTCGGCGGCCGAGGCCGTCGAGTCGCTGCCCGAGGACGTGGACGCCGCCGTCGTGTGGCAGACCCTCTCCTACGGCGCGCTGATGGGGGCGCGCGGCAACTCGGGGGTGATCGTCAGCCAGGCGCTGCGCGGCCTCGCCGAGGTGCTGAAGGACGGCTCCGACCTGCGGGCGGGGCTGCTCAGAGCGGCCGTGCTCGCCAGGGAGGCGGTGGCCAGGCCGGTCGAGGGCACGGTGCTCAGCGTGCTGGAGTCGGCGGCGCGGGCCGTCCGGGAGGTGGAGGGCGACCTGCCCGAAGTGGCGCGGCAGGCGGCGGGCGAGGCGCGGGCGGCGCTCGGCCGTACGCCTGAGCAGCTCGACGTGCTGGCGCGCAGCGGCGTGGTGGACGCGGGCGGCGCGGGGGCGGCGATCGTGCTGGAGACGCTGGCCACGGTGGTCACGGGTGGCGCCGCCGAGCACTACGAGGTGCCCGCGCCGACCTCCCGGGTGACGCCGATGACGGAGGCGGGCGCGGGTTACGAGGTCATGTACCTGCTGGACGCCGGCGACCGGGCGGTGGCCGCGCTGCGGGGAGAACTCGACGCCATGGGCGACTGCCTGGTCGTGGTGGGCGGCGACGGGCTGTGGAACGTGCACGTCCACGTCCCAGAAGCCGGTCCGGCGGTGGAGGCGGGGATCAGGGCGGGGCGGCCGTACCGGATCAGGATCACGTACCTGGCCGAACGCACTCACAAGGGCGGCAGCGGCAGCGGCGTGGTGGCGGTCGCGGCGGGCGACGGCATCGCGGCGCTGTTCGAGGAGTGCGGCGCGATCGTCGTACGCCGTGCGCCCGGCACCTGCCCTGCCCTGCCCGCGCTGCTGGCCGCGATCCGGCAGGCCGGTGACGAGGTCGCCGTGCTGCCGAACGACGACGGCGTACGCGCGGTCGCCGCCGCTGCCGCCGAGATCGCCCGCGAGGAGGGCGTGACGGTCAGCGTGCTGCCCACGGAGGCGACCGTGCAGGGGCTGGCCGCGCTGGCCGTGCACGATCCGCTGCGGCGCTTCGACGACGACGTGGTGGCGATGACCGACGCCGCGGGGCACACCCGCAGCGGGCACGTGACGGTGGCGGACAAGGAGGCGTTCACGAGCGCCGGGGTGTGCCGGCCCGGCGACGTCCTGGGCCTGATCGGCGGCGACGTGGCGGTGATCGGCGAGTCGGTCGCCGGCGTGGCGGTCACGGTGGTGGACCGCATGCTGGCGGGCGGCGGCGAACTGGTCACGCTGGTCACCGGCGAGGGCGCGGGGGAGGCGGCGTCCGAGGTGGAGCGGCACGTCGCGGGCACACGGCCCGACGTGGACCTCGTCGTGTACGACGGCGAGCAGGGCGGCTACCCGCTCCTCATCGGCGTGGAGTGACCCCCGGCCCCCGCCACGACGGTATGGAGTGATCGCGTGCCCTTCGCGCGGTCCCCGCCGTGACGGCGTGGGGTGATACCCGGCGTCGCTGGGGATTCCTGTCGGCCGCAAGCGGTAGAACTTATTGCCGTGAGCCGTTTCGACGAGCCTCTGACGAAGGCGCTCGACCCGAAGACCGCCAAGCTGCTGCACAGCGTGCTCGACCTGGAGACGGTCGGCGACCTGCTGCGCCACTATCCGCGACGCTACGCCGAGCGCGGCGAGCTGACCTCGCTCGACGCGCTGGAGGTCGACGAGCACGTCACCGTGGTGGGCGAGGTGACCAGGCTCATGCGCAAGCCGATGCGCAACCGCGGCGGCACCTGGCTGGAGGTCGAGGTCGTCGACGGCAACGGCAACAGGATCTATCTGTCGTTCTTCGGCAAGGGCTCCCACGTGGCCGAGTCGCGGCTCAAGCCGGGCAGGCGCGGCATGTTCGCCGGCAAGGTGGGATTGTTCGGCGCGCGGTCGAAGCCGCGCTGGCAGCTCGCGCACCCGGAGTTCGAGCTGTTCGAGGAGGGCGAGGCGAGCGCCGAGGAGTTCGCGGCGGCGCCGGTGCCGATCTATCCGGCGGGCAAGGACCTCACGCCGTGGGCGATCAGGCGGGCCGTCGGCGTCGTGCTCGACACGCTGGGCCCGCTCGACGACCCGCTGCCCGCCGCGCTGCGGGCCCGCCACGGCCTGCAGGACCTCGGCGACGCGCTGGTGGCGATCCACCGGCCGAAGGACTTCGCGGAGGTCGGGCGGGCGCGTAACAGGCTGAAGTTCGACGAGGCGTTCGTACTGCAGGCCGTGCTGCTCCAGCGGCGCCAGGCGGCGACCGCGTGGCCGGCCAAGCCGCGGCCCCGGCGCTCCGACGGCATGCTCGCCGACTTCGACGGGCGGCTGCCGTTCGCGCTGACCGAGGGGCAGGCCCAGGTGGGCGAGGAGATCGCCGCCGACCTGGCGACCGCGCACCCGATGCACCGGCTGCTGCAGGGCGAGGTCGGCGCGGGCAAGACGGTGGTGGCGCTGCGGGCGATGCTGCAGGTGGTCGACGCGGGCGGGCAGGCGGCGCTGCTGGCGCCCACCGAGGTGCTGGCCCAGCAGCACCACCGCTCGATCACCACGATGCTGGGCGATCTGGCACAGGGCGGCATGTTCGGCGGCACCGCGGTCACGCTGCTGACCGGGTCCATGGGGGCCGCGGCGCGGCGCTCCGCGCTGCTCGACGCGGCCTCGGGCACGGCCGGCATCGTCGTCGGCACCCACGCGCTGCTGCAGGAGCACGTGCAGTTCGCCGACCTGGGGCTGGTCGTGGTGGACGAGCAGCATCGGTTCGGGGTGGAGCAGCGTGACGCGCTGCGCGAGAAGGCGGGTGACGCCAGGCCGCACGTGCTGGTCATGACCGCCACCCCGATCCCGCGTACGGTCGCCATGACCGTCTTCGGCGACCTGGAGGTCTCGACGCTGTCGCAGCTCCCGTCCGGTCGCGCGCCGATCACCACCCACGTCGTGCCGGCCGCCGAGAAGCCCCACTACCTCGAGCGCACCTGGCAGCGGGTCAAGGAGGAGGTGGGGCTGGGGCGGCAGGCGTACATCGTGTGCCCGCGCATCGGCGACCTCGAAGGCGACGAGGGCGACATGGCGGCGTCCGACGACGAGCGGCGGCCGCCGCTGGCGGTCCTCGACGTGGCCGAGATGCTCACCGAGGGTCCCTTCCACGACCTGCGGGTGGGCACGCTGCACGGCAAGCTCCCGCCCGAGGAGAAGGACGCGATCATGCGCGCCTTCACGCGGGGCGAGCTCGACGTGCTGGTGGCGACGACGGTCATCGAGGTCGGCGTCGACGTGCCCAACTCGTCCGTCATGATCATCATGGACGCCGACCGCTTCGGCGTCTCGCAGCTCCACCAGCTCAGAGGCCGGGTCGGCCGGGGCGGGCTGCCCGGGCTCTGCCTGCTGGTCACCGACTTCCCCGAGGGCACTCCGGCCCGCGCCCGCCTCGACGCGGTGGCGGCCACGCTCGACGGGTTCGAGTTGTCGCGGGTCGACCTGGAGCAGCGGCGTGAGGGCGACGTGCTGGGCGCGGCGCAGTCGGGCAAGCGGACGTCGCTGAAGCTGCTGCAGTTGCTCCGCGACGAGGACGTCATCGCCACCGCCCGCGACGAGGCCGCCGCCCTGCTGGCCGACGACCCCGATCTGACCAGGCACGCCGGCCTGCGCGCGGAGATCGAGCGGCTGCTGGCCGATGAGAAGGCCGAATACCTGGAGAAGACCTGACGGCCCGATGAACCCGTCCGACTGTTGAGGTGCGCCACCAAGGGCCTGGTGGTGGGCGGGTGCGGGGCCAGGCGGTTGGCGGAGGCGCCCGTTGGGGGCCTGCCCGTGGGCGGCGGCCGTGAAGACCGGTCGGTCGGAGGGCACGTGAGCTTGGCAGCCGGCGGCCGTGAAGGCCGGTCGGTCGGAGGGCACGTGAGCTTGGCAGCCGGCGGTTGTGGAGGGCGGGCGGCCGAGTCGTGGGAGCGGCCGGTGTGCCGGGGGTGCAGAGGGGCCGGCGGCCGGGTGCTGGTGAGGCGAGTTCTGGCCCAGCCGCCGGGGACGGCCTCCCCCCGAATGCCGTCCCCGGCTGGGCCCACCCTCGGGTCAGGTGCCGAGGGAACCGGCGTGCGGAAGGGCTCACGATCACGCCGGTCGGCCTTCATGTGGGTCACCTTGAAGGCCGCAGAATCATCATGCGGGCCGCCCGGCCCGATGTGAATCACCCTTGCGCAGTCGAGGCCGACACTTGTCCACTCTTGACCTGCGTGAACATGCGGGACAATGGGTGACATGACGCGGATCATCGCAGGCACGGCGGGTGGGCGGCGGCTGGCGGTGCCGCCGGGGCGCGGCACGCGACCGACCAGCGACAGGGCCAGAGAAGGCATCCTCTTGACGCTCGACTCCCTCTACGGCCTGCGCGACGCCCGCGTACTCGATCTCTACGCCGGCTCGGGCGCGGTCGGGCTGGAGGCGCTGTCGCGGGGGGCGGCCGAGGCGGTGCTGGTGGAGTCCGACCCCAAGGCGGTGCGCACGATCAAGGCCAACGTCGCCTCGCTGGGCCTCGCCGGGGCGCGGGTGGTGGCCGACAAGGTGCAGCGGGTGCTCGGCAGGCAAGCCGACACGCCGTACGACATCGTCTTCGCCGATCCCCCCTACGCGGTGCCGGACGACGAGGTGCGGACGGTGCTTGAGCTGCTGCGGGACAACGGCTGGCTGGTCGAAGAGGGATTGGTGGCTTTCGAGAGGGAAAGCCGGGGAGGGCCGCTGATGTGGCCAAAGGGGTACGTTGAGGAGAGGGTCCGTAGATATGGCGAAGCGTCCGTTTGGTACGGTCGCGCCGCCGGGAACCCGTAGACCTGGGAGGCGTCTTGCGCCGCGTAGTCTGCCCGGGGTCGTTCGACCCCATCACCAATGGCCACCTCGACATCATCGGCCGCTCCGCGCGGTTGTACGACGAGGTGACCGTGGCAGTCCTCATCAACGTCGAGAAATCCAGCCTGTTCACGGTGGACGAACGCATCGAGATCCTGCAGACCGTCACCAAGGAATATCCGAACGTCAAGGTGCGCAAGTTCCACGGCCTGCTCGTCGACTTCTGCAAGCAGAACGACATCCCCGCCATCGTCAAGGGCATCAGGGTGGTCAGCGACTTCGACTACGAGCTGCAGATGGCTCAGCTCAACTACCGGCTGTCCGGGGTCGAGACGCTGTTCATGCCCACCAACCCCGAGTACTCGTTCCTGTCATCGTCCCGGGTGAAGGAGATCGCCCGGTATGGTGGTGACGTCTCGGGTCTCGTGCCCGACCTGGTCCACCAGCTGCTCATTGAGCGGCTCAGAGGCTAGTCGCAAGCTGCTATCCTTACTTTTCGGCCTTGTACGACGGCGATGCCTTTCGCCATGCCTAGCGAGAGCAGGATGACTCAGCACCTCGACCCCCGCTCCCCGTGGGTGATCTCCACACATGACCTGGGGAAGCGGCCGGGCACGATGCGGCAGATGACCCTGACCCTCCCGGCACCGGTGGATCTCGGCGTCGACATGATCGGCGTTCCCAAGGACGCCGAAGTCGAGCTGGATCTCCGGCTCGAAGCAGTGATGGAAGGCGTGCTCGTGTCAGGCACGGCGCAGGCCCCGCTCGCCGGGGAGTGCGCGCGGTGTCTCGACCCGGTCTCCTCGGAGATCCAGGTCGATCTGCAGGAGCTGTTCTTCTACTCCGACGAGGACGCCTCGGAGGAGGACTCACTGCTCGACGGTGAGCTGCTCGACCTCGAGCCGACGTTCCGCGACGCGGTGGTGCTCGCACTGCCGCTGAGCCCGGTGTGCCGCGAGGACTGCGCGGGGCTCTGTGCGGAGTGCGGGGTCAAGCTGGCCGAGGCCGGCGATGACCACGGGCACGAGAAGATCGACGCCCGCTGGGCGTCGTTGCAGGGTCTGATTACCGACAAAGATAACGATCAGGAGAAGTGACGTGGCCGTCCCGAAGCGAAAGATGTCGCGGAGCAACACCCGCGCCCGTCGCTCCCAGTGGAAGACGACTGCTGTCGCCCTGGTGAGCTGCCCGCAGTGCCGTTCGCCGAAGCAGCCGCACATCGCGTGCCCCACCTGCGGCACCTACAACCGCCGTCAGGTCGTCGAGCCGTCCGCCTGATCCGCCAGCAGTTGACGTGATGCCGACCGAGTGCCATTGTGCCTCGGTCGGCGTTACCGTCTCAGATGCGTGCGGCGGCGGTTCGCCCGCGGCCGTGGTGGACGCCGGGGCTAACGCGTTACCCCGACGCCCACCACGTTTTCGGGCATCTTCCGCAGTCGGCGCGCCATGTGAAGATGTCCGAGGAGGAAGCACGTGGGCGCAGGTCCTAAGCCGGTGGCCGTGGAGGTCGCCAGAGACGAGCTGGAGCGGGTCCTTTTCGTCGCGCTGGACACCGGCATTCTCGAGCGGGCGCTGACGCACCGCTCCTACGCTTACGAGAACGGTGGCCTGCCCACCAACGAGCGCCTGGAGTTCCTGGGCGACTCCGTGCTGGGCCTGGTCGTCACCGACACGCTCTACCGCAACCACCCCGATCTGCCCGAGGGCCAGCTGGCCAAGCTGCGGGCCGCTGTGGTCAACATGCGCGCGCTGGCCGACGTCGCGAGGGGGCTCGGCCTCGGCCGGTTCCTGCGGCTCGGCAGGGGCGAGGAGGGCACCGGCGGGCGCGACAAGTCCTCGATCCTGGCCGACACCCTTGAGGCGCTGATCGGCGCCATCTACGTCGACAAGGGCCTCGACGAGGCGTTCCGGGTGGTCCACCTGCTGTTCGACCCGCTGATCGTGCGCTCTGCCTCGCTCGGAGCCGGGCTCGACTGGAAGACCTCCCTGCAGGAGCTGACCGCCTCCGAGGCGCTCGGCGTGCCCGAATACCACGTCGAGGAGAGCGGGCCCGACCACGCCAAGTCGTTCACGGCCATGGTGCGGGTCGGCGGCGAGTCCTACGGCTCGGGCACCGGCCGCAGCAAGAAGGAGGCCGAGCAGCAGGCCGCCGAGGCGGCCTGGACCCGCATCCGCGCCCGCCGCGAACAACGCGAAAGCCAGCCCACCGGCTGACCCCGCCTCTCGCGATCTGCTGCTACCCCGCTCGACCGGCCCCAGGCGGGCGGCGCGGAGGTCGCGCAGAGCCGGGGCCTGGGTCGGCGAGCAGCGCGAAAGCCAGCCCGCCGGCTGATCCCGTCCCGCTTGTCGGGTTAGGGCGCCTTCAAGTACAGGGTGGTCGTTTCGCTGGGGTTTCGGCGACTGCCGTGGAGGGTTCTGGGTGGCTGGAAAGCGGGATTCGGGTCGTGGCTGGGGTTTCGGTCGGAGGCTTCGGGGCTGGAGGGCTTTCGGCGGAGAGCCGGTGTGGCGGACGATGGCGGGTCCGGTGCGGGTGGCCGGGAGCAGGGCGCCGGGAAGGGCCGGGGAGGCGTCCGATGTTGTCCGGAAGGTGAGACTTACGTTCCCCCTGATGTCGAAGGACGAGGTTCGAGGTGCCTGAGCTGCCGGAGGTCGAGGTCGTCAGGCGCGGCCTCGCGCAATGGGTGATCGGGCGCGAGATCGCCGCCGCTGAGGTGCTGCATCCGCGCGCGATCAGGCGGCACGTGCCGGGCGCCGACGAGTTCGCCGCCCGGCTCAAGGGCCGCACGCTGCTGTCGGCCGAGCGCCGCGGCAAATACCTGTGGCTGCCGCTGTCGGGAGCCGGGGAGGCGCTGCTCGCTCACCTGGGGATGAGCGGGCAACTCCTCGTCGTCGATCCCGAGTCGCCGCCTGAGAAGCACCTGCGGGTCCGCCTGCGCTTCGAGGAGGGCGGGCCCGACCTGCGCTTCGTCGACCAGCGCACGTTCGGCCACGTGATGCTGACGCCGCTGGTGGACGGGGTGCCCGCGCCGATCGCGCACATCGCCCCCGACCCGTTCGAGCCGGCGTTCGACGAGGCCGAGTTCGCGCGCAGGCTGCGGGCCAGGCGCACCGAGATCAAGCGGGCCCTGCTCGACCAGTCGCTGATCAGCGGCGTCGGCAACATCTACGCCGACGAGGCCCTGTGGATCGCCAGGCTGCACTGGGCCAGGCCCACCGAGACGCTCACCCGGCCCAAGATCGCCGAGCTGGTGTCCGCCGTACGCACCGTGATGGGCGCGGCGCTGGAGCAGGGCGGCACCTCGTTCGACAGCCTGTACGTCAACGTCAACGGCGAGAGCGGCTACTTCGAGCGCTCGCTGGAGGTGTACGGCCGCCGCGACCTGCCCTGCTCCCGCTGCGGCACGGCCATCCGGCGCGAGGCGTTCATGAACCGGTCGTCCTATTCCTGCCCCAGATGCCAGCGACGACCACGCTGACCACGGTGAGCGCGGCGCCCGCCCCCATCACGGCGGGCACTGACGCCGCGTCCGTGATCCGGCCGCCGGCCAGGGCGCCGAGGGCGATGGAGACGTTGAACGAGCTGACGAAAAGGGCCGTGCCGAGCTCGCCGCCGCCCTCGCGCATGAGCCAGAGCTGCAGGGCGACGCCGACGCCGCCGTAGCCGAGCCCCCAGACGACCAGCGCGGCCAGCGGCGGCACGCCGGTCAGCAGGAGCGCCAGCATGGCCACGGCCATCAGGACGACCAGCACGATGAAGGTGGACCTGGGGTTCCTGGCCGCGCGGGCGCCCGAGGCGAAGTTGCCCGCCACGCCGGCGGCGCCGTACAGGAGGAGCGCGGTGCCGACGAGGGCGGGGCCGGCGCCTGAGACCTGCTCCAGGAACGGGCGTACGTAGGTGTAGGCCGCGAAGTGCCCCGAGATGGTCAGCGCGGTGAGCACCAGGACGAGGATGAGCGGCCCTGAGAGCCACGAGAAGCGCTTTTCCCGCGTCGCGGGCCCCGATTCCTCGGCCGGGGGACGCAACGGCGGCAGCGTCGCGGCCAGGACCGCGAGCAACCCGAGCGCGAGCACGCCGGCGGCGACGAACGCGCTGCGCCACCCCGCGAACGACGACACGAACGTCGCCGCCGGAACTCCCAGCACCGACGCCACCGACACCCCGCCCAGGATGATCGAGGTGGCCCGCCCGACCGAGCGTTCGGGCACCAGCCGCGATCCCAGAGCGGCGGCGAACGCCCAGAACCCGCCGATGCTCACTCCCGTCAGCACCCTGGCGGCCAGCATGACGGCGTTGTTCGGTGCCGCGGCGGCCACCAGGTTCGCCACCCCGAGCAGCGCCATCAGCCCGATGAGGAGCAGGCGCCGGTCCATGCGGCGCGTGGTGAACGCCAGCGCGGGCGCGGCGACGGCGGCCACCAGCCCGGGAGCCGTCATCGCCAGGCCGGCCGTGCCCGCCGAGACCCCGAGGTCGGCGGCGATCGAGGTCAGCAGCCCGACGGGCAGCATCTCGCTGGTCACCACGGTGAAGGTGCCCACCGCGACCGAGGTCACGGCGAGCCAGCGCGCGCGTACGGCGCTCGGAACATCGGTCATCGTCATGCCGCTCAGCCTCGTGCGGCCCGGGAGCGGGAACAATGACGAAGCCCGAAGGCTTGGTTTAGGCAGGCTAAGCGATCCGGGTGCGGAGGTGCCGATGGAGTTCAGGGAGCTGGAGTGCTTCGTCGTCCTCAGCGAGGAGATGCACTTCGCGCGTACGGCCGAGCGGCTCTACCTGTCGCCGGGCCGGGTGAGCCAGCTCGTGCGCTCGCTGGAGACCAGGATCGGCGGCCGGCTGTTCGAGCGGACCAGCAGGCGCGTGCGCCTGACGCCGCTCGGCGAGCGGTTCCTGGCCGACCTGCGGCCCTCCTACGACGGCCTCTCTCAGGCCGTGCGGCGGGCCAGGGCGGCTGCCAGGGGCGTGACGAGCGTGCTCAGGCTCGGGTTCCTGGCCACGCCGACCGACGTGGTGACGGGCAGCGTGCGCGCGTTCGAGCGGCGCAACCCGGGCAGCGAGGTCGAGCTGATCGAGATCCCGCTGTCCGACCCCTTCGGCAGGCTGCGGGCCGGCGAGGTGGACATCGCGTTCACGCTGCTGCCCGTGGACGAGCCCGACCTGGTCACCGGCGAGCCCCTCAACCGGGTCTCCTACCGGCTCGGCCTGTCCGTACGCCACCCGATGGCGAGCAGGGCGGTCATCGAGGCGGAGGAGCTGGCAGCGGTGCCGCTGATCGGGCTGGACGGACCCGCCCCGCGCTCCTGGCGGGAGCGGATCGCGCCGCCGAGGACCCCTTCAGGCCGGACGATTGCGCAGGCCGGTAAGGTGGCGACCACGCAGGAGGGCCTGACCCAGGTGGCGCTCAACCGGGGCGGCATGCTCTTCTGCACGCCCACGGCTGCCCAGCACGCCAGGCCCGACATCGCTTTCGTGCCGGTCACCGGGCTGCCCGCCTCGGTGCTCGGCCTGGCCTGGCCGAAGTCGGGTGAGACGGCGGCCGTCAGGGCGTTCAACGAGTCCGCGGTCGCGAACGCGAACGCGGCGCCCGCCCTGGTGGCCTGATCCATGAAGGAGTCCGGATGCCTGACAGCGGTGCCGATGCCCGGCTGACCGCCTGGGTGCGCGGCCGGGTGCAGGGTGTGGGCTTTCGCTGGTGGACGCGTTCGCGTGCGCTGGAGCTCGGCCTGACCGGCTGGGCGCGCAACACCGACGACGGCCGCGTGGAGGTGGTCGCGGAGGGGCCGCGCGAGGCGTGCGTCAAGCTCCTGGAGCTGCTCAGAGGTTGCGACACGCCGGGCAGAGTGGATGGAGTAGTGGAACGCTGGAGCGAATCCCGAGGTAGTTTGGGGGGGTTTGTGGAAAGGTAGCTCGTTTCGCTAAACAGCCCAAATAGGGTATAGTTGTATGTCGGGAGTGCCCATCAGTAGGGCTCAGCGGTTCGATCGACTTGACCGCCCACACTGCCGGTGCGACTCTTGTTAGGTACCACGCGCACCCCTCCCGCGGAATAGAAGTGCGCGAACCAGTCTGGTCACTCAGCGTGGAGGACCCTTTACCATGGCGAAGGCTCTACTCGGCCACGTCGGCGGTCCTGACCCTCGAATGGTCTCGGAGATGCGCCGCCTGCAGCAGCGTATCCGGGATCTGGAGGCAGAACTCATCCGACTTCAGGCCACGAATGACGCTCTTGCGGCGCAAACCCGCGACGAGGCACTCAGCCGCATGCAGGAGCGCGAGCCGGCACTCACCTGAGAGTGATCGGAGCGCAAGACCCAGGGACGTCTCGAAGAGGCGTCCCTTGTTATTTGCCCTGAACCCACGGCTGCGAGGTCACGCGCGGT
This sequence comes from Nonomuraea sp. NPDC049504, assembly GCF_040676845.1. Lineage (NCBI taxonomy): Bacteria > Bacillati > Actinomycetota > Actinomycetes > Streptosporangiales > Streptosporangiaceae > Nonomuraea > Nonomuraea sp. NPDC049504. Next base: position 28,888 of record NZ_JBFAPT010000007.1, read on the forward strand.
CCCTGCGGCAGATGCCCACTCGCGGCGGCCGGGACCAGTAGGCTTTTCCGAGTCCGTTCCGGGGAGAGGGGGTCGCGCTCGTGTACCTGAAGACCCTCACCCTGCGCGGCTTCAAGTCCTTCGCCTCGGCGACCGCCCTGCGCTTCGAGCCCGGCATCACCTGCGTGGTCGGCCCCAACGGCTCGGGCAAGTCCAACGTCGTCGACGCCCTGGCCTGGGTCATGGGCGAGCACAGCGCCAAGTCGCTGCGCGGCGGCAAGATGGAGGACGTCATCTTCGCCGGCACGGCCAACCGGCCGCCGCTCGGCCGCGCCGAGGTCACGCTGACCATCGACAACAGCGACGGCGCCCTGCCGATCGACTACACCGAGGTCACGATCAGCCGGCTGATGTTCAGGTCGGGGCAGAGCGAATACGCGATCAACGGCGACACCTGCCGGCTGCTCGACATCCAGGAGCTGCTGTCCGACTCGGGCATCGGCCGCGAGATGCACGTCATCGTCGGCCAGGGTCAGCTCGACGCCGTGCTGCACGCGGGCCCCGAGGATCGCCGGGCGTTCATCGAAGAGGCGGCGGGGGTGCTCAAGCACCGCAAGCGCAAAGAGAAGGCGCTGCGCAAGCTCGACGCGATGCAGGCCAACCTGACGCGCGTCCAAGACCTCGCCACCGAGCTGCGCCGCCAGCTCAAGCCGCTGGGCCGGCAGGCCGAGATCGCCCGCAAGGCCGCCGTCATCCAGGCCGACCTGCGCGACGCGCGGCTCAGGCTGCTGGCCGACGACGTCTGCATCCTGCGCGCCACTCTTGAACGTGAGGCCGCCGATGAAGCCGCGATCACGGCCAGGCGGCAGCAGGTCGAGACCGAGCTGGCCGAGGCGCAGCAGCGCGAGGCGGCGCTGGAGGCGGCCGAGGCTGAGACCCAGCCCCGGCTGGCCGCCGCCCAGGAGACCTACTTCAGGCTCTCCTCGCTGCGCGAGCGCACCACCGGCCTTGAGCAGCTGGCCGCCGAACGCCACCGCCACGCGCTCGACGCCGCCGCCATCGAGCGGCGCGGGCGCGACCCCGAAGACCTGGAGCGCGAGGCCGCCGAGATGCGCGAGCGCGAGCAGTTGCTGCGGGCCGAGCTGGAGCAGGCCCAGGAGCTGCTCGACGACGCCGTCCAGCGGCGCGCCGCGGCCGAGGCCGAGCTGGGCGCCGAGGAGCAGCGGCTCGCGCTGGCCGCCAGGGCCGCCGCCGACCGCCGCGAGGGCCTGGCCAAGCTGCGCGGCCAGGTCGACTCCGTACGCAGCCGCGCGCGGGCCGCCGAGGAGGAGATCGGCCGCCTGCGCCAGGCCGTGGCCGACGCCGCCGAGCGCGAGCGCCGCGCCAGGGAGGACCTGGAGGCGCAGCGGCTGGAGGAGCCCGCCGTCGATCCCGGGCTGGCCGACGAGCTGGCCGCGGCGCAGGCCGCCGTCGAGGAGGCCAAGGCGGTGGCCGACGAGGCCCGCGCGGCGGCCGACGAGGCGCGCTCCGGTCTCGACGCGCCGCGTGCCGCCGTACAGGCCGCCAAGGCGGGCGTGGGCACCGCCCGCGCCGCCGACCAGGAGGCGCAGCGCGCGGTGGCGGCGCTGGCCGCCCGCCGCGACGCGCTGGAGATGAGCCTGGCCAAGGGCGACGGCGGGGCCGCGCTGCTCGACGCCGACCTCGGCGGGGTGCTGGGACCGCTGGCCGCCTCGATGCAGGTGACGCCGGGAGCCGAGCAGGCGGTCGCCGCCGTGCTCGGGCCGGTCGCCGAGGCCGTCACGGTCAAGTCGCTCGACACCGCCGTGGAGGCCCTTGAGCTGTTGCGCACCCAGGGCACCGGCCAGGCGACGCTCCTGGTGGCGCTCGCGAACGGCCACGGAGGAGACCCGCGTGGCGCGGCGCCGGGCGGTGGCCGGTGGGTGGCCGACCTGGTGACGGTGCCCGAGCATCTGCGGCCCGCGCTCGACCACGTGCTGGCGGGCGTCGTGCTCACCGACGATCTCGACGGCGCGCGGGCGCTGGTCGAGCGGCATCCCGAGCTGCGGGCGGTCACCAAAGACGGCGATCTCGTCGGCGCCCACCTGGCGACCGGCGGGTCCAGCGGCGGCACCTCCGTGCTGCAGGTGCGGGCCGCGCTCGACGAGGCCGTCGCCGACCTCGAGGCGGCCGAGTCCAGGGCCGAGCAGAGCGCCGTGGCGCTGGATGAGGCGATGGCCGCGGAGCAGGCCGCCCAGTCCGCTCTGGAGGCCGCCCAGGCCCGCGTCAACGAGGCGCAGACGGCCGTCACCACCGCCCAGGCCGGGGTGAGCGCCGCGCAAGGCGCGCTCGACCAGATCAGGGGTCGTCAGCGCGAGGCCGACCAGGCCAACGCGGCCGCGGCCAGGCGGCTGGCACAGATCGAGGCCGCCGCGGGCGCCGCCCGCGACGAGGCCGAGCGGCTGACCGCGAGCGTGGTCAGGGCCGAGGAGGCCCGCACCGAGCGGCTTGAGGAGCTGGCCGAGCTGGAGGTCCGGCTGGCCGAGGCCGAATACGCCCAGGAGCTGGAGTCCGAGCCCACCACCGACCTGCGCGACGAGCTGGCGAGCGCCTGTGAGGCGGCCAGGCAGCGCGAGATGGACACCCGTCTCCAGGTGCGCACCGCGGAGGAGCGCGTCAAGGGCATCGAGGGCCGCGCCGACGGCCTGCTGCGGGCCGCGCGGCGCGAGCGCGAGGAACGCGCCCAGGCGGCCGCTCAGCGGGCCAGGCGCAGGCGTCAGGCGGCGCTGGCCGAGGCCGTCAGCAAGGGCGCGAGGAAGGTGCTCGCGGCGCTGGCCCGGTCGATCGCGCTGGCCGAGCGCGAGCGCGACGAGGCCGAGCTGGCCAGGGTCGCGGTCGACGCCGAGCTCAAGCAGGTCAGGGTCCGCGTCCGCGAGCTGGGCCAGGAGCTCGACAAGCTGGTCAACCGGGTCCACGGCAACGAGATGGCCCGCACCGAGCAGCGGCTGCGCCTGGAGCAGATGGAGCAGCGGGCGCTGGAGGAGTTCGGCGTCGAGGCCGAGGCGCTGGTCGCCGAATACGGGCCCGACGCGCCGGTGCCGGGCGAGCCGCCGGTCCCCTACGTACGCGAGGAGCAGGAGAAGCGGGCCAGGGCGGCCGAGCGGCAGATGAACCAGCTCGGCAAGGTCAACCCGCTCGCGCTGGAGGAGTTCGCGGCCCTGGAGGAGCGCCACGCGTTCCTCAACTCCCAGCTCGAAGACCTCAAGAAGACCAGGCGCGACCTGCTGACCGTGGTCAAGGAGGTCGACGACCGGGTGGAGCAGATGTTCGCCTCGGCCTACGAGGACGTCGCCCGCGAGTTCGAGCAGATCTTCACCAGGGTCTTCCCCGGCGGCGAGGGCCGGCTGGTGCTGACCGAGCCGTCCGACATGCTGACCACGGGCATCGAGGTCGAGGCGCGGCCGCCGGGCAAGAAGGTCAAGCGGCTGTCGCTGCTGTCGGGCGGCGAGCGCTCGCTGACGGCGGTGGCGTTCCTCATCTCGATCTTCAAGGCGCGGCCGTCGCCGTTCTACGTCATGGACGAGGTCGAGGCAGCCCTCGACGACACCAACACGCAGCGGCTGCTGACCCTGTTCGAGGAATTGCGGCGGAGCTCACAGCTCATCGTCATCACCCACAACAAGCGCACGATGGAGATCGCCGACGCCCTCTACGGCGTGTCGATGCGCGGTGACGGCGTGACACAGGTGGTCAGCCAGCGGCTCAGGGAGCGAGAGTCCGCCTGATCGGTGTGGCCTTGTGCGTGACCATGCCGGACGATCTGGAAAACTGACATCTTGTGGATGGTTACCTCGGTGTGATCGTGATCGTGGCCGTCGTCGCCGTGCTGGCGGTCGGCGGTCTGTTCCTGCTGTTCAGGCCGGGCCGTAAGGCGGCCCCGCCGGTCAAGCCGCCGGAGACCCCGGTGCTGCCGGAGGAGGAGGCGAAGCGGCCCGCCGGCGCCGGTGAGGAGGCCGAGGGCGCGACCACCACGCTGCCGCCGCCTGAGGTCAAGCCGGCCGAGCCGCTCATCAAGGAGCCCGAGGTCGAGACGCCGCCGCCGTCGGCGGGCCGCATGGTGCGGCTGCGCTCGCGGCTGGCCCGCTCGCAGAACGCGCTCGGCCGTGGCCTGCTCGAGCTGCTCTCGCGCGACCGCCTCGACGACGAGGTGTGGGACGAGATCGAGGAGAGCCTGATCAGCGCCGACGTGGGCGTCGCGCCGACCCAGGTCATGGTGGAGGAGCTGCGCACCCGGGTGAAGGTGCTCGGCAGCCGCAGCCAGGATGAGGTGCGCGGCCTGCTGCGCGAGCAGCTGCTCGCCCAGGTCAACCCCGACCTCGACCGTACGCTGCGGGTGCAGAAGCACGGTGAGCGGCCGGCGGTCGTGCTGGTCGTGGGCGTCAACGGCACCGGCAAGACCACCACCACCGGCAAGCTGGCCCGTTCGCTCATCGGCGACGGGAAGAAGGTCGTGCTGGGCGCGGCCGACACGTTCCGCGCCGCCGCCGCCGACCAGCTCCAGACGTGGGGCGAGCGGGTGGGGGCCGACACCGTGCGCGGGCCCGAGGGCGGAGACCCGGCGTCGGTGGCGTTCGACGCGGTGGCCAAGGGCATCGAGGAGAAGGTCGACACGGTCATCGTCGACACCGCGGGCCGCCTGCACACCAAGACCGGCCTCATGGACGAGCTGGGCAAGGTCAAGCGGGTCATCGAGAAGAAGGCCACGGTCGACGAGGTGCTGCTCGTCCTCGACGCCACCACCGGCCAGAACGGCATGCGCCAGGCGCAGGTGTTCGCCGAGGTGGTCAACATCACCGGCATCGCGCTGACCAAGCTCGACGGCACCGCCAAGGGCGGCATCGTGATCTCCGTGCAGCGGGAGCTGGGCGTGCCGGTGAAGCTCGTGGGGCTGGGCGAGGGGCCTGACGATCTGGCGCCTTTCGACCCCGAAGTCTTCGTGGACGCGATTTTGGGGGAGTGAGTTACGGATACGCCGTAATTCAAGGTGAAGGAGCCCTTACCAGATAAGCCTTGATCGACCGGTTTTTCTTGTGTTGACATATATCGTCATCAAAGATCGTTCGGTCCCAATTGGAACGTGAAAGGCCGCTCATGAAGAAGATCGTCGTCCACCGGCCAGGAACTGTGAAGCCGACCGCTGCGGCGGCTCCGAGGCACAGCGCCTGAGCTGCGCGGGCCGGCGTCTCCGCGGGGGCGCCGGCCGAAGCGGAACCACCCCTGTGGAGACGATCCTCATCGACGCGGACCGCCGGATCGGCGGCCCGTACACGCTGGCCTCGGCCCTGCTCGCGCGGCTCGTTCCCGCCGCGCTGGAAAGCGCGCCTGAGCTGGTCGCCGCGCACGACATCGAGATCAGGGCCGCCGCGCCCTCATTGCGGGACGTCGTGCCCGCACGCCGGCACTCGCTGGCCGACGACCTGCCGAGAGCGCAGCGCGTGCTGGTGCCGGGCGCGCGGCGCAGCCTGCGGATGGCCAACGGGCTGGCGGAGTTCGTCCGTGATCACCTGACCCGCACCGGGCCGCTCACCTTGCGCGTGACGAACCTGGGCGAGGCCGACCACACCGACACCGAGCTGGTGGCCGTGCTGCGGCGCCGGCTCGACCCCGCCCTGCTGCGCGTCGAGGAGGGACCGTCGGCGCCTGGCTCGGGGCCGCTGCGGGCCGACTTCGACCGCTACCGCGACGAGGGCTTCCACCACGCCATGGCCGAGTCGGGCCTCGAGGTGCTGCGCGGGCTGGCGTACGAGGACGATCCGGAGCGCTGGCAGGTGCTCGTGCAGCGGGTCGCCGCCGCGCTGGAGGCGATCGAGCGCGAGGACGAGGCCCGCGACCTGTACGACAGGGCCAGGCGGCTGAGCACCGACCCCAAGCACCGCGCGACGATCGCGTACGCGACGGCCATGATCCTCGTCCGTCACCACGACCCGGCGGCCCGCGACCCCGAACAGGCGCTGGCCTGGATCAACGAGGCCGTCACCATCACCTCGCTGCTGCCCGACCCCCGCGAGCGCGCCTTCCACCTCGGCTTCGACCTCAACGGCAAGGCCCTGGTCGAGCTGCGCAGGGGCCGCCGCGAGTCGGCCATGGACCTGGTGGCGCAGGCGATCGAGCTGGCCGAGACGCACCTGCGCGACGAGCACCCGATCCACAAGCTCATCCTGTACGCCAACAGGGCCCAGCTGCTGGCACTCGGCGGGCGCAGGGAGGAGGCGCTGGCCGGCTACGACCGGGCGATCGCCGCCGACCCCGGCTACCCCGACTATTACCTCGACCGGGGCAACCTGCTGCACGCCATGGGCCGCTCGGCCGAGGCGCTGGCCGACTACGAGAGCGTGATGCGGCTCAGCCCGCCCTTCCCCGAGGCGTACTACAACCGCTCCGAGGTCCGCTACGCGGCCGGCGACCTGGGAGGCGCGCTCGCCGACCTCGACCACACGCTGGAGCTCGACCCCGACTTCGGCCCCGCGTACGTCAACCGCTGCGGCCTGCACGTCGCCGCCGGAGACTACGCACGGGCGCGGCAGGACGTCGAGCGCGGGCTGTCGCTGGCCCCGCACGACCCCTACCTGCTGTGCGTGCTGGGGCAGGTCGAGCTGGCCGAGGAGCGCTACCCGGAGTCGCGGCTGGCCTTCGACCGGGCGCTTGAGCTCGATCCCGAGCTGGTGGCGGCCTGGGCGGGGCGGGCGGAGCTGGCGTACGAGCGGGGCGACAACGAGCTGGCGGTGGCCGACCTGACGCGGGCGCTGAAGCTGGGGGAGACGGCGGAGCTGCTCTTCAACAGGTCGCTGGCGTACCGCGCGGCGGGACTGACCGGGCAGGCCCGCCAGGACCTGCTCAGGGCCGCGGAGCTGGCTCCTGACGACGCGGACGTCCGGGCCGCGCTGGCCGAGCCGGCCGACGGCTGAATCAGAGCGGGCGGATCGGGACGACCAGCGGGGTGCCGGCCACCGGGTCGGGGATGACCTTGGCGTCCAGCTCGAACACCTCGCGCAGCAGCTCCTCGGTGAGCACCTCGTGCGGGTTTCCCGAGGCGAAGACCCGGCCTGACCGCATGGCGACCAGGCGGTCGGCGTAGCGGGCGGCGAGGTTGAGGTCGTGCAGGACCATGACGACCGTACGCCCGCCCTCCTCGTGCAGGTGCCGGACCAGCTCCAGCACCTCCACCTGGTGCGCGAGGTCGAGGAACGTGGTCGGCTCGTCGAGCAGCAGCAGGTCGGTGCCCTGGGCGAGGGCCATGGAGATCCACGCCCGCTGCCGCTGCCCGCCGGACAGCTCGTCGAGCGGACGTTCCGCGAGGTCGGCGAGGCCGGTCATGTCGAGGGCCGCCGCGACCGCGCCCTCGTCGTCGGACGACCACTGCCGGTACCACGTCTGGTGCGGGTGACGTCCCCTGGCGACCAGGTCGGCGACGGTCAGCCCCTCGGGGGCGGTGGGCGACTGGGGGAGCACGCCGAGGATCTTGGCCACCTCGCGGGTGGGGATCTTGTCGATGCGCTTGCCGTCCAGCAGCACCTCGCCGCCCTGCGGCTTGAGCAGCCGGCCCAGCGCGCGCAGCAGCGTCGACTTGCCGCAGCCGTTCGGGCCGATGATGGTGGTCACCGTGCCCGCCTCGATGCCGAGGTCGAGCCCGTCCACGATGAGGCGGTCGCCATACCCGAGCTTGACGTCGGCGGCCTGCAGTCTCACTTTCGCGACCTCCAGATCAGGTGGATCAGGTAGGGGGCGCCCAGCACGGCGGTGACGATGCCGACGGGCAGTTCGATGGGGGAGAACAGGGACCTGGCGAGCAGGTCGGCGCCCGTGGTGAGCACCCCGCCGACGACCGCCGAGCACAGCAGCGGCGGCTGCCCGGAGCGGACCAGGCGCAGCGCGATCTGCGGCGAGGCCAGCGCCACGAACGCGATCGGCCCGGCCGACGCGGTCGCCACGGCGGCCAGCAGCACGGCGGCCAGGATCATCAGGGCCCTGGCCAGGTTCGTTCGGATGCCGAGCGCGGTGATCGTGTCGTCGCCGAAGCGCAGGGCGTCGAGCGAGCGGGTGCCGAGCAGGGTGAGCGGCACCAGCACGACCAGGGCCAGCGCGGTCGGGACGACGTGCTCCCAGCCGCGGCCGTTGAGCGAGCCGCTGATCCACACCATGGCGCGGCCGGTGTCGTTGACGTCGCCGACGGTCAGCAGCCAGAACTTGACGTTGGTGAAGACCGCGGCCACGCCGATGCCGACCAGCACCAGGCGGTAGCCGTCCAGGCCGCGCCGCCAGGCCAGGCCGTACACGATGGCCGCGCCGATCAGGCCGCCCAGCAGCGCGAGCGCCGGGATGCCGAGGCCGGCCAGCAGGCCGCTGACGCCGCCGTACACGCTGCCGCTGAAGACCACGCCGGCCACCACCGTGACCGAGGCGCCGGTGGTGACGCCGAGGATCTCGGGGCTGGCGAGCGGGTTGCGGGCGATCGACTGGATGATGGCGCCGGACAGCGCGAGCGCGGCGCCGACGAGGGCGCCGGTGAGCGCGCGCGGCAGGCGCAGCTCCATGATGACGAAGTGGGCGGGGCTGCCCGCGTCGAACGTGCCCGCGAGCACCTCGGGCAGCGTCATGTCGATGTCGCCGATGCGCATGTTCAGGGCCATGAGCAGGGCGAGCAGCAGGGCGCCCGTGACGGTGACGGCGACGCCGCGCAGCCGCAGCCGCCAGGACAGGCCGCCGAGTCGCAGGGGGAGGGTGGTCATCACAGGCGTACGGGCTTTCTGCGGCGTACCAGGGCGACGAAGAAGGGCGCGCCGAGCAGCGCGAGCACGACGCCCACCTCCAGCTCGCCGGGCGGCGCGACGACGCGGCCGATGACGTCGGCGACCAGCAGCAGGGCGGCGCCGATCAGCCCCGAGTACGGCAGCAGCCACCGGTGGTCGGTGCCGGACAGCGGCCTGGCCAGGTGGGGCACGATGAGCCCGACGAAGGCGAGCGAGCCGCAGGCGGCCACCGCCGCGCCCGACAGCAGGGTGACGGCGGCGACGCCGACCGTGCGGGTCATGGCGATGTTCTGGCCGAGGCTGCGGGCGACGTCCTCGCCGAGGGAGAGCGCGTTGAGGCCGGGCGCGTTGATCATCGCGAGCACTAACCCGGCCAGGATGAACGGCAGCACCTGCCAGGCCACGTCGGCGCCCCTGGCGGCGATGGAGCCGGCCTGCCAGAAGCGGAAGACGTCCATCGCCTGCTCGTCGAGGAGCACGATGGCCGAGGTCAGCGCGTAGAGCAGGGCGCTCACGGCGGTGCCGGCGAGGGCCAGCGTGACCGGCGTGGGCCCGCCCCTGCCGCCCACCATGCCGAGCGCGAAGACCGCGACGCTGGCCACGAGCGCGCCGGCGAGGCCGAACCAGATGTAGGCGAGCAGGCTCGACGTGCCGAGCAGGATGATCGACGACACCATGGCGAACGCGGCGCCCTGCGTGACGCCGAGCAGGCCGGGGTCGGCGAGCGGGTTGCGGGTGTGGCCCTGCATGAGGGCGCCCGCCACGCCGAGCGCGACACCGGCCATGACGCCGAGCGCGGTCCTGGGCAGCCGCAGGGAGCGGATGACGATGTCGTTCTCGGTGCCGGTCGGGGCGGTGATCGCGTGCCAAGCGTCGGCGAGCGGCACGGACTTGGACCCGATCGTGATGCTCAGCAGCACACCGATGGCGACGGCCGCGAGCAGGGCGGCCAGCAGGCCGAACCGGCGCCGCTGGATGCCGTGGAGGCGCGGGGCGACGGCGGTTGCGCTCACCCGATGCCCTCCTGACGTTTGCCCGATCCCGCTGAAGTATGCCAGCTTAGGCAGGGCTAACCTAATTTAGGCTTACCTTACTTCGGGGAAAGGGATCTGATGAAACCGTTGCGCGTGCTGGTCGGCGCCGTTCTGCTGGTGGGACTGGCCGCCTGCGGTGGTTCGGCGGACCCCGGCCCCGCCCCTTCGCAGAGCGCGGCGCCGTTCAGGACCGTGCGGCACGCGATGGGGGAGACGGTCATCCCCGCGCAGCCCAAGCGGGTGGTCGCGCTCGACCAGAGCTTCGTGGACGCGGTGCTGACGCTGGAGACGCCGGTCGTGGGGTACACGACGTACCGGTCGATCGACACGAAGCTGCCCGACTACCTCGGCCCGGTCGTCCAGAGCCATGGGCAGGAGGCCACCGCGGTCGGCACGCTGGAGCAGCCGAGCCTGGAGAAGATCATCGCGCTCAAGCCCGACCTGATCGTCTCGGCGAAGGTCAGGCACGAGGCTCTGTACGACCGGCTCTCGAAGATCGCCCCCACGGTGTTCAGCGAGACGACCGGGGCCATCTGGAAGGACAACCTCCGGCTCATGGGCCAGGCCCTGGGCAAGGAGGACCTCGCCGAGACGCGGATCAAGGCGTACGAGGAGCGCGCCGCCACGATCGGCGAGCAGATCAAGGAGAAGGAGGGCGAGCTGCCCACCATCTCGATCGTCCGCTTCGCCGGCGAGCCCACGACCCGTCTGTACGTCGAGAACTCCTACTCGGGCCTGGTCATGAAGGACGTCGGCTTCCCGCGCCCCGAAGGCCAGCCCACCGTCCAGGACGCCATCGCGGTGAACGTCAGCCAGGAACGCATCAGCGACCTCGACGCCGACCACATTTTCGTGGCGACCTACCCCGACCCGGCCTCCGACGGGCCGAAGGAGAAGTTCACCGGCAACCCGCTGTGGGCCAAGCTCAAGGGGAAGAAGCACGAGGTCAGCGACCTCACCTGGATGACCGCGGTGGGCATCCAGGGGGCGCAGGCGATGCTGGACGACGTTGCCGAACTGTTCGGCGTCGACGCTAGCCGTTGATGAACCGGCGCAGCTCCTCAAGGTGTGGCTCGATGTCCATGCCCTGGGAGGCCAGCCAGCCGGGGTTGCCGTAGGTGCCCTTGTAGCGGTCGCCGCTGTCGCACACCAGCGTCACGATGCTGCCCTGCTCGCCGGCCGCCCGCATCTCCTCGATGAGCTGCACGCAGGCCGCCATGTTGGTGCCGGTGGAGCCGCCGACGTCGAGCCCGGTCACCTCGCGGGTCCAGTGCATGGCGGCGATCGAGCGGGCGTCCGGCACCGCGATCATCCGGTCGATGACCGTGGGGAGGAACGACGGCTCCACCCGGGGCCGTCCGATGCCCTCGATGCGCGAGCCGGGGGCCGTGACCGCCGTGTCGCCGGAGACCCAGCTCGGGTAGAACGCCGAGCCCTCGGGATCGACGACGGCCAGGCGGGTGGGGTGGCGGCGGTAGCGGATGTAGCGGCCGATGGTCGAGGACGTGCCGCCGGTGCCGGCGCCCACCACGATCCAGGACGGCTCGGGGTGCGGCTCCAAGGACATCTGTGAATAGATCGATTCAGCGATGTTGTTGTTGCCCCGCCAGTCGGTGGCCCGTTCGGCGTAGGTGAACTGATCCATGAAGTGGCCGCCGGTCTCGGCGGCCAGACGGTGAGATTCGTCATAGATCGCGCCCGGATCGTCAACCAAATGACATTTCCCGCCGTAGAACTCTATGAGGTGACACTTCTCCGGCGACGTGGAGGCGGGCATGACCGCGATGAACGGAAGACCGAGCAACCGGGCGAAGTACGCCTCGCTGACGGCGGTGGACCCGCTCGACGCCTCGACGATGGTCGTGGTGGGGCCGATCCAGCCGTTGGCCAGGCCGTACAGGAAGAGGGAGCGGGCCAGCCGGTGCTTGAGTGAACCGGTAGGGTGCACCGACTCGTCTTTCAGATAAAGGTTTACGCCCCACTGCGGGGGCAGCGGAAAGACGTGCAGATGTGTGTCGCAACTACGGTTGGCGTCGGCCTCGACCTTGCGTATGGCCTCAGCCACCCAGTGGCGTGTACCCGTCTCATGCCGGTCCACGAATCTCATGGCCATACGCTATCCCATGTGACACTCGCCACTATTCCTGTGGAATTGGGTGGGTAGTGTTATGATAATGAGACTTGTCCGGCCGTGGACGTGACCACGCACGCCGCGAGCAGATGGACGTAACCCCTACTGACCACAGGCGGACCTCGCTAACGCGCCCCTTACCGGGGGCTTGCGATGATGGAACCGCCGTCAGGCGGCTTGTGCCGAAACGGGGGATAGCGCAAGGGGGAATGAATTGATCACCATGACCGATGAGCAGCGACAGGATTGGTTCGAGCGGGACGTCGTGCCCGTGACGTCGCAGCTGTTCGCCTCCGCCATGCGCCTGACCCGCAACACCGCGGACGCGGAGGACCTGGTGCAGGAGACGGTGGCGAAGGCGTACACGTCGTACCACCAGTTCCGCGAGGGCACCAACCTCAAGGCCTGGCTGCACCGCATCCTCACCAACAACTTCATCAACGACTACCGCAAGAAGCAGCGTTCGCCCAAGCTGTCCGCCGCCGAGGACATCGAGGACTGGCAGCTGCACGCCGCCGAGTCGCACAGCTCCACCGGTCTGCGGTCGGCCGAGACCGAGGCGCTCGACCGGCTGCCCGACAACGTCGTCATGAACGCCCTGCGCTCCCTCCCCGAGGACTTCCGCGTGGCCGTCTACCTGGCCGACGTCGAGGGCTTCGCGTACAAGGAGATCGCCGAGCGCATGGGCACGCCCATCGGCACCGTGATGTCGCGGCTGCACCGCGGCCGCCGCCAGCTTCGGGGGATGCTGGAGGAGTACGCCCGCGAGGAGGGCGCCGTGCGCCTGCCCGCGCAGCGGGCCGCCTGACTCACCTCTCCGTCCTCAGATGGAGGCGGACCCGTAACAGACCGTCCTCCGCGCGCAGATCCACCAAGTCGCACAACTGCCTGCTGATCCAGAGCCCGTATCCCCGAGGGGATTCGGGCTCTGGTGGTATGTAGCCGGGCAACGGGTCGTCCAGCGCGCCTCCCGGGTCGGCGATCTCGCAGATCAGCTCGCCCTCACGCAGCCACATCGCGACCGTGCCGTGGCCGGCGCCGTGCTCGACGCTGTTGGCGGCGATCTCGGAGACGCTGATCACCAGCGAGGTGATGAGGTCGTGGTCCATGCCCGCCGCCCTGGCGTAGTCGCCGACGCTCTGGCGCAGGCGTTTCAGCTCGCGTCCCGTGAAGCGGACGATCCGGGCGTCGGGTGCGGGTGCGGGCAGGGGCGCGTGGTCGTCGTCGAACGCCAGGTCCTGAGGGTGGACGAAGCGGGTGCTCGTCACCTCGCCGTCAGACCCGAGCAGGACCGGGTGGATGACCGGGCCGTACTCCACGACGGGCTCGGGGACCCGGCGCACGTCGTACGGGCACATCACGATCGCGGGCGCGCGGTGCAGGGCGGCGTTGAGCACCGAGTCGCATCGGATCAGCTCCCTGAGGTCGCGCTCGCTCCTGTCCGTCCAGGCCGGCTCGCCGATCACCAGCGTGGGCCGGCCGCGGGTGTAGTCGTGATAGGCGGCCAGCATCCGGTACGGATGGGCGTACCAGGCGGCGGGGGTGCGGCTGTCGATGCGGCCGGCGTCGGGCCCGAGCGCCGCGGCCAGCAGGCCGAGCTTGGCGGCGCCGGTGACGACCAGCACGCGCCTGCCTTCGTCCAGCGCGGAACGCACGCGCGGCACGGTCAGAGTCACGAAGGACTCCTCCGAGTCGTACGGCACCGCGACGTGCTTCAACGACCCACCATCGGAACGTGCCCGGTCAGGGCGCACGGGCGAAACGTAGCAAGGCTAGGGGTGCTGTGCAACGGCTATGAGCGCCACCGCGGCCAGTGCGCAGACGACGCCGGTGATCTGGACGGACCGCAACCGCTCGCCGAGCACCCGGTTGGCGAGCAGCAGCGTGCTGGCGGGATAGAGCGAGACGAGCACCGCGACCAGGCTCAGCAGGCCGTCGCGCTGGGCGAGCAGATAGAGCACGTTGGCCGCCATGTCGAGCACGCCGGCCGCCGCGATGACGCCCAGCGAGCCCGGCACCGGCCTGAGCCCGCGCCTGGTCAGCAGGGCCAGCAGGGCGACGACCGACACCGACGACAGGCGGGCGCCGACCAGCGGCCACATGCCGGCGTCGTCGGGCGCCATGGCGAGCAGGATGAAGAAGCCGCCGAAGCCCGCGCCGGCGGCCAGCGAGATCAGCACCGAGCGCGGCGTGACCTTCCCGCCGCCCGAGCCGTCCTGGCTGACCAGCAGCACCGCGCCGAGCGCCAGCACCACGCCGACCAGCGCCCACGGGCCGGGACGGTCGCCGGTGGCCAGACCGAACACGACCGGCAGCGCGGCCGAGGTGACCGCGGTCGTCGGAGCCACCACGGACATCACGCCCGTGGCCAGCGCCCGGTAGAACAGCACCAGCCCGGCCGCTCCCGCGAGGCCGGAGGCGAGGCCCCAGGAGAGCGCCTGGGCGCTGTACGTGCCGGGCAGCAGCGGCAGCAGGGCGAGGACCAGCGCCAGGCCCGCCGTCTGGGAGAGCACGACGACGGAGAGCACCTGCGAGCGCCGGGTGGCCAGGCCGCCGAAGAAGTCGGCGGTGCCGTAGACGATGGCGCAGGCGGTTGCCAGGATGACGGTCACCAGGGGGAGTCCTCTCTGTTGCACTAATAGTGCAACCTACAGAGTACAGTGCACTGCACGACACATTCACTACACTGCACTGACATGGAAGACCCCGAGCTGATCACCCAGGCCATCGCCAACAACGTGCGCGCCCAGCGGGCCCACCGCGGGCTCACCCTCGACGCGCTGGCCGCCAGGTCGGGCGTGAGCCGGGGCATGCTCGTCCAGGTCGAGCAGGGCCGCACCAACCCCAGCGTGTCCACCCTCACCCGCATCGCCTCCGCGCTCGGCGTCACCGTGGCCAGGCTGGTGGAGGTCGCCGACGTCCCCATGGTGCGGGTCGTCCAGAAGAGCGACGTGGTCACCTTCGACCAGGGCGACGTGCAGGCGCGGCTGCTGGTCGGCGCCGACATGCCGCTGATCCTGGAGCTGTGGGACTGGCGCCTCGCCCCCGGCGAGCACCACGACGGCGACGCCCATCCGCCCGGCACCCGCGAGATGCTCACCGTCCTGCAGGGCGAGCTGACGCTGATCGTGGCCGGCAAGAGCCACGTGGTCGGCGAGGACGCCGCCGTGCTCTTCACCGCCGACCGCCCCCACCGCTACGCCAACCAGGGCGATGCGGCCCTCAGGTTCGTCATGGCCGTGGCCGAGCCGCGCGCCGCGAACGACGCCTGAGATCCCTGATCAATAAGCGCGAAAGCCCTCCGGATGACCCGGTGGAGTTTCATGATTACTCCATGCTTTGGACGGCTGAGGCCCGTGGCTGGGTACATCCCCAGTGTGCGCCGACCGTGCTCCGCGGCCCGGTGGGCGCGACGTCGGCAGGGGGTGACGTGTGAGTGAGGCTCGAGCGGCGACGGAGAAGCTCCAGGCGGAGCTTCATGGCCTGGGCGTCACCAGCGCTTACGAGGTGGGGGACGGCGAGACCATCTCGGTGTGGATAGGGCTGGTCGTACGTTATAGAGATGGTTTTTACCGTTGGCAGGAAGGACCGGTGAAACGTCGGCATCTGGGTACGGATCCGCTTGGATGTGCCATGCGCGTGGCGCGCCGCTTCCAGGAATTGCAGGCCGATATCCCACTCTGGTGGGACGACCTGGCCAGGGAACTGCGGGGGGTGCCGGTCCAGGACTATCCATAGGCCCCCGCATGCGGCGTTCCGGGGGGAAGCATGCGCGTTTGGGCCTTGCCGCTGGCCCTGCTCGCGCTGGCCGTCTGCGTCACCCACGCGGTGCCGCGACGCCAGCACCAGCACATGAAGGTCACACCCATCAAGCCCGCCACCATCGATCCCGTGACGTTCGCCAAACGGCTGGTGTCGATGCAGGCGGGCTGGCCGCGCAGCCGGAACTTCGACTGCTCCAAGCTCAAGTGCGTGGCACTCACCTTCGACGACGGGCCGGGCGAGCACACCTGGCGGCTGCTCGACCTGCTGCGCAGCCGTGACGTCAGAGCCACCTTCTTCGTCATCGGCCAGATGGTGGCGGCCGACAAGGGCGGCCACACCGTACGCCGCATCGTGGACGACGGTCACGAGATCGGCAACCACTCCTGGAGCCATCCGCCGCTCGCCGAGCTGCCGCCGCACCGGGTCAAGCAGGAGCTGCGGCACACCGAGCACATCGTGCGGCAGCTCACCGGGGTGCGGATGCGGGTGATGCGGCCGCCGTACGGGTCGACCGACGAGCAGGTCGCGGCCGAGACCAGGCGCGAGGGCCTGGCCCAGATCCTGTGGAACCTCGACACCCTCGACTGGCGTGACCGCGTCACCGAGACCGTCGCCAAACGGGCGTCGCACGCCAAGCCCGGCTCGATCGTGCTGCTGCACGACATTCACCGCACCACCGTGGACGCCATGCCGAAGGTGCTCGACACCCTCGCGAGGAGGGGCTTCACCTTCGTCACCGTCTCGGAGCTGTACGGCAGGACACCGTCACCGGGGAAGATGTACACCGAACGCTGAGTTGTCGGTGCCGCATGGCACCCTTGACCTCATGGGATTCACCGGCTTCCCCGACGAGGCGTTCCTGTTCTACGAGGGGCTCGAGGCTGACAACTCCAAGACCTACTTCGCCCAGCACAAGCAGCTCTACGAGGAGGCCGTACGCGCGCCCATGCTGGCGCTGGCCGACGAGCTGGGCCCGGAGTTCGGTGAGGTCCACCTGTTCCGGCCCTACCGCGACGTGCGCTTCGCCAAGGACAAGTCGCCCTACAAGACCCACCAGGGCGCCTTCGCCGGCCTGATGCCCGGCATCGGCTACTACGTCGAGCTGAGCGCGGCCGGCGTCTTCGCCGCGGGCGGCGTCTACACCGGCGCGTCCGACCAGGTGGCCCGCTATCGCGCCGCGGTCGACGAAGACGTCTCGGGCAAGCCGCTGGCGGCGCTCACCGAACGGCTGGTGACCGCGGGCTACGAGCTGATGGGCGACCGCCTCAAGACCAGGCCCAGGGGCTTCGACGACGACCATCCGCGCATCGGCCTGCTGCGCCACCGCTCGATCTACGCCGGGGTGCGGTGGGAGCCGGAGCCGTGGGTGCACACGCCCGAGGTGCGTGCGCGGGTCGAGCGCTCGTGGCGCGCCTTCGGGCCGCTGGTGGAGTGGCTGTGCACGCACGTACGCGGGAGCGAGCTGTCCCGCCGCTGAAGGGTCAGCGGGGAGCGCTGATGGTCACCTGGTCGCCTTTCAGTATCCGGTCCACGGTCTGACCGGCGGCCGACGACGCGGCGGTCGTGCCGGCGGCCAGCACCAGGGCCAGCGCGGGGGCGGCGAGGCTGCGCACACTGCGCAGCGTGCGCACCCGCGCCCACGGCTCGCCCGCCAGGTGCATGATCCGCCACTCCCAGAACAACCCGAGGCCGACGCAGACCAGCATCACCTGGCCCACCACGATCCCCACCACCTGCATCTTGTCGAAGGCGCCGATGTCGGGCTCGGCCAGCGTCGGCAGATAGCCCGACAGCTCGGTGAGCAGCGCGGCGGCGGCCAGGTGCAGGGCCTTGGTCATGGGCTGGGTGCCGCGTACGCGCGGGTAGAAGTAGCCGTACAGGAAGCCGAACGCCGGCAGGGTGAGCAGATAGCGGCTGTCGAAGACGAAGCTGGTCAGGTCGGCGCCCTCCGGCCAGCCGTACACGATGGCGAAGGGCAGGCTGAGCAGCAGGCTGACGGTGAACGCGGGCACCGCGTTGTGCCAGGGCGGGCAGCCGGCCGAGGTGGCGAACGCGGTCTCGGGGTGTCTCCCGTGCTCGTTCATGGCCCCCTCCAGGGCGCTGCGCTGCTGCTCGAACGCGGGGATCGACAGCTCGCCCGCGCCGATGCGGGTGCGTCCCGTGCGATAGAGCTCCTGCTCGGAGACCAGCAGCAGCCGCCGGTGCAGCGCGGCCCTGACGAGCCGGCGGTGCTCGTCCTGGTCGGCGGGCTCGGGTACGGCCGGGCGCGGGCCGGTGAGCAGCCAGCGGGCGGTGGCCCAGGCGACGAGCGAGGTGATCGCGAGCAGCGGCAGCGGCACGTCGATGTCGGCCAGCGTGATGCTGCCGCCCGGCGTGATGTAGAGCACCATCAGCACCGCGATCATGGTGGACTCGGCCACCGGGTCACCGACGGCCGAGCCCTGCCTGCCGAGCCGCCACAGCCGCAGCACCAGCATCACGAACCCGAGCAGCAGCAGGCCCAGCACACCGCGCACGATCGGGGTGAGCACGAGGCTGCCGATCCGTGGCTCGGGTTGCGAGACGGCGAGGCTCCACGACCCGGCGTCCAGCCACTCGGTGGGCCAGCCCTGCACGAGCAGGCTGATGAGCACGGCCCCGACGACGACCTGGCGGCTCCACCGCTTGGTCGCCACGGCCATCGCCGCCACCGGGATCATCGCCCAGCCGAGTGCCAGCACCAGCCGGATGCTGTCGGGCGGGTAGACCCCGCCGAGCAGCGCGCGCAGCCACAACGCCAGCGCCAGCAGCCCGATCGCGGCTTCGGCCGACAGCATCGCCAGCCGGATTATCACCGGCCGCACCCCGAGGTCCACGCTGAACGCGACCGCCGAGCCGGCCGCCGCGAGCGCCGCCACGGCGCCGCCGGCCAGCAGGGCCTGCCCGGGGAGCTGGCCGTGCAGCCACGACCAGCTCAGCATGCCGAGCCCGATCAGCACGCCCGCGCCGGTGACCACGAGCAGGTCGCGGGTGGTCCACGGCGGGCTGGTCGGGATCACCCGGCCGGCGTGCCGCAGCGCGAGCAGGGGCACGGCGACGAAGAGGATCACGTACGCGAGTGCCGACCAGTCCTCGGCGGCCAGCGGGATCAGCAGCGCGGGCGCGGCCAGCGCCAGCCCGGCGCCCAGCTCCCTGTTGTGGATGCGCGACCACCAGCCCTCGCCCAGCGAGCGCAGCAGCACCGCGGCCAGCGCGATCGCGGTCAGCACGCCGAGCGCGGTGGCCCACGAGAAGTCGTCGGGCGCGGCCACGTCGGCGAAGCCGTACGAGGCGGGCGCCAGCGTCATGCTCACCGGGTAGGCCCCGACGGTGAACGCCAGCCGCTCCCGCCGCTCCTGCTCCGGCGTGATGCCTTCCAGCCGCAGCACGGCCCACTCGCCGGGCAGCACCGCGATGGAGCGGCCCGTGACGATGAGGGGGAACGCGTTCGGCGCCGCGAAGTGCAGCCTCAGCAGCGCGTCGGTGCCGAGCTGGCGCAGCAGCGTCACGGTGAACGTGGCGGTGGTGCCCCGCTGGTCCGAGCCGAGCAGCGGCGCGAGGCGGGTGGTGGGCGCGAGGGCGGCTCCGTCCACCTTGATCGCGCCGAACGCGGCGTCGGTGACCTGCTGCAACGTCGCAGGGAAGCCGGCGCCGTGGCGCAGCGTCTCGATGAGCGGGTCGTCGCGGACCATCGTGAGCCGGTGCACGACCGTCACCTTCACCTGCCGCTGGCGGGGGTCGATGCGCCCTTCGGGCACCTCGTTCAGGTCGGCATCGGCGGCCGCGGCGACCGTGACCTCGGTCGCGGCCGTACGTGCCCAGCCCACCTCGGGATCGGCGCGGGCGGCGGCGGCCACCCACGGGTTGGGCGCCGCGGTGCCCTGGGGCGGTGCGGGCCCCGCTACGGGTCTGGCTGCCACGGTGCACCACACGATCGCCCCGAACGACACCAGAGCCAGCCCGAACGCGATAGCAGTCCGGAGCTTTCCCACAAATGGATGATTCTCCGGCGAACGCGAATGTTCTATGTCATGTGGTCACGGTGTGATTACAGCTGTTCCCATGACAACATTTCTTGACGACGCGACCCGGAAGGGCGTTTTCATCGCAGGTGGCCGAGCCGCCACGTTGACTGCCGTCACTAACCAGCAAGCCGCGCTTTGCCGGCATAAAGCAAACGAAACGCGGCTTGCAGGGAATCGTGCGTCAGGCGCGCTTGGCGCGGGCCGCGGCCCGGCCGCGCGTGGCGGCGTCGAGCACGACCTTGCGGATGCGTACGTGGTCGGGCGTTATCTCCACGCACTCGTCCTCGCGGATGAACTCCAGCGCCTGCTCCAGCGACAACACCCGCGGCGGAATCACCTTCTCCGTCTCCTCGCTCGTGGAGGAGCGCATGTTGGTGAGCTTCTTCTCCTTGGTGATGTTGACGTCCATGTCGTCGGAGCGGGAGTTCTCGCCGATGATCATGCCCTCGTAGACCTCGGTGCCGGGCGAGACGAACAGCGTGCCGCGCTCCTGGAGGTTGAGCATCGCGAACGCGGTGACCGGGCCCGACCTGTCGGCGACCAGCGAGCCGTTGTTGCGGGTGCGCAGCTCGCCGAACCACGGCTCGTAGGAGTCGAACACGTGGTGCACCAGGCCCGTGCCGCGGGTCTCGGTGAGGAACTCGGTGCGGAAGCCGATCAACCCGCGGGCCGGCACCACGAACTCCATGCGGATCCAGCCGGTGCCGTGGTTGGTCATGTGCTCCATGCGGCCCTTGCGCACGGCCAGCAGCTGGGTGACCGCGCCCAGGTATTCCTCGGGGCAGTCGACCGTCAGCCGCTCGACCGGCTCGTGCACCTTGCCGTCGATGACCTTGGTGACCACCTGCGGCTTGCCGACCGTCAGCTCGTAGCCCTCGCGGCGCATCTGCTCGACCAGGATGGCCAGCGCCAGCTCGCCGCGGCCCTGCACCTCCCAGGCGTCGGGGCGGTCGGTGGGCAGCACGCGCAGCGAGACGTTGCCGACCAGCTCCTTCTCCAGCCGGTCCTTCACCATGCGGGCGGTCACCTTCGAGCCCTTGACCTTGCCGACCAGCGGCGAGGTGTTGGTGCCGATGGTCATCGAGATGGCCGGCTCGTCGACGGTGATCAGCGGCAGCGGGCGCGGGTCGTCGGGGTCGGCCAGCGTCTCGCCGATCATGATTTCGGGGATGCCGGCGATCGCGATGATGTCGCCGGGGCCCGCCTCCTCGGCCGGCTTGCGCTCCAGCGCCTGCGTCATCAGCAGCTCGGTGATCTTCACCCGCTGGATCGACCCGTCGGTGCGGCACCACGCCACCTGCTGGCCCTTGCGCATGACCCCCTGGTGGATGCGGCACAGCGCGATGCGGCCGAGGTAGGAGGAGGCGTCGAGGTTGGTGACGTGGGCCTGCAGCGGCGCGCTCGGGTCGTAGGTGGGCGCCGGGATCGTCGACTTGATGATGTCGAACAGCGGCTCGAGGTCCTCGGAGTCGGGCATGCCGCCGTCGTCGGGACGCTCCATCGAGGCCCGCCCGGCCTTGGCCGAGGCGTAGACGATCGGGAAGTCGATCTGCTCCTCGGTGGCGTCGAGGTCCATGAACAGCTCGTAGACCTCGTCGACGACCTCTTTGATGCGGGCGTCGGGCCGGTCGACCTTGTTGATGCACAGGATGACCGGCATCTTCGCGGCCAGCGCCTTGCGCAGCACGAACCGCGTCTGCGGTAGCGGCCCCTCGGACGCGTCGACCAGCAGCACCACCCCGTCGACCATCGACAGCCCCCGCTCGACCTCGCCGCCGAAGTCGGCGTGGCCCGGCGTGTCGATGATGTTGATGGTCATGCCGCCGTGCTGGACGGCGGTGTTCTTCGCGAGAATGGTGATGCCCTTCTCGCGCTCGAGGTCGTTGGAGTCCATGACGCGGTCGTCGACGTCCTGGTTGGCGCGGAAGGCCCCGGACTGCCAGAGCATGGCGTCGACCAGCGTGGTCTTGCCATGGTCGACGTGCGCGATGATCGCGATGTTCCGCAGGTCGTCGCGGCTGTTCAAAGGCATGATGACGTCTCGCTCTGTGTCGTGGGGGCGGCCGCGCGAAGTCGCGACCTCATAAGTCTAGTTGATCCCCTCGGCTGGCAGGCGCGAGCCGGGAACCTCCGCGACGGCCCGCGACTACATAGCGGCCTGCACAATCCTGCGCATGGCAAGTGCGGCCCGGATCCCTAGATTGGCGGCATGACCTGGACAGAGCTCGTGATGGCGGCGGCACCGATGCAGGGCGATCAGCCGGCGGTGAGCGACGTCAGGACCGGCGAGGTGCTGTCCTACGCGGCCTTCTCCAGACGGGTGACCAGAGCGGCGGCCGGGCTGCAGGCGCAGGGCCTGCGTTACGGCGAGCGGGTGCTCGTCGACGTCCCGCTGGGCGCGGCCCTGCCGGTGGCGGTGCACGCGGTGGCCTGGGCGGGCGGCATCGCCGTGCTCGGCAGCCACGGCGAGTCGCGCATCTCGATCACCTACGACCGCTACGACCCGGCCGCGGTCAAGGCCGACCTCGTCTTCTCCTTCCGTCCCGTCCCGGGGGCCCGGCCGTTCAGCGAGCTGGTGGGGCCGGCGGTGGTCGAGTTCGGCCCGCTGGCCGGGCCCGCGCTCACGCTCGACGGCTCCCGGCTGCTCGACAACGCCGAGCTGGCGACCGACCTGCGCAGGCTCGCCACCCGTCTGGTCGTCGGCAAGGACGACGTGCTGATCAGCGCGGTCAGCGAGCCGTTCCGCGGCCTGCGCACGATCGATTTAGCGATGACGGCGGGCGCCCACGTCGTGGTCGCCCACGAGCCGAGCCTGGTGGGCTGCCGGGTGCTGGCGCAGGAACGGCGGGCCACGGTGGTCGTCGCCCCCTACGACCTGGCCAGGAGGCTGCTGGGCGACCCCACCCTGCGGGTGGTCGACGAAAGGGCGGTCGTCAGTTCGCTTGGCCTGTGAAAAGTGCGACACTGTGCGAGAGTGTGATCCTTCCGCGACGCAGGGTGAGCACATGCCAGATTCCCCCCAGCACAACCTGCCGGTCGAGCCCAACCGGTTCGTCGGACGTGAGCGTGACCTCGACGACCTGCGCGAGCTGATCGGCGAGACGCGCGTGGTGACGCTGTGCGGGGTGGGCGGCATCGGCAAGACCCGGCTGGCCCTGCGTGTCGCGGCCGGGCTCGTGCCGTCCTTTCCCGGTGGCGTCTGGCTGGTCGAGCTGGCCAGGATCGCCCGGCCCGAGCTGGTCGAGCGGGAGATCGCCCAGGTGCTCGGCGTGGCGGAGGAGCAGGGCGCCCCGCTCCTCGACACCGTCACCGCCCGGCTGCGCGACCAGCGCTGCCTGCTGCTGCTCGACAACTGCGAGCACCTCGTCGACAGGTCGGCGCAGGTCGCGGCGGCGCTGGTGTCGGCCTGCCCGTCGCTGCGCGTGCTGGCCACCAGCAGAGAGCCGCTGCGCATCGCCAGCGAGCTGATCTGGCGGGTGCCGCCGCTCGACGTGCCGGAGGAGGCCACCGCCGACGCCGAGTCCGTGCGGCTGTTCCTCGACCGGGCGGCGGCGGCCGGCACCCGGCTGGGGCCCGAGAGCCTGCCCGACGTGGTGCGCCTGTGCCGGGCGCTCGACGGGCTGCCGCTGGCGATCGAGCTGGCCGCGGCCCGTACGACCGTGCTGAGCCCCGCCCGCATCGCGGGCCGCCTCGACGACCGCTTCTCGCTGCTGACCACCGGCGGGCGCACGGCCCCCGCCCGGCAGCGCACGCTGCTCGCGACCGTCGAGTGGAGCTACGACCTGCTCTCGCCCGGGGAGCAGGTGCTGCTGCGGCGGCTGTCGGTGTTCGCCGGCGACTTCGACCTGGAGCTGGCCGAGCGGGTGTGCGCGGCGCCGCCCATCGCGGCCGACGAGATCCTCGACCTGCTCGGTGGCCTGGTGGACAAGTCACTGGTGCTCTGCGACGGCGCCCGCGGCCGCTACTGGATGCTGGAGACCATCAAGCGGTACGCGCTCGAACGCCTCGACCGGGCGGGCGAGCGCGGCGCGCTGCGCGAGCGGCACCTGCACGTGCTCTGCGACCTGATGGAGCGCCACTTCGCCGTCGAGATGGTGGAGCCCAGGCAGCCGTGGTCGCGCAGGCTGGCGGCGGCCAGGGCGAGCCGCGGCCTGATGGACGACCAGCGGCTGGCGCTCGACTGGGCCGCCGAGTCAGGCAACGTGGTCATGGGGCTGCGGCTGTGCCGCACGAGCACGGGCCTGCTGCCGCTGGGCGGCAACGTGACGGAGATCGTCGGCTGGGTCGAGCGGCTGCTCTCGCTCGACCCCGGTGACGTGCCGGCCGAGGAGGTCGCCCACTCGCAGGCGTACCTCGCCTATGGTCTCGAAGCGCGCGACGAGCTGAGCAGGTCGCTGGAGATGGCCGGGCGCAGCCTGGCCGGGCTGCCTCCCGACCAGGTGTTCCCGCGCTGCGTCATGCACAGCCTCATGGTCGTGGTGCTGCTGCGCATGGGGCGGGCGGAGGCGGCGCTGCACCACGCCGAGGAGGGCCTCGCGCTGGCCATCCGCTCGGGCGACACCTGGAACCAGGCGGCGGGCCTCGCGGGGCTGTCGGCGGTGGCGCTGGTCCGCGGCCGGCTGCGCGAGGCGCAGCGGCTCGGCGAGGACGCGCTGGCGCGGGCGCGCGAGCACGGCCACCGCTGGATCATGGCGCGCACCGCCGCCCAGCTCGGCTCCGTGGCCGAGGCCAGGGGCGACCTGGTGACCGCCAAGAAGCAGTACGAGCGGGCCGTGCCGTGGCTGCGCGAGCTGGGCGGCGACCTGGAGCTGGCGCGCTGCCTGGCCAGGATCGGCCGGGTGGCGGCGCTGCTGCACGAGTTCGGCGTGGCCCGCGAGCGGCTGGCCGCCAGTCTCGCCCTGGGCCGGGCGACCGGGCAGCGCCAGGGGGTGGCCCGTTGCCTGGTGGGGCTGTCGGTGCTGGCCGAGTGCGAGGGCGACCTGGAGGGCGCGGTGCTGGCGGCAGCGGCGGCGGCCGTCCTGCGCGAGTCGATCGGCCAGCACGCGGCCACGAGGAGGATCGAAGAGCTGCTCGGCCGGGCGAGGACGAAGCTGGGCGAGGGCCGCACCACCGCGTTGTGGTCGCGGGGACGGGCGACGCGCCCGTACGACGCGGCGCGCCACGTGCTGGAGGGCGCGCGGCCACCGGCGGCGGCGCCCGCGCCGGCCGAGCCGGTCAGGCGCTCGCTGCTGACCGCCCGCGAGCTGGAGATCGCCGGCCTGCTCACCCGGGGTCTGTCCAACCGGGCGATCGCCGAGGAGCTGGTGATCAGCCCGGCCACGGTGGCCCGCCACATCGCCAACATCATGGAGAAACTGGGCTACACCTCGCGGGCGCAGATCGCGGTGTGGGCGGCGGAACAGCCCAGGTCCGCCCAGTAACGGAGCGGCCGCTTCTGCATACGGATCTGCATATTCCGCCCCATGTGTGCACAGGTCACCCTCCTTACGGTGTTCCCCATGGATGAGCGCATCGTGATGGTGGATTCCGGCACCGGCCTGAAGCTCACCGAGGAGCAGCTGGACGAGCGGTCCGCGGTCGCGGCCGTCCAGCTGCGGCGCAGCGGGGTGCGCGCGGGTGACACCGTGCTCATCTGCCTGCCGGTCGGGCCCGACCTGCTGGTGGCGACCGATGCGGTGATCGCCGCGGGCGGCGTGGTGTGGCCGCTGCCCGCCCATCTCGACGCGGCCGAGCTGCGCCGGCGCATCCTGGACAGCGGCGCCCGGGTGATGATCTCCAACGTCCGCGAGGCGCTCGACGCGGCCGAGGAGTCGCGGGTGCGGATCGTGGTGAGCATGGCCGATCTGGTGCCGCGGCACCCCTGAGCTGGAGGGTCGCGCGAGGACCGGGGGGCGGCGAATCTAAGCTCGTGTCATGCCGTTCGCGCCCAGCTTCCCCGTCATGCTCAGAACCGAGGACGGCGTCCGCATCGACGCCGCGCACACCCCCTCTATCAGCACCGATCTCGGCATCGTCGTGGCGCACGGCTTCACCGGCTCGTGGCGGGAGCGCAGCGCCCGCCGCATCGTCCACGTGCTGAGCCGCTACGGCGGCGTGGTGGCCTTCGACTTCAGGGGCCACGGCCGCTCCGGCGGCGAGACCACGGTCGGCGACCTGGAGATCCTCGACGTGGAGGCGGCGGTCAGGCACGCCAGGGTGATCGGCTACCGGCGGGTCGCGGTGGTGGGCTTCTCCATGGGCGCGGCGGTGGCCGTGCGGCACGCGGGGCTGCGCGGCGGCGTGGACGCGGTGGTCGCGGTGAGCGGCCCGGCCCGCTGGTACTACCGGGGCACCCGGCCGATGCGGCAGGTGCACTGGGCGATCGAGCAGCCGGTCGGCCGGTGGGCGGCCAGGGTGGCCAAGCGCACCCGCATCGCGCGCGGGCAGTGGGACCCGATCCCGATGCCGCCGCACGAGGCGGCCGGGCTCATCTCGCCGGTGCCGCTGCTGATCGTGCACGGCGACGCCGACCACTTCTTCCCGCTGGATCACGCCCAGCAGCTGTACGCGGGCGCCAAGGAGCCGAAGGAGCTGTGGGTGGAGCCCGGCTTCGGGCACGCGGAGTCGGCGGCGACCCCCGATCTCATCCGCCGGATCGGCAAGTGGCTGACAACTCACCCTTCCTGAGTAATACCCGTCATCCTGCGGCGTACGGATGGAAACCGCCGGGAGAAAGTCTCCGGGGGAGCAAAGTGTCGTTGCTCTTGCCGTGGGACATACTGCTGTGGTCGGTCCGTAGCGGTCGCGTCACGCATGGTGCTCCGCCGCCGGCGGGACCTAGCGTCGCGGGGGCGCGCTAGGTCCGCCCGAGAGGGGCCTCCGGGGGGGAGGCCCCTCTCAGGCACGGCCTCAGCCCAGGCGGGCGATCGTCTTGTACTCCAGGTAGCCGTTGAGCCCCTCGGGACCCAGCTCGCGGCCTATGCCGCTGGCCTTGTAGCCCCCGAAGGGGGCGTTGGTCTCCAGCATGAAGCAGTTCACCCCGTACGTCCCCGTACGCACCTGGCGGGCCACCTCCATGCCGTGCTCGGAGTCGGCCGTCCACACCGTGCCGGCCAGGCCGTAGTCGCTGTCGTTGGCGATGCGTACGGCGTCGGCCTCGTCCTCGTACGGGATGACCGCGAGCACCGGCCCGAAGATCTCCTCCCTGGCGATGCGCATGTCGTTGGAGACGCCGGCGAAGACGGTGGGGGAGACGTACCAGCCCTTGTCGCGCGGCCGGTCGAGGCCGCCGACGACGACCTTGGCGCCCTCCTCCATGCCGATCCTGATGTAGCCCTCGACGCGGTCCTGCTGCCGTTTGGCGACGAGCGGGCCGATGCCGGTGGCGGGGTCGGCGGGGTCGCCGACGGGCTGCGAGGTGACCATGCCGGCGATGGCGTCCACGACCTCGTCGTAGCGCTGCCGGGAGGCGAGGATGCGGGTCTGGGCCACGCACGCCTGTCCGTTGTTCATCAGCGAGGCCATCGACAGGAAGCCCATGCTGGCGTTCAGGTCGGCGTCGTCGAGGATGATCGCGGCGGATTTGCCGCCCAGCTCCAGGCTGACCCGCTTGAGCTGCTCGCCGCAGATGGCGGCGATGCGCCGGCCCGCGGCGGTGGAGCCGGTGAAGGCGACCTTGTCCACGCCGGGGTGCGAGACGAGGTGCTCGCCGGCCTCGCGGCCGGCCGCCACGATGTTGAGCACGCCGGCCGGCACCCCGGCCTCGGCCGCCCACTCGGCCAGCAGGTACGCGTCGAGCGGCGTCTCGGGCGCGGGCTTGAGCACGATCGTGCACCCGGCGAGCAGCGCGGGCGCGACCTTGGTCATGGTGACGAACTGGGGCACGTTCCACGGCACCACGGCCGCCACGACGCCGACGGGCTCCCTGCGCACGGTGATCGGCCCGAAGATGCCGGGCCGCTGCTCCTCCTGCTCGAACGTCTTGCCCAGCTCGGCGTAGAACTGCAGCATGCCGAGCGGCTGCGGCGCCTGGGCGAGGTTGGAGAAGGTGATCGGCGAGCCCATCTCCTCGGTGATGAGCTGGGCCATCTCGCCCTGCCGCTCGTTGTAGATCGCGGCCAGCCGGCCGATCACCTCGGCCCGCTCGGCGAACGTCATGCGCGGCCACGGCCCGTGGTCGAACGCCTGGCGGGCGGCGGCGACGGCGCGGTCCATGTCCTGGGGGGTGCCGTCGGGCACCCGGCCGACGACCTCCTCGGTGTGGGGGGAGATGACGTCGATCGTCCCGGTGCCCGCTGGGGCCACCCATTCGCCCCCGATGAACAGCGTGTCGTGCTGGCGCATGACGTGGACCTCCTGCTTGACCGAATGCTTGCTTGCTCCAGGTGTGCCTCAAGGTGACCGAACCATGTTCTGTCCGTGCACGCAAGAGGGGCGCGGCGCGGGGCCGCACCCCTCGATGGGCTCTAGCGCGAGGGGCCGAGCAGGTGCCGCATGGACCTCTTGAGCAGGTCCGTACGCGCCGCCTGACCGGTCACGCTCTCCACGCCGAAGCCGAGGTAGACGGTGTCCTCCGTGGTGATGCCGCCGCCCTCCTCGAAGACCTGGTCCGTACGGAACCAGTCGTTGATCGACGGCGAGGTGCCCTCGGGCGGCGCGCCCACCGCCCAGCCGCCGAGGTCGCTCTCGAACGAGGTCGTCATGGCCGCCGCGCCGTCCAGGGTCACCGTGACGTCGTCGAGGAAGACGCCCGCGCCCTGGGTGGCCCAGTCGCTGATGTACGAGATCGACACCTCGACCTGCCTGCCCGCGTACGGGGTCAGGTCGACGCGCCACTGCTGCCAGCCCGCCGAGTTGCCCGACGCCGCGTGCCAGGCGCCCGAGCCGCCGGTCGGCTCGCAGTCCACGCCCTGGTAGCGCTGCGTGAACGGGTGGATCGTGCGCCAGCCGCCACTGTTCTCGACCAGGCAGCTGTCGCCGGCCTCCTGGGTGGTGTGACCGTTGGCGTCCGGCAGCGTGGTCCAGTCGTCGCCGCCCGCCGTCCTGGCCTCGACGGTCAGGAAGTCCCAGTGGAACTCGGTGTCGTACGACGTCCAGAACGACAGCTCACCACTGGTCCTGCCGGTGAGGTCGATCGTCCTGGTCAGCCGCTTCCAGGAGACGTCCGCGATGCCGCTGTAGACGTCCCAGGAGCCGGTGTGCGGGTCGAACGGACCACCTGGCCTGCCCCACTTCACCGGGGCCGAGCCGGCGAACCTGGGGAACCGCGCGGCGGGCAGCACCGCGGAGGTGGCCACGAACGAGTTGGTGTGGGTCTGTTCCAGCGTGGCGGCGAAGCCGTCGAACGCGCCGCCCACCCCGGTCAGCGGGTACGGCTGCCCGGTCGCCTGGTCGGTGCCCGCGTCGTCGAAGAACACGTACGCGCCCAGCCAGTACTGCTGGAAGTCGTTGAACACCGGGATGCAGGGCGGGTCGTCCGGCACCGTGCACTCCGGGTTGCCCGGCTGGTCGGGCTCGTAGTAGTAGGAGCCGTTGAAGTTGGCCGCGTACGACGGGTACTTCCCGGCGTGCAGCAGCTTGCCGCCCTCGTTGAGGTAGTCGCGCACGGCCAGTTCGGTGTCCACGCCGGCCTTCGACGTGGTGCCCGGCACCTGGCCCTCCGACCTCGGGATGATGTCGTCGCCGGTCTCCCAGACCACCGCCTTGTAGTGGCTGAGCACGCCGAGCGGGTGCGGGGCCTGGCGGCCCATCTTGTCCATGTCGTACACGTCGGTGCTGTAGCCGGCGGCCTGGAGGGCTGCGGTGTAGACGCCGGCGTATCTGGCCTCGGTGCCCTCCTGGGCGGGGCTGGGGCCGGTGACGTCCTCGGCGGCGAGCACCAGCACCTTGCCGCCGATGTCGGAGGCGACCGTGTAGGTGAAGCCGCCGCTCTTCCTGCCGATCGAGGTGAACCAGACCTTCACCTTGTCGCCCGGCTTGGTGCCGGTGATCGTGCCGCGCAGGCGGTGGTAGTAGCGGTCGTAGCCCTTGCCGTACCGCTCGCCGCCCTTCCACTCCTTGGTCGGGACGGTCTTCGTGCGGCCGTTGCCGACCTGGTAGTTGAGGAGGACCGGGCCGAGCTTGCGCTTGGCGTTGACCTGGACGACCTGGCTCCTGCCGTGGCTGACCTCGAACGGGTCGAGCACGAAGTCGGGCGTCCTGTTGCCCAGGTGGGTGACCGGCTCGACGGGGTTGACCGCCGACTTCGCGACGTCGAGCGCGAACGGCAGGTTCTTCTCGAACTCGGCCTGTACCAGCGCCTCGTCGTCGGGGAAGACGAAGCCGCAGCCGTCGCAGCCCTCGTTCAGCTCGGGCGTCCACGACAGCGTCCCGTACTTGGCGTGGGCGTGGTCGTTGGTGTCGCCGTTGGTGGTGTAGAGCTCGGCGCCCAGGTCGGGGTCGAAGCCGGGAACGGCCGGCCGGGCGTCGTCGCCGGTCAGCGCCTCGTAGATGGGGTTGTCCGCGGTCTCCGTGGCGATCTGGAAGCCGCTCGGGTAGAGCAGCAGCGGCCCGTAGGAGTGGTAGTTGAGCTGCGTCTCGAACCCGATCCGGCGCAGCAGGCCGTCCATGGCCCTGGTCTCGGGCTCGCTGGCCGGTCCTGCGCCGCGGTAGGTCTCGCTGCTCGGGATGCTCGACGAGCCCTCCTCGTCGTAGTGGAAGTTCGTCGGGAAGTTGCGGTTGGGGTCGACGCCGTCGCCCGTCGTGATCTGGCCGTCGCCGTTCACGTCGCGCAGGTTCTTGCGCCACAGGCGGTTGCCCTCGGTGAAGGTGAAGTCGTAGCCGTCGGGGTTGGCGACGGGGACGAACCACAGCTCGACCTTGTTGAGCAGGTCGCGCAGCTTCGACTTGTTCGCGACCACGTACTTGAGCAGCCGCATGTCGACCTCGGTCGCGATCCACTCGCGGGCGTGCTGGGTGGCCGAGTAGAGCGTCGAGGGCTTGAGGCCGTCGGGCAGCAATCGGGCTCCCGTGGTGACCTTGGCGGCGAGGATGTCCTGGCCGCGCAGGGTCTTGCCGATCGACTGGACCTTGACGACGTCCTTGTGGGCCTGGGCGATGGCCTTGAGTTGGTCGGCGATGCCGCCGCGCTCGGAGTAGGACCGGAAGACGGTGTGGCCGCCGGCGGCCTGCGCCCGCGCGGCCTCCAGCTGGGTCTGGCCCTGAGCGTTGCGCACGGGCTCGGGGCGGTGGCCGAGCTTGGCCAGGGCGTCCAGGTCCGTACGGTCGGCGGTCAGCTCGATGTGCTCCTTGCCGTCCGCGTTCTCCTGCTGGACGACGTCGAAGCCCTTCTCTCTGAGTTGCTGCGCGGTGCCCGGCGGGCTGTCGAGCTCGTAGAGCTCGATGCGGTCGCGGGGCGGCAGGGGGGCCACGGCCGCGTGCGCGGGCGGTGTGACCACCACGACGGACGTGCCCAGGCCGAGGGTGACGGCCGCGGTGAGCTTCAGTAATCGAGACACGGTCTGCCCCTTCGCAGAGACGGGAATCGATCGCCATCTCAGACCTTTGGAGCGCTCCCGGGAAGGCCCAACTTTTAGGTCGGGCTTATGTCGGACAAAAGCCAAAAAACCCCATCAAAGGTGCAGCAGTTCGGTCGTTCGGATGACAGGAATCAAGATCATCTTCTATAGTTTCGGTCCGTCTATGAGGGGAGGGGACGGGTGTGAGAATCTGGCGGCTCGCCGTTCTCGTCGCCGTGCTCGCCGGGCTGCTCGGACTCCCCACCCCGCCTTCCGCCGCAGCCGATCCCTCACCCGCCGAGCTGCGCAGGCTCACCAAGCAGGCGGCCCAGCTCGAAAAGCTCTACCGCGGCCAGCTCCAGAGCCTGGAGGACATCAAGCTCCAGGTGAAGCGCGCCAGCGCCACGTCCGGCACGCTGCAGGCCCAGCTCAAGGCCGCCCAGGAGGAGGTCAGCCGGATCGCCCAGACCTCCTACATGGTCGGGCCACTCGACGGCCTCCAGCTCATCACGCCGTCCGGCGACCCGTACAAGGTGCTCGGGCAGGCGGCGAACATGGCGTACATGGCCAACGAGCGGGCCAGGCGCGTCGAGAGCATCAGGAAGCTCATCGAGAAGTCCAAGCAGGCCAAGCTCAACGCCAACAAGAAGGTCGAGAAGATGGCCAAGGAGATCAAGCGGCTCCAGGCCAAGCGCACCGACATCGAGAAGCTGCTCGCCAAATACGGCTTCCAGCAGCCCGGCGGCGCCGAGGGCCTGACCCAGCGCATGATCCAGGTCCGCGCGGAGATCATGGCCAACTTCCCCATGAAGTACGGCGTCGGCTGCCTGCGCCCCGGCGACCCCGGCGAACACGGCAAGGGCCGGGCCTGCGACTTCATGATGTCCAGAGGCGGCACCATGGCCGCCGGCTCCGACGCGGCCAACGGCGACGCGCTGGCCGCCTGGCTGATCAAGAACGGCGCCCGCATCGGCGTCATGTACATCATCTGGAAGCAGCGCTACTACGACATCCGCTCAGGCGGCGGCTGGGACCCGATGTCCAACCGCGGCGGCGTGACGGCCAACCACTACGACCACGTTCACGTGTCGGTGTTCTGAGCCCGCAGGAAGTCCCGGTACCAGTGGTACGAGCGCTTCGGCGTGCGCCGCTGCGTCGCGTGGTCCACGTGCACGAGGCCGAAGCGCTGGTGGTAGCCCTCGGCCCATTCGAAGTTGTCGATCAGCGACCAGACGAAGTAGCCGCGCACGTCCACGCCCTCGTCCATGGCCCGGCGCAGCGCGGCGATGTGACCGTCGAGGAAGGCGATCCGGTCGGCGTCGTCGATCGTGCCGTCCGGGCCGGGGACGTCGGGCTGCGAGCAGCCGTTCTCGGTGACGAGGATCGGCGGGAGCGCGGCGCCGTAGCGTGACTTCAGGCCGGTGAGCAGCTCGCGCAGGCCGTCGGGGACGACCGGCCAGCCGAAGGCGGTCGTGGGGTGGCCGGTGATGCCCGCGTTGGTGAACGGCAGGCCCTCGTCCGTGGGGGCGGCGATGCGGGTGGGGTTGTAGTAGTTGACGCCCAGCGCGTCGATGGGGGC
This sequence comes from Nonomuraea sp. NPDC049504, assembly GCF_040676845.1. Classification (NCBI taxonomy): domain Bacteria; kingdom Bacillati; phylum Actinomycetota; class Actinomycetes; order Streptosporangiales; family Streptosporangiaceae; genus Nonomuraea; species Nonomuraea sp. NPDC049504. Next base: position 61,697 of record NZ_JBFAPT010000007.1, read on the forward strand.
CGAGACGGTCTCCAGGTCGCCGTCCCTGACGAAGTCGAGGTCGCCGGTGTAGGCCGACAGGTCGGGGTAGGCGCCGGTCAGCACCGGGTCGGTGAACAGGCGGTTGTGCAGGATGTCGTACGCCTCGGCGGCCCGTACGTCCTGCTCCCGCGACGAGGCGGGCCAGACCGGGGTGCAGTTGTTGGTCAGCGCCACCTGGCGCGCGCCGGCCGCCCTGAGCGCCGCCACCGCGCGGCCGTGGGCGAGCAGCTGGTGGTGCGCGGCGGGCAGGGCGCCGGTCATCAGGGCGTGGCCGGGGGCGTGCAGACCCATGGCGTAGCCGAAGGCCATGTGGACGAACGGCTCGTTGAGCGTGATCCACAGCGGCACCCGGTCGGCGAGGCGGGCGCCGACGACGCCGGCGTAGTCGGCGAACAGCTCCGCCACGTCGCGGTTCAGCCAGCCGCCCCGGTCCTCCAGGGCCTGCGGCAGGTCCCAGTGGAACAGCGTCGGCACCGGTTGTACGCCCGCCGCCAGCAGCGCGTCCACCAGCCGGTCGTAGAAGTCGAGGCCCCGCCCGTTGACCGCGCCCGCGCCGTCGGGCAGCACGCGCGGCCAGGCGATCGAGAAGCGGTAGGCGTTGACGCCGAGGTCCGCCATGAGCGCGACGTCCTCGCGCCAGCGGTGGTAGTGGTCGCAGGCCACGTCGCCGGTGTGCCCGTCGCGGGTGCGGCCCGGCTCGCGGGCGAAGGTGTCCCAGATGGAGGGGCCCCTGCCGTCCTCGCCGGTCGCGCCCTCGATCTGATAGGCCGCCGTGGCCGTACCCCACAGAAACATCCCTGGGCCTCCACTGCTACCCGAGTGGGGCTCATGTTATCTGAGGTCGGAGATCCTGACTCGGCCTCACCGGAATACGTCAGGATGGGGACATGACCAGTACCTTGCGCCGCCGCCCCGCCCAGCGCCGGAGCGTCGAGCGCGTCGAACGCATGCTCGACGAGTGCGCGCTGCTGCTCGACGAGGTCGGCTACGACGCGCTGACCACCAAGGAGGTCGCCCGCCGCGCCGAGGTGCCGATCGGCACCTTCTACCAGTTCTTCCACGACAAGCAGGGCCTGGTGCGTGCGCTGGCGCGACGCAACCTGGAGGCGTTCCTCCAGCGCGTCGTCCAGCGCATCCAGGAGACCGGCCCAGGCCACTGGACCGACCTCGTCGACCTCGCCATCGACGTGTTCGTGGACATGAAACGCACCACGCCCGGGTTCGGGGTCGTCGACTTCGGCGAGGTGCTGCTCACCCCGGGCGGGCCCGCCGTCGGGGGCAGCAAGCGGGCGCTCGACGAGACCCAGGAGAACGGCGTCGTGGTGGCCGAGCGCCTGCGCGACCTGATGCTCGGCCTCCTCCACGCCCCCGCGGGCCCGGGGCTCGACCGGGCCCTGCTCGTCGCCATCGAGGCCACCGACGCGGTGCTCAAGCTGGCCTTCAGAGCCGACCCGGCCGGCGACCCCGGCCTGATCGCCGAGTGCAAGCAGCTCGTCCGCCGCTACCTCACCGACCACCTGCCCTCATGAGCCGGCAGGAGAGCTAGCAGGCCGCGTCCAGGCGGGCGCGCAGCTCCGCGTCCAGCGTGAGCCGCGCCCCGCCGATCGCCTCCTCCAGCTGCTCCATCGTGGAGACCCCGACGATGGGCACCACGCCACCGCCGATCAGCCAGGCCAGCACCACCTGGTTCGGGGTGGCGCCCAGCTCGCCCGCCACCTCGCGCAGCGCGGCCAGCCGCCGCGTCGTGCCGGGGTGGTGGTAGATGTCGGGGATCGGCCGGTCCTGCCGCGTGTACGCCCCGAACATCAGCGTGTTGTACGCCCACAACGTGATCCCGGACTCGGCGGCCAGGTAGTCGAGCGTGTCGTCGTTCACCAGCCGGTGACCGGACTCGGCCGGCCTGGCGCCCGGCCGCGGCCGCAGGTAGGTGTGGCGGAGCTGCAGATAGGTGTACGGCGTCCAGCCGTGCCCCGCCGAGATGTTCCTGGCCCGCTCCAGCCGCCAGGCGGCCATGTTGCTCGCCCCGATCGCCCGCGCCTTCCCGGCCCGTACGACCGCGTCGAACGCCCCCAGCGTCTCCTCCAGCGGCGTGTCCCGGTCGTCCACGTGCGCCCAGTACACGTCGATCCGGTCCGTCCCGAGGCGCTGCAGGCTGCCCTCCACCCCCTTGGCGACCACCTCGGCCGACAAGCCCTCGGCCGAGTCGAGCGTCACGTCGCCCGGCACGGTCGGCCGCGCCCCCACCTTCGTGCTGATCACCATCTCGTCGCGGGTGCCGCGCGCGGCCAGCCACGCGCCGATGGCCAGCTCGCTCTCGTCGCCCGAGCAGCCCTCCACCCAGAACGGGTAGTTGTTGGCCGTGTCGATCCTGGTGCCGCCGGCCTCGTGGTAGCGGTCGAGGATGGCGAAGGTCTCGTCCATGCCGACGGACGTGCCGAACGGAATGGTGCCCAATGCGATGTCCATGGCCCATGACTGTGGAAGCTGGAGTGCACTCCATGTCAACAGCGCCCTTATCCGGTTGACCTGGAGTGCACTCCAGGTGGGATCCTGATACCCGTGAGCGTGTACACCCCCGCGGAGGTCGTCGAAGAGACCGGCTTCAGCATCGACACCCTCCGCTACTACGAGAAGATCGGCCTGCTCGAACGCGTCGATCGCAACGCGGCGGGCCAGCGCAGGTTCAGCGAAGAGGACATCGGCTGGCTCGGCATGCTCCGGTGCCTGCGCGACACCGGCATGCCCATCGCCACGATGCTGCGCTTCGCCGAGCTCGTCCGCGCCGGCGACCACACCATCCCCGAGCGCATCGAGCTGCTGGAGGAGCACGACCGCACGGTGCAGGCGCAGATCGGCAACCTCGTCGAGCGCCAGCGCTACATCCACCACAAGATTTCCTACTACCGCAGCGTCCTCTAGCTCCCGCTTTGCGGGGCGGTTGGTACACCTCGAACCATGGCCGGTTCGAGGGCGAGGTGGATCAACGTGCCCCTGGCCCGCGTGGCCATGCTGTGCGCGGTGATGCTGTTCGTGCTGCTCGCGCACATCACGCTGGTGCAGTCGTTCGGCTCGCGCGTGCTCGACGCCGACCCCAGGAACGAGCGCACGCTGATCCTCAGGTACGCCCACCCGCGCGGCGACATCCGCACCTACGACGGCACCACCATCGCCACCAGCCGCCCCACCACCGGCGGCCCCTACCGCTACCAGCGGGTCTACCCCTTCGGCGAGCGGTACGCCGCCGTCACGGGGCACGTGTCGCTGCGCCGGGCGACCGGCGTCGAGCAGACCCAGGAGGCCGTGCTGACCGGCGACGACCCCAGGGTCAAGGTGCGCTCGATGGTCAGCGCGGGCAGCGGGGCGGGCGCCCACGTCCGGCTGACGATCAGGGACCGCGTGCAGCGGGCCGCCCACGACGGGCTCGCCGCCGCGGGGGTGCCCGGCGCGGCGGTCGCCATCCACCCGGCGACCGGCGCCGTGCTGGCGCTGGCCAGCCATCCGACGTACGACCCCAACGCGCTGGCCACCTTCGACCGGCTCAGGCTCGCGCTGACCTCGCGGCGGCTGCGCGAGTCGCCCGATCGGCCGCTGCTCAACCGGGCGCTCAACCGGCTCTATCCGCCCGGGGCCACGTTCAAGCTGGTGACCGCCGCGGCGGCGCTGGCCTCCGGCGAGTACACGCCGACGGCCCTGGTGGACGCGCCGCCGCGGCTGCGGCTGCCCGGCTCGTCCGCGTACGTCCGCGACACCGGCTGCGGCTCCGCCCACCCGACGCTCGTGTACGCCTTCCAGTCGCCCTGCGACACCGCCTTCGCAGGCATCGGGCTGCGGCTGGGGCACGACCTGCTGCGGGACCAGGCGGAGGCGTTCGGCTTCAACGCGGGCGTGCTGCGGATCCCGCTGGCCGCGACCGGCAGCCGCTACCCGGTCACCGCCGACCGGTCGCAGACCGCGCTCGCGGCCATCGGGCGGTACGAGACCCTGGCCACGCCGCTCATGGTGGCCATGCTGTCGGCGGCGGTGGCCAACGACGGGGTGCTGATGCGGCCGTACCTGGTGGAGGACGTCCGGCTCCCCGACCGGTCGGTGGTGAGCCGGGCGGCGCCCGCGCCGTACCGCACGGTGATGTCCCCGGCGCTGGCCCGCTACCTCGCGGCCATGATGGCGACCACCCCCCGCCGCGGCGGCACCCGGTCGGCGGCCCCCGGCGTCCGCGCGGCGATGACGAGCGTCCCCCTCACGGAGGACCACGCCCTGGTCACGGCCTTCGCCCCCGCCGGCGCCCCGGAGGTCGCGGTAGGCGTCGTCCTGGAACGCCCCGGCCCTCAGGCCACCGCCGTCACCACGATCGCCCGCTCGATCATCCAGGCCGCCCTCTCCTGACCGCGGCGTCCGCTCTTGGGGTGGGCGGGGCCCTGGGCGCGAACCGTAGTTGGTGTCACACTCACAGTGATGCTGCGAACCGCCGACCCCAGCAACCTGCCGGCCGAGCCCAATCCTTTCGTGGGCCGGGAGTCCGATCTCGACGAGCTCGTCCATCTGCTCGGTGTCTCCCGGTGCGTGACCCTGTGCGGGGCGGGCGGGATCGGGAAGACGCGGCTGGCGCTGCGGCTGGCCTCCCGCCTGGGCACCGCACATCCGGCGACTCGATCCGGGGGCGTCTGCCTGGTCGAGCTGGCCGATCTCGACAAGGGGGAGCTGCGCGGGCACGTGGCGGCGGCGCTCGGGATCGCCGGCGACCTCGCGGAGACGATCGGCGACCGCCGGCTGCTCCTGCTGCTCGACAACTGCGAGCCGGTGATCGGGGAGTGCGCGGAGCTGTGCAGGGACCTGCTGAGCGCCTGCAAGGGGCTGACCGTGCTGGCCACCAGCCGTGAGCCGCTGCGCGTCCCTGGCGAGACCGTGTGGCGGGTGCCGCCGCTGTCCGTCAGCAGGCCGGACGGCGGTGAGAGCGAGGCGGTGCGGCTGTTCGTGACGAGGGCGACGGCGGCGCGGCCCGAGTTCGAGCTGACCGACGAGACCAGGCCGCTGGCCGAGAAGCTGTGCCGGGCGCTCGACGGGCTGCCGCTGGCGATCGAGCTGGCCGCCGCCATGGTCAGGGTCCTGTCCGTACGCCAGCTCGTCGAGCGCCTCGACGACCGGTTCAGACTGCTGGCGGGCGGCGCGCGCACGGCCCCTGCCCGCCACCGCACGCTCAGGGCGGCGGTCGACTGGAGCTACCGGCTGCTCAGTTCCCAGGAGCGCCTGCTGCTGCGCAGGACCGCCGTCTTCCGCTCGTCCTGGACCCTCGACCTGGCCGAGTGGGTCTGCGCGGGCCCGGGGCTGGCCGAGGAGGAGGTGCTGGCGCGGCTGTGCGACCTGGTGGACAAGTCGCTGGTCGTCCTCGACGGCGAGATCGCCGGGCAGGCCCGCTACCGCCTGCTGGAGACCGTCCGCGAATACGCGCTCGAGCAGCTGGCCGAGTCGGGCGAGGAGGCCGAGCTGCGCGGGCGGCACCTGGCCGCGCTGGCGAGGCTGGGGGAGCGGTTCAAGCACGCGCTGGCCCCGGGCGTACGCACGTCGTGGCCGGTGGTCGAGCGCTTCATCAACCTGTTCGACGGCCTCAAGGCGGAGGTGGGCGCGGCCTGCGACTGGTCGATCGCGACCGGTGCGGCGCGGACGACGCTCGCCCTGCTGGCCGACACCCGCTACCTGCTGATCGGCAGTGGCAGGAAGCTCGACATGGCCGAGCGGCTCGACCGGCTGCTCGCCCTCGACGACGCGCAGGTGCCGGAGGCGCTGCGCGGCCAGGCCACGATCCTGCGCGGCGAGCTGGCGCTGGCGGCGGGCGACGTCGAGCCGGCGCTGCGGCACGTACGGGCGGGTCACGAGCAGTGCGCGGCGGCCGGCGACGAGTACGGCGAGACGATAGGGGCGATCGTGCTGTCCCAGCTCACCGGCGACCAGGCCCTGCTGGACCGCGCCCTTGAGCTGACCGGACGCTCGGGCGACCTGGTGCTGGAGTCGCTGGCCAAGGCCGTCAGAGCGCGCTCGGGGCTGCACCACGGGCGGCTGAAGGAGGCCAGGCGGGACTTCCGCGACGTGCTGAGCGTCCACGAGGAGCTGGACAACCACTACGGGCAGAGCCTGGCGCACATCGGCCTGGCCCAGGTGGCGCGGCGCTCCGGCGACCTCGCGGCGGCCAGGCGGCACTACGACGCGGGGCTGCGCCTGCTGCGCCACATCGACGCCCGCCAGCACATCGTGAGCTGCCTGGCCGGCCTCGGCAGGGTGGCGCTGGACGAGGGCGACCTGACCGAGGCGCGGGCCAGGCTGACGGAGGCGCTGACGCTCAGCCGCGACGCCGGCCTGCGCGCGGGCATCGCGCGGCGGCTGGAGGCGTGGGCGGTGCTGGTGGCGGCGGAGGGCGACCACCGGCGGGCGGTGCTGCTGGCGGCGGCCGCGGTGACGCTGGGCGGGCGGCAGCCGGACGCGCGTACCGAGGACGTGCTGCGACCGGCCCGCGACCGGCTGGGCGAGGCCGTGGTCGGCGTGCTGTGGGCCGAGGGCGCCGCCATGACGGCCGAGCAGGCGGTGGCCTGCGCGCTCGACGGCGAGCTGCCCGAGCCGCCGGCCCGTCCCGTCGTGCCGGTCAGCCGCGACAGCAGGCTCACGGCCAGGGAGCGGGAGATCGCCGAGCTGGTCGCGCGCGGGCTGAGCAACAGGGCGATCGCCGAGGAGCTGGTGATCAGTCCGGCGACCGTCGCCAGGCACGTCGCCAACATGCTCGCGAAGCTGGGCTTCTCCACACGTACACAGATCGCCGCATGGGTGATCGGCGGCCGGTGACGTCTCTACACATCCCGGCGCCCGTCGGCTTACATCGTCGAATGGCCATGTCAGCGCATGTGCGGGGGCATTGTGCACGCCTACCGTTCTTCGTGTGATCGGCCGTGCCGCGCGATCCCCGTCTCATCCCAACGGGGAGCCGCGCAGCCGTTCGGTCGATGACGTCACGCACCCACACGGGGAGCGGCCTTCTCGGAGGGGTGGGGGCCGGGCCCCGGGCGCGTGACAGCGGGCCCGGGTCGCGCAGGGCTCGGGCCCGCCCACACGTTCCTCCCCATCGCCGAATGCACATCCGCCTACATAGATCGGTGGATGCTCGCCCGCCTGACCCCGCCGTACGTTGGCGGGCATGAGACCCACCGCCCCGGCCACCGGCACCGTGATCCACGAAGTGTTCCGCCGGGCCTACGAGCGTGGCGACCGGCCCGCGCTGGTCGACCTGCGGGGCGGTCACGTCTACGGCTACCGGCGGCTGGTGACCGAGGTGACCAGGGCAGCCTCGGGGCTCGTGCGCAGGGGCGCCCGGCGTGACCAGGTGGTGGGCGTACATGTCTCCACGGCGGGGGCGCAGACGCTGGCGGTGCACACCGTGGTGGCCGCGGGCGGGGTGGCGGCGCCGGTCGAGGCGGGGGCGGGGGCGTACGAGCTGGCCGAGCGGCTGCGCGAGTGCGACGCCCGCGCTCTGATCACCACGCCTGACCTGGCCGAGTCGGCGATCCAGGCGGCCGAGCTGTCGCGGGTGCGTCAGATCTACTCGCTGGGCCGCGCGCTCGACACGATCGACTTCCGCTGCCTGCTCACGCTGGAGCCGACCGCGCTGCCCGCGCTCGACGCGGCGAGCCAGCCCGCGCTGCTGCTGGCCGACGGCCGCCGCCTGTCCCACGCGGGGCTGCTGGCCCGGATGGCGGAGCTCGATGTGCGCCTTCACCTGGCCGAGTCCGACGTGGTGCTGACCACGTGGCGGCCCGACGGCGGCTGCGACCTGCTCGCCCTGGTGGCGCTCGGGGTGTCGAAGGGCGCTCTGGTGGTGGCGGCGGGCGGCGGTGACCTGGCGGGCACCCGGCACGACTTCGGCGTCACCGTGCTCGCGGGCCCTGGCGGCACGATGGAGCGCGTCGCCTGACGGCCCGAATATGCGGAGCTGTTACCGCCCATCCCTTGACGAGGCGCGGCACGAAGTGGGTTGATAGCCACACGTTGACAACGTTGTCAAGTGTCAAACCTTCGGGGGGATCGAAGGGATGGTGTGGGCATGCGACGGTGGTTAGCAGCCGTATCGATCACGATGGTCAGCGTGCTGGGTCTGGCGGCCTGCGGAGGCGACGGCGGCGGACAGACGGCGCAGACACCCGCGGCGGAAGGCGGCGGGAAACAGCAGGTTGAGGTCTTCTCCTGGTGGACAGGGCCGGGTGAGGCCGACGGCCTGCAGGCGATGAAGAAGATCTTCGAGGAGAAGAACCCGAACTACACCTTCTTCGACGCCGCGGTGGCGGGCGGTTCCGGCGACAAGGCCAAGGCGCTGCTGCAGTCGAAGCTCCAGGCCAGCACTCCGCCCGACACGTTCCAGGGTCACGCGGGCGCCGAGCTGCAGGGCTACATCAAGGCCGGCAACCTGGAGGACCTGACCCCGCTCTACGACGAGCTGAAGCTGAAGGACGTCTTCCCCGAGCAGCTCGTGGAGCAGATCAGCGTCGACGGCAAGATCTACTCCGTGCCGGTGAACATCCACCGCTCGAACGTCCTGTGGTTCAACCCGGCCGTGCTGAAGGAGGCCGGTGTCGCGGGCGCGCCCAAGACGATCGAGGAGTTCGTCGCGGCGCTGGAGAAGGTCAAGGCCAAGGGCAAGATCCCGCTGTCCATCGGGTCGGAGTGGACGGTCACCCACCTGCTGGAAAGCGTGCTGCTCGGCACGCTCGGCGCCGACGCCTACAACGCGCTGTTCAAGCCGGGCGCCGACTGGAACAGCCCGCAGGTGACGACCGCCCTGCAGAGCTTCGCCAAGATCATGGAGTACGCGGGCGACCCGCAGGACGACTGGCAGCCGGCCGCCAAGCAGGTGGCCGACGGCGAGGCGGCGTTCAACATCATGGGCGACTGGGCCTACGGCTACTTCCACAACCCGCCGGAGGGCGGCCTCGGCAAGACGTCGAAGACGGACTTCGACTGGGCGCCGTCGCCCGGCACCGAGGGCACGTACCTGTGGCTGTCCGACAGCTTCACGCTCCCCAAGGGCGCGAAGAACCGCGAGGGCGCCACGGCGTGGCTGAAGGTGGCCGCCAGCAAGGAGGGCCAGGACGCCTTCAACCCGAAGAAGGGCTCCATCCCCGCCCGCAAGGACGCCGACCAGTCGCTCTACACCGACTACCTGGCAGACGCGCTGAAGGACTGGTCGAGCAACAAGCTCGCCGGCTCCATCCAGCACGGCGTGGCGGTGAACCAGCCCTGGCTGGCCGCGATCAACGAGGCGGTCGGCCTGTTCATCGGCACCAAGGACGTCAAGGCGCTGCAGCAGGCGTTGGCCGACGCGGCCACGGCCAACGCGCAGTAACAGCCGCTCGACAACGGCACGGTGCGGCGGGCCCGGATCGCGGGCCCGCCGCACCCGTGGGAGGTCATTCTTGTGAGGCGGGCACGCTCGTGGCTGCCCGGGCTCCTCCTCGTGACACCGTCGATCATCCTGATCGGCGTCTTCGTGTACGGCATGCTGGGCTGGAACTTCCGCCTGGCGATGACCGACAAGCACGATGAGGTGTCCGAGGGGAAGTTCGTGGGGCTGCAGAACTTCGTGGACATCTGGGACCAGCCCCGCTGGCACCTTTCCGTGAACCACGCGATCGTCTTCACGATCGTCTTCGTGCTGGGGGCGCTGCTGCTCGGCTGGCTCCTGGCGTTCCTGATGGAGAAGGGGATCAGGGGCGAGGGCACGTTCCGCGCGATCTACCTGTTCCCGATGGCGATCTCGTTCGTCGCGACCGGCATCGTGTGGCGGTGGCTGATGAACTCCGGGACGGGGGAGCGGGCGGTCGGTCTGAACCGGCTGTTCGACTGGATCGGGCTGCCGCAGTGGCAGTGGTTCCGTGACCCCGACTGGGGGATGGCCGCGATGGCGCTGCCAGCGATCTGGCAGATGTCCGGATATATCATGGCGCTTTTCCTGGCCGGGTTCCGCGGCGTCCCCGAGGAGCTGCGCGAGGCCGCCCGCGTGGACGGCTGCAACGAGTGGGGCGTCTACCGGCACGTGGTGCTGCCCATGCTCAGGCCGGTCACGCTCTCGGCGCTGATCATCCTCGGGCACATCTCGCTCAAGGTCTTCGACCTGATCGTGGCGGTGTCCGGCAAGCAGATCATCACGGACGTGCCCGCGGTGTTCATGTGGGTCGCGGTCTTCGACTCGCACGACCCGGCCAAGGGGGCCACGATCGCGTCCTACATCGTGCTCAGCGTGGCGATCTTCGTGATCCCGTACCTGATCTGGTCGGTGCGTAAGGGGGGCCGTTCATGACGGCGGTGGCCGGGCGCAGGGCGACGGGCTTCCAGTACGCGCGGCTCGTCGTGCTGATCCTGTTCGTCCTGATCTTCCTCATCCCGATCTACGTCCTGCTGGTCACCAGCTTCAAGCCGCTCACCGAGGCCGACCCCGGGCAGGCGTGGAACCTGCCGCAGACGTGGACGACCGAGGCATGGCGGGTGGCCTGGGAGAAGCTGGCCCCCGGCCTGTGGAACAGCGTGCTGCTCGCGGTGCCAGGATCGCTGCTGTCGTGCGCGCTCGGCTCCATGAACGGCTACGTGCTGTCCAAATGGCGCTTCCCCGGGGCCGACGTGCTGTTCACGCTGTTCCTGTTCGGCATGTTCATCCCGTACCAGGGCGTGATGATCCCGCTCGTGCAGCTCCTCGTCGGGCTCAACGACCTCACCGGGCTCCAGGGCGTCTTCTACGGCGGCATCCCCGGCCTGGTGCTGGCGCACGTCGTGTACGGCATCCCGATCTGCACGCTGATCTTCCGCAACTACTACGTGACGATCCCCGACGAGCTGATCGAGGCGTCACGGGTGGACGGGGCCGGCATGCTGCGGGCGTACTGGTCGGTCATCCTGCCGGTGTCGGGGCCCGCGATCGCCGTGGTGATCATCTGGCAGTTCACCTCGATGTGGAACGACTTCCTGTTCGCGGTGTTCCTCACCGGGCCGACGAGCTGGCCCACGACCGTGATGCTGAACAACATCGCGGGCGCGCAGGCCACCCCGTACAGCCAGCAGATGGCCGCCGCCATCCTGGCGTCGATCCCGACGATGCTGATCTACGTGCTGCTCGGCCGGTTCTTCATGCGCGGGCTCATGGCGGGCGCACTCAAGGGTTAGCTCGGGTTGGCGAGGTGGGCGACGGGCTCGCCGCGTACGTAGCGGGCCACGTCGGCGGCCACGATCGCGGCCGCCTTCATCGCCGTCTCCTTGCTGGCCCCGGCCAGGTGCGGGGTCATCACCAGGTTCGGCGTCGTGAGCAGGCGTGAGCCCGGCGGGATCGGCTCGTCGGGGAAGACGTCGCACGCGGCGCCGAACAGGTGGCCGGAGTCGAGCGCGTCGCACAGCGCGTCGTAGTCGAGCAGCGCGCCCCTCGCGCAGTTGACGAGCACCGAGCCGGCCGGCATGGCGGCGATCTCGGCCTTGCCGATCATCCCGGTGGTCTCGGGGGTGGCGCGGGCGTGCAGGGAGACGAACAGCGAGCGTTCGAGCAGCTCGGGCAGGCCGACGTTGCCGGGCACGTCCACGTAGGGGTCGTGGACGAGCACGGTCGCGCCGAACCCTTCGAGCATGCGGGCCACCCTGCTGCCGATCGCGCCGTAGCCGACCAGGCCGACCGTGTTGCCCTCCAGCTCGGGCCCGACCCGGTCGTAGGTGTAGTAGTCGCCCCGCCACACCCCGGCGGCCAGCTCAGCGTGGGTCTGCGGGATGCGCCGGGTGGCGGCGAGCAGCATGGCGAGCGTGTGCTCGGCGGTGGCCACCGCGTTGCGGCCCGGCGCGAACGTCACCTTCACCCCGGCCTCGGACGCCGCCTCCAGGTTGGCGTTGACCGGACCTCCCCTGCTCACGCAGAACAGCCGCAGCTCCGGCGAGGCGTCCAGGACCCGCTTGGTCAGCGGCGCCATCTGGGTGACGCACACCTCCACCCCGCGCAGCGCCTCGATCAGCTCGTCCTCCACGTCGGACGCCTCGTCCACCTCGCCCACCCGGCCGAACGGCTCGACCGGCCAGGGCAGCGTCAGCTCGCGGACGTCCAGCTCACCGGGCACCGCGCTCTTCAGCGCGTCGATGAGCAGGCTGTTCCTGACGAAGTGGTCGCCTGCGGCAAGGACTTTGAGTGTCAACGAACGGCTCCAATCGGGGAGTTGTACTGCAGCATCGCCACCCGTCCCGTACGGGCGTCGCACAGGCGCAGCTCGGTCAGTGCGCAGTTGTCGAGCCGGGGGAACAACCGCCGGTACTCGCCGAGCGGCACTCCCAGCAGCCCGCACAAGGCGAGCCTGATGGCGGTCGTGTGCGCGACCACCAGCACTCGGCCTCCGGAGTGCGCGGCGGCGATGTCGTCGAGCGCGGCGGTGAACCGGCCCGCGGCCTCGTACGGGTCCTCGCCACTCGGCAGCGGGTTCCCGGCCGGGTCGGCCTCGAACGCGGCCCTGGCCTCGGGGAAGCGGGCCTTCATCTCGGCCGAGGTGAGCCCTTCGCCCTGACCGAAGTCCAGCTCGCGCAGCCGCTCGTCGGTCCGCACGGGCAGTCCGGCCTGGTCGGCGGCGGCCTGGGCGGTGATCCTGGCCCGGCTCAGCGTGGACGCCCACACGGCGGTGAGTCCCGCTCCCGCCGCCCAGGACGCCAGCTCGGCGGCCTGTTCGCGGCCGCGTGGGGTCAGCTCGACGTCGCTGATCCCGGCGTAGCGGTTCTCGGCGTGCCAGACGGTCTCGCCGTGGCGGACGAGAACGAGGTCGGTCATCGGGTGGTCCTCTCACGGGCGTGTGCGGCGGCCCGGCCGTCGAGCCAGCCGCGTTGTTCGAGCTCGGCCACGAACCGCAGGTACGGCCCGCGCACGCCGGCGTCCGACGGCTCGACGACGGCGCTCGTCCTGATCATGGCGGCCGGGTCGCCGCCCGCCAGGACGGCCATGCCCAGGGCGGGCTCGGCGTTCTCGCGCAGCGTCACCGGGCGTTCCAGCACGTCGGCGCGCAGTCGTGTCCAGTAGGCGCTCCTGGTGGCGCCGCCGGTCAGGATGATCTCCCCGTCCACGGGCGCGCCGAGCAGGTCGAGGTAGTCGAAGCAGAGCCGCTCGACGAAGGCCGCGCCGAGCAGGATGGCGGCGTAGCGCTCGACGTCGTCGGCCGGCTCCCCGAGCGTGAAGCCCTCGGCGGCGGGCGCCGCGAACGGGAACCGCTCGCCCCGCGACACCAGCGGATACGTGACGACCGGCGGCAGGCGGCGGCCGTACCGCTCGGCGGCCCGCCGGCTGAGCGCGTCGAGGTCGGCGCCCGGCAGGTCGCGGGAGAGCACGCCGGCGCCCGTGCTTGAGGCGCCGCCGGGCAGCCAGGAGCCGTCGGGCGCGCGGTGGGAGTAGACCACGCCGAGCGGGTCGTGGATCAGCTCCTTGGTGACGCCCTTGAGCACCAGCGTCGTGCCGATCACCGAGTTCCAGCTGCCCGGCTGCCGGGCGCCCGCGCCGAGCTGGGCGGCGCAGCCGTCGGTGGTGCCGGCGATCACCGGGGTGCCCTCGGGCAGGCCGGTCTCCTCCGCCGCCGCCGCGCACACCGTGCCGAGCCGGACGCCGGGGCGTACGACGGCGGGCAGCATGCCCTCGGGCACGCCCAGCGCGTCGAACACGTCGGAAGGCCAGCGCTCGTCGATCAGGTCCACGCCGGTCTTGAGCGCGTTGCTCAGGTCGGTGGCCACCTCGTGGCCGACCAGGCGGCGGTTGACGAAGTCGCTCTGGTGGGCGGCGCGGGCGCCTGGAGGGGCGTCGCGCAGCAGCCACAGCAGCTTCGGCAGGGCCCAGTTCGGCTGCATGCGGCGGTAGCCGAGCCGTTCCCACACCGCGGCGCCCGCCTCGTTGGCGCGGGTGGCGTCGGCGCGGCGGTCGTCGTACATGAGGGCGGGCGTCACGGCGCGGCCCTCGGCGTCGGTCAGCAGGATCGTTCCAGAGGTGGCGTCCACGGCGACGCCCTCGACCCGCTCACCGGCGGGCACGCCGCGCAGCGCCTCGCGGGTGGCCGCGGCCAGCTCCCGCCACCACTGCTCGGGGTCCTGCTCGTGCCGCGGCCCGTCGCGGTGGCTGGTCAGCGGGCGGCTGCCGGTGCCGAGCACCCGGCCGTCGCCCGCCACGGCCAGCGCGCGCACGCTCTGGGTTCCGAGGTCGATGCCGATCCACACGCTCATGTACGGTCCCTCAGCTCGGCGAGCAGCGGCCAGTTCTCGGCGGTGCCGCCGCGCAGGGTCAGGAAGGCGGCGAAGAGGTCGTCGTAGAGTGCCCTGCGGCCGGGGCCGGGCTCGACGGCCTGGCGCAGCCGTACGTGCTGCGTTGCCGCCTCGGCGACCGACGGCGCCCCGCCCGTGGCCGCCATCCCCACCAGCGCCGCCCCGCGCGCGCCCACCTCGGTGTCGGTGGAGCGGCGCACCGGCAGCCCGGTGACGTCGGCGATGAGCTGCAGCCAGACCGCGCTGTTCGCGCCGCCGCCGCACACCCGCAGCTCGGTCGGCGCCGCCCCGGTCGCCGCCAGGCAGTCGCGGATCACCATGGTCAGCCCCTCGAGCACGGCCCGCGCGACGTGGCCCCTGCCGTGCTCGAACGACATGCCGAGCAGCGCGCCCCTGGCCAGCGGGTCGGAGAACGGCGCCCGCTCACCGGCCGGCGACAGGTACGGCAGGAACGCCAGCCCGCCCGCGCCCGGCTCGCTCGTCATGGCCAGCTCGCCCAGCTCGTCGGGGGCCGACAGCCCCAGCAGGCGGCACGTCCACTGCACCACCTCGGTGCCCGCGAACGTGGGGAAGGCCCGCAGGTAGCCGCCGGGCAGGGCGATCGTGATGCCGGTCGGCGGGCCGTCGAGGTCGGGCGCGGCGGCGATGACCTCGGTGCACAGCGTGGTGCCGAGGATGCCGCACGCCTGCCCTGGGCGGACCGCGCCGGAGCCGAGTGCCGTGGCGGCGATGTCGTACGGGGCCATGACCACCGGCGTGCCCGGCGCGAGCCCCAGCGTCTCGGCGGCCCGCGCGGTGAGCCCGGCGACCGGCGTCGGCCTGATCGGCGGCAGCAGCCGCTCGGCCCACTCCAGGCCGAACAGGCGCAGCAGCTCGGGCGAGTACGCCCGTTCCCGCAGGTCCATGAACGGCGCCGAGGCGTCGGACTCGTCGGCGGCGATCTCCCCGGTCATCCGGGAGAAGATCCAGCCGCCGCAGGTCAGCATGGCGCTGGAGCGGCCGAGGCGATCGGGGTCGTGGGCGCGCAGCCAGGTGAGGATGGCGTGCGGCAGCCCGGACGCGGCCGACGAGCCGTTGCGGCGGAACGCGGTCTCGGCCAGGCCGTCGCGCGTCCAGGCGGCCACGGTGGTGGCGGCCCTGGCGTCGTTCCATAGGATGGCGGGGCCGGTGGGCTCGGCCGCGGCGTCGACCAGCCAGCAGCCGTCGCCCTGGGCGGTGACCGCGACGAACTCGGCCCCACCCGTCTGGGCGGCGACCTCGCGCACGGTCTCGGCCACCGCGTCCCAGACGGCGTGCATGTCCTGCTCGGTGTGGCCGGGCGCGGGCCTGGTGACCACGGTCGCGCGGCGGGCCACGGCCGCCTCGGCGCCGGCGTCGTCGTACCCGACGGCCTTGATGACCGTGGTGCCGGCGTCCACGCAGATGATCGCCATCATGCCCTGCCGTGCGAGGTCCTGGACCGGCGCGAGACCGAGTCGACGATCACGGCGAGCAGCAGCACCGCGCCGGTCACCACGAACCGGATCGAGGAGTCGAGGTTGAGCAGCGTCAGGCCGCTGGAGATGGACTGGATGACGATGATGCCGAGCAGCGCGCCGAACGCGGTGCCGCGCCCGCCGAACAGGCTGGTGCCGCCGATCACCGCCGCGGCGATCGCGTTGAGGTTGACGTCGCCCGCGCCGCTGCTCTGGTTGGCCGCCGCCAGCCTGGCCGCGGCGAGGATGCCGCCGACCGCGGCGAACGTCGAGCAGAGCACGAACACCGAGGTGTAGACGGCCCGGACGTTGATGCCGGCCCGGCGCGCGGCCTCGACGTTGCCGCCGACGGCGTACACGGATCTGCCCCACTTCGTCCGTGACAGCAGGTAGTGCATGATCAGCACCAGAGCCACGAAGAAGACGAACATCCAGCCCACGCCGCGCGTCTGCCCGAGGTACCAGACCACGAACGCGAGCACCGCGAGCAGCGCCACGCTCCGCACGACCAGCGTCGTCGTGCTGCGGGCCGACAGCCCGGCCTTGCGCCGCTGCCTGGCGTGCAGGTAGCCGCCGGCGAACAACCAGCCGGCCGCGATCACCGCGAACGTGTACGAGAGCCACGCGGGCACGAAGTCGAGCTGCGCGAAGTTCACCAGGCCCGAGTCGAACGGCAGGTTGATCGACCCCTTGGTGCCCAGCACGTAGAGCTGGAAGCCGAGGAAGGCGAGCAGCCCGGCCAGCGTGATGACGAAGCTGGGCACCCCGAACCGGTTGAACAGCTGCCCGTACACCCAGCCGATGACCGCGCCCATGAGCACCGACGCGGCGATCGCCACCCACACGGGCAGGCCCTGGCCGACGAAGAGCACCGCGAGCACCGCGCCCGACAGGCCGCTGACCGAGCCGACGGACAGGTCGATCTGGCCGACGAGCAGCACGCACACGATGCCGAGCGCGATGACGCCGACGGCGGCCGACTCCAGCGTGAGGTTCACCAGGTTCGCGCTGGACAGGAAGATCGGGTTGAGCGCCTGGAAGACCGACCAGATGACGATCAGGCCCACCACGACGGGGATGACGCCGAGGTCGCCGCCGCGGGCCCGCTCCACCACGTCGGAGAGCGCGCCCCGCAGGCCCTCGCTCTGCCGCAGCCGCTCGTCCTGGCGGTCGGTGGTCACGGCGGTCATGACACCTGTCCTCCTTGTGCTCCCTGGCCGCGCTGGGCCCGGCGGGACACCGCGTTGTCGGTGGCGCCGGTGATGGCCGAGATGATGTCCTCGGTGGTGACCTCGTCCACGGCGAACACGCCGTTGTTGCGGCCGAGCCGCAGCACCGCGACGGTGTCGGCGACGGCCTTCACGTCGGCCATGTTGTGGCTGATCATGATGACGCCGAGGCCGTTCTCGCGCAGCCGCTCGACCAGGTTGAGCACCTCGGCGGTCTGGGCCACGCCGAGCGCGGCCGTGGGCTCGTCCAGGATGATCACCTTGGGGTCGCCGAGCAGCGACCGCGCGATGGCGACGGTCTGCCGCTGGCCGCCCGACAGGGCCGCGACCGGCACCCGCACGCTCGGGATCTTGGCCGAGAGCTGGCGCAGCAGCTCCCACGAGCGGGTCTCCATGGCCACGTCGTTGAGCCGCAGCGGGCGGATCTCCTGGCCGAGGAAGAGGTTCTGGATGACGTTGAGGTTCTCGCACAGCGCGAGGTCCTGGAAGACCGTGGCGATGCCGAGCCGGTGCGCGGCGGCCGGGGTGGGGATGTGCACCTCGCGGCCCTCGAACGTGATCGTGCCCGCGTCCGGCGGGTGCACCCCCGACAGGATCTTGACCAGCGTGGACTTGCCCGCGCCGTTGTCGCCGACGACCGCCACGACCTGGCCGGCGTCCACGTCGAGCTCGATGTCGGTGAGCGCGGCGACCGCGCCGAACGTCTTGCTGATCCCCCGGAGGGACAGAACGCTCATCACTTGATTCCGAGCTCGTCGCAGCCCTTGGCGTACTCGCCGGTGCACACCTCGGACGCCTTCATGATGCCGCTGTCGAACAGCACCTCCTTGACGTTCTCCTTGGTGACGACCGTGGGGACGAACAGCTCGGACGGCGTGTCGTACAGCGTGGTCTTGCCGGCGGGCTTCTTGCCCTGCATGAACTCCCAGGCCACGTTCGCCGACGCCTCGGCCACGATCTTGATGGGCTTGGAGATCGTGTTGTACTGGTCACCGTTGATGATGCGCTGGGCGGCGGCGATCTCGGCGTCGTTGCCGGTGACCGGCGGCACCTTCACGCCGGCGGCCTTGAACGCGGCGATCGCGCCGCCGCCGGTGCCGTCGTTGGCCGCGACCACGCCGACGATCTGGTCCTTGAACTGGGTGATCTGGCCGCTGACCCAGGTCTGGGCCTTCTCCGGCTGCCAGTCGGGGGTGTCGTACTCGGCCAGCAGCTTGAAGCCGCTGGGGTCGACCGCGCTGTGGATGCCCTTCTTGATCAGCCCGGCCGCCGCGTCGGTGGGGGAGCCGTTGACCTGGAGGATGCCGCCCTCGGCCTTCTCCTCCTTGAGGTGGTCGACGAGGGACTGCGCGATCAGCTGGCCGATCTTCTCGTTGTCGAACGAGATGTAGTAGTCGGCGGGGGTGGCCGGGATGGGCCGGTCGTAGGCGATGATCGGCACCTGCTGCGACTGCGCCGACTTGACGATGGTGGCCGCGGCGGCGGAGTCGACCGGGTCGATCACGATGGCCTTGACGCCCTGCGCGAGCGCGGAGTTGGCCTGTTGCTGCTGCTTGGAGGCGTCGGAGTCGGCGTTCTGGTAGATGACCTCGCAGGTCGGGCAGAGCTGCTTCATCTTCGCCTCGAACAGCGGCTTGTCCTGCAGCTCGTAGCGCGTGGACGCGAGGTCGGGCATGAGGAAGGCGACCTTGGCGTTCTGCGGGTCGCCGCCTCCCCCGGTGTCCCCGCCGGTCGAGCCGGCGCCGGAGCCGCAGGCGGCCAGCACGGAGGCGGCGAGCACGGCCGCCGCGGCGAACGCGGAGGTCCGCATCTGAGCTCTGTTCACGGGTTGTTACCTCACTTACGCCAGGTTTCTGAACGCACGCCGTCCCCGAGACAGGGACGCCCGCGCAGGAGCGCACAGCCTGTGGTGCGGCTCACGTTAGCGCGCTGTCAGAAACTTTGTCCAGCAAAGATGTTCAGAGCTGGTGGGCGGCGGCGACGAGCCCTTCCGCCGTGGGCGTGTCCGTGACGAGCTGGTTGAAGTAGCCGCCCCTGGCGCCGGCCACGATCGAGAGCACCTTCTCGGCTCCGACCGCGACCGCGATCGTGTGCGGGATGCGCCGCAGGTCCTCCTGCTCGGCCGCGACCAGCCGCTCGCTGCCCGGGTACGTCACCGGAGCCCCGTCGCGGTCGTAGATCCGCATGCACACGTCGCCCACCGCCTGGCGCAGGCTGTCGGCGTCGCGGGGCATGAGCGAGGGCACCATCTGCCGCATCAGCGGCGCGGAGCCGACGCCGACGAGCGCGCACTTGGCCCGCCCCCACAGGTCCATCACCCGGCGCACCGACGGCTCGTGCTGCAGCGAGTAGAACAGCTCGGGGCCCGGCAGGGCGGGCGCGTAGAGGTAGGCGGGCACGCCGCCGACGCGTTCGGCCAGGATGCGGGTGGTCTCGTTGGTCTGGTACCAGGGCTGCGGCTCCTCCTGGCCGCCCACCGCGGGGGCGATGGTCACGCCGGGATGGCGGCCGAGGTCCTCGCGGGCGCACTCGTAGACGGTGGTGCCGGAGGAGACCAGCACGACGTCGCCCGACACCAGCCCGGCACCGGCCAGCGCGCGGGCCACGCCGGGCGCGAGCCAGGGGCCGAGGGCCGGGCCGTTGGCCTTGGGCACCAGGTGGACGCGGTCGAGGCCGAGCGCCTCTGCCACCTCGGCGGCCAGCGGGCCGTCCGCCAGCGCGGCCGGGCGGTGCACCCTGATCTCGACGATGCCCTGCCTGCGGGCCTCGGTGAGCAGCCGGCTCACGGTGGCCCTGCTGACGCCGAGCCGCTTGGCGATGTCGCCCTGGGTGGCGTCCTCCAGGTAGTACTGCTGGGCCGCGGTGTACATCAGCTCCTGGGGAAATCTGGCCTGCGCCTCGGGTGCGACGTCGGCGGCATTCATGCACGCGCTCCTCGGTGAACAGATTTGCAGAACTGATGCGCAACCACTATAGCCACGTGCTTCCTGCACGTCCCGGGGGACAGGCTAGCCGCCGATCAGGGCGTCGCCGAGCGGGGTGCGCGCGTACACCACACTGCGGCCGGTGCGGGTGCCCGCGATCAGGCCCGCGCCGCGCAGCGCCGCCACGTGCTCGCCGACCGTGCCGACGCTCTGCCCGAGCAGCGCGGCGAGCTGCGTGGTCGTCGCCGGCTCCGCCAGCTCGGCGAGGATGCGGGCCCTGCTGCGGCCGATCAGCGCCGCCACCCGCCGGTCGGGCGCGGCGGGAACGGCGGCGATGCCCCTGGCCGGATAGACCAGCGCGTACGGCCAGCCCTCCTCCAGGTACGCCCCCACGCTCTCCATGAACGCCGACGGCAGGAACAGCAGCCCCCTGCCGCCCAGCCGCCGTTCCTCGCCTTGCATGCTGCGCAGCTTCACCTCGATCCGCCCGCCCCGCCAGCGCACCTGCTGCGGGCTCAGGTCCTCAAGGGCCGCCTGCCACCCGTACGCCGCGAGGCGTCCCGCCCGGTAGGCCACGTCCCGCTGGAGCACCGCCCGCAGCCGCGGCCACTCGTGCACCAGGATCTCCGACCACAGCGCCTCGTACGCCCGCGCGACCAGCGCCACCACGTCGGGCCCGAACAGCAGCTCCCTGACCCAGGGCGCCACCGGGGGCCGCACGGCCAGCACCCGCTCGATGTCCGCGTGCGCCCGGGCCACCGGCGTGGCCCGCACGGCGGCCAGCTCCGCCTCGAACGGCACGTCCACGGCCGTCGGCGGCGGGGCGATGAAGTCGACGTTCGCACTGCCCTTGTTGCCGGTGATCGCGCCGGCCGCGCGGAGAGCGGGCAGCTCCCGCGTCAGCCGCAGGTACGTCTCCCGCCATCGCGCCACCCACGCCTGGTGGGGGCCCGCCCGGTAGTGTCCGGCCAGCACCCACTGCGCGTGCATGGTCTCGATCAGCGGCGAGATGGCGAACCTGCTGGCCATCACGTCCTGCGGGCCCACTGCGATCGCCACCACCTTTCGGTTATATCCGAAGAAGTCGCCCGGGGCTCGGGCGGGCCGCAGCATCGTGACCGTGAAGGGTGCGACGTTCGGCGAGGTGTTCGCCGTCAAGGAGTTCCGGGTGCTGTTCGGCAGCTTCGCGCTGCTGATCGCCGGTGACTCGATCAAGATGCTGGCCCTGTCCGTGCTCGTCTACGCCAGGACGGGATCCGCCGGGCTGTCGGCGGCGGCGTACATGGCGGGGTGGCTGCCGTACATCTTCGGCGGGCTCTTCCTGCTCTCCCTGGCCGACCGGCTGCCGGCGCGGGCCCTGATGATCGCCGGCGAGCTGCTCAGGGCCGTCACCTGCCTGCTGCTCGCCTACGCCGGGCTGCCCGTGTGGGCGATGCTGGCGCTGGTCGTCGGGTCCGGGCTGCTGTCGCCGGTGTTCTTCGCGGCGCGGGCCGCGATGCTGCCCGAGGTGCTGCCAGGCGACGCGTTCGTGCTCGGGCGCTCGCTGCTCAACGTGGCCTCGGCGAGCGCGCAGGTCGTCGGGCTGGCCGCGGGCGGCACGTTCCTCGCCGTCGCGGGGCCCTCCGGGGCGCTCGCCGTCACCGCCGGGCTGTCCGTCGTGGCGGCCCTGGTCCTGCGGTACGGGCTGCCGTACACGCCGGCGCGCAAGGCCGGTGAGTCGGGCGCGGTCCGCCAGACGCTGCGGGTCAACCGGCGGCTGCTGGCCGATCGCCGGGTACGGGGACTGCTGCTGGCCGGGTGGCTGCCGTGCGTGTGCATGGCGGGGGCGGAGGCCATGGTGGTGCCGTACCTCGGCGGGCAGGGGCAGGCCGGGATGGTGCTCGCGGCGGCGGCCGTCGGCATGGCGGCGGGGGAGTTCGCCGTCGGCCGGTTCGCGGCGCCCGCCCTGCGTGAGCGGCTGTCGTTCCCGCTCGCCGTGCTGATCGCGGTGCCGTGGATCGCCTTCGCCCTTCAGCCCGGCATCGGGTGGGCGGCGCTGCTCGCCGCGCTCGGGGCGGCGGGGCTGTCGTACCAGCTCGGGCTGCAGCGGCGGTTCGTGGACGCGGTGCCGGAGGAGGCGCGCGGGCAGGCGTTCGGGCTGCAGTCGGCCGGGCTGATGACCGGGCAGGCGGCCGGCGCGGCGCTGATCGGCGGCCTCGGCGAGGTGGTCGCCCCCGGGTACGCCATGGCCGCGTCGGGGGTGGCCGGGGTGCTGGTCGCGCTCGCGCTGGTCCGCGTGCTCCGCCCGCCGGCCGTCCCCGTCGCCGTCCCGGCGCCTTGAGGGGGAAGCTCCCCCCGATTCAAGGGGGAAGCTCGCCCGAGCCGCGCACGATCAGGCGTACCGGCAGCTCGACGTGCTCGGAGTGGCCCGTGTCGCCGCCCAGGCGGCGGAACAGCAGCTCGGCGGCCACCCGCCCCATCCAGGCGGGCTCCTGCGCCACCACGGTCACCCCTGGGTCGAGCAGGTCGGCCAGCTCGAAGTCGTCGAACCCGACCAGCGCCACCCGCCGCCGCTCCAGCGCCCGCAGCGTCGTCACCGTGTAGCGGCCGTTGCCGGTGAACAGCGCCGTCGGGGGCTCGTCCAGGGCGAACATCCGCTCCAGATCCGCATGCACCGCCTCGGCCGACGGCGCCCGCATGGCCACCAGCCGCTCGTCGTACAGCTCGCCCAGCTCGTCCCGGTAGCCGCGCAGCCGCTCGGCGGCGGTGAAGATGGCCGGGTCGTCACCGAGGAAGGCGATCCTGCGGTGCCCGTGCGCCATCAGGTGACGTACGGCCTGCCGCGCCCCGCCCGCGTTGTCGGCCAGCACGGTGTCCACGTCGAGCCCCGCGCCAGGCGGCCGGTCGGCGAACACCACCGGCGTCCCCGCCTCCAGCTCGGGTCGCAGGTAGGTGTGGTCGTCACCGGCCGGCACCACGATCAGCCCGTCCACCCGCCGCGCGCAGAACGTCTCGACCAGCTCGCGCTCCCTGCCCGGCTCCTCGCCTGACGAGCCGCTGAGCAGCAGGCAGCCGTGCTCGATCACGACGTCCTCCACCGCCCTGCTCAGCCCCGAGTAGAACGGGTCGGCCACGTCCTCGATGACCAGCCCGATCGTGGCGGTCCTGCCCCTGCGCAGCACGCGCGCGCTCTCGTTGCGGCTGTAGCCGAGCCGCTCGATGGCCGCCCGCACCCGCTCCGCGGTCGCCGGGTGGACGCCTGGCTCGCCGTTCACGACCCGCGAGACGGTCTTGAGCGCCACGCCGGCCGCCGAGGCGACGTCCTTCATCGTCGGTCTCACGCCTGGATCATTTCCTACTCGGGAGGGGCGGACAACGTTGTCAAGCGCTTATGCGAGAGTGGTCGTCTATGTCGCTGAGATCCGCCTTGCTCGTGGCCGGGGTCGCCCTGGCCGCGCTCAACCTGCGCCCGGCCATCGCGGGCGTCTCCCCGCTGCTCGACGAGATCATGGGGGACGTGGGTCTCAGCCCGGCGGGCGGCGGCGCCATCACCACGGTCATGGTGGTCTGCCTGGGCGTGTTCGGGCCGGTCACGCCGCTGCTGGCGCGCCGGATCGGCCTCGACCGCACGCTGCTCGCCGGCCTGCTCGTCATCGCGGCGGGCGTCGCCGTACGCGGCCTCGGCGGCGCCCCGCTGCTCTACCTCGGCTCCGCCCTGGCCGCGACGGCCATCGCCGTCATGAACGTCTCCATGCCCGGCGTCGTCAAGCAGCACTTCCCCGACCGGGTCAACCTCATGACCGGCGTCTACGTCTCCTGCGTGGTCGCCGGCGCCGCGCTCTCCTCCGCGCTGGTGATCCCGATCGAGCACGGCACCGGGTTCTCCTGGCGCGGCGTCACGGCGCTGCTGGCCGTGCCCGCGCTGCTGGCGGCGCTGCTCTGGCTGCCGCAGGCGCTGCGCAGACCGGAGGCGGCCGCCAACGGCCCCCGCCCCTTCGGCGCCGTCCTGCGCAGCCGCGTCACCTGGTACGTCACCGCCCTCATGGGCCTGCAGTCCCTCACCTTCTACGTGATGCTGGCCTGGCTGCCCACGATCTTCCTGGAGGCCGGGCTGCCCGCCGACCAGGCCGGATACCTGCTCAGCCTGACGAACCTGGTGCAGGTCGGCACCTCGCTCGCGGTGCCCGTGCTGGCGGGCCGGCGCGCCTCGCAGGTCCCGTACGTGGTGGGCGCGTGCCTGCTGACCGTGCTCGGCTACCTGGGCGTGCTGCTGGCCCCCACGACGCTGCCATGGGCGTGGATGATCGTGCTGGGCGTCGGCCAGGGCGCCGCGTTCGCGCTGGCCCTGCTGATCATCGCGCTGCGCCCCGCCGACCCGGCGGCGGTGACCGCGCTGTCGGCCGTCGCCCAGTCCGTCGGCTACGTGGTGGCGGCGCTGGGCCCGCTGCTGTTCGGCTTCCTGCGGGAGGTGTCGGGCGGCTGGACGGTGCCGCTGACCGTCGGACTCGGCGTGCTGGTGGTGCAGCTCGTGGCCGGTTGGCTGGCCGGCCGCCCTGCTACGTTGGAGACACGATGACTTCCACGAAAGGCCTCGCGTGCTGACCGACACCCTTCGTCGGCTGGCGGACGAGCGCGGCGGGGTGCTCGGGGTGGTGCCCGAGCTCGTCATCGAGCCCGACGAGTCGTGGACCCCGGTCACCGAGCTGGTGCGCGAGCCGTACACGCCGCTGGCGCGGCTGGTGGACGACACCGCCGCGCGCTGGAACGCCCCGCGCCACGTCGGCGCGGCGCTGTTCTGGAAGACCTACGGCTACTGGCACGCGCTGCCCATGGCGCTCGGGTGGGCGCTCGACGGGCGGGTGCCGGTCATGCCGTTCGGGGAGACGTACGTCAAGGTGTCGGACGCCGGGGTGACGCTGGCCGCCACGAGCGTGCGGTGGGAGACCGGCGAAGGCGCCATCCGGGAGGCGCTGGAGGAGTCGCAGCGCCCGCTGGTCGCGGCGATCGGCGCGCTGGCCAAGGTGGGGGAACGCACGCTGTGGGGCTCGACGGCCGAGGCGTTCGCCCACCCGCTGACCTCGATCGTGCCGGGCGACTACATGGAGCTGCTGCGCCGCATCGGGCCGCCGCTCGACGGGCTCATCGAGCCCGCCGGCGACGGCTACTTCCGCAGGACCTGCTGTCTGTGGATCACCCTGCCCGACGTCGAACCCTGCGCGAGCTGCTGCGTGCTCCTGCCCGCCGCGCGGGCCCGCGCGTCCTCAGGCCACTGATCCCACCGGCTGCGCGGCGGCGGGCTCGTCGATGGGACGCAGCTCGTCGGCGTAGCTGACCGAGACGCGGCGCATGACGCCCGTGCGGTCGATGGAGTACTGGCCGAGCCGCCACAGCGGCGGCGAGTACGCGTGGATGGACACGCTCTGGTCCACCGCGCCGGTCAGCCGGTGGATGTGGTCGGGACCGAACGAGAACGACCGACCCTCCGTCACCACCGTCTCCAGGTGCTCGCCGCCGATGCGCGGGTTGCATTCGAGGAGCGCGCCCTGCACCACGTGCACCGCCCCTGAGGAGGTGTCGTGGTCGTGCCAGCCCGTGTCGTCCTCGGGACGCCAGCACAGCAGCCAGACGTCCACGTAGGCGTCGCGATAGAGGGAGGCGTAGTGGCGCCCGCCGTCGGCGGGGAAGTCCACCTGGTCGCGCCACTCCTCCGGATGGGCGGCCAGCTCGTTCACCAGGTCGCGCAACTCACGCCGGTCGAGAGTGCGCTCGGGGAGGCCGGCACAGGTGCCCCCGTCCTGGATCTGGTCAGTGCTCACGTACGAGTCTCCTTTCTGTTCAGCAGACGACGGGGGTTGACGACCCGGACGGCGTGACCGGCGGCCGCGCCGAGCCCGGGGTCGGGTGCGGTGGCGTAGGGGGCGTCGGATCCGTTGACCACGACGTCGATGCCGAGCTCGCGGACGATCGCGTCGATCGCGCGCGGGCCGTAGGAGGAGGTCTCCACGAAGAAGTCGCGGTCGACCTGGCCGCGCCCGCCGCCGCCCCTGGCGATCAGGCGCTCGGAGTGCAGCGGCGCGAGGCCGGCGAGCAGCGCGAAGCAGACCCGCAGCCGCGGGTGCCGGGGCCGGACGACCGCGTGGAAGTGGTGCCACGCGGCGTGCATCTGCTGGACGTACGGCACCAGCGCGGGCCACCACGGCGGCGTGCCGGGAGCCGGCGCGGCCGGGCCTGGGTGCACGAACAGCGGCAGGTCTCTGGCGGTCAGCACTTCCAGCAGCCGGTCGTCGGGGACGGCGGTGGCCGGGATCTGCAGGCCGGCGAAGCCGCGGTCGAGGTCCTTGGCCAGGCGGCCGGGGTCGAGCTCGCTGTGGCAGGTGGCGGCCCACGCGCCGAACGGCTCGCCCAGCGCGAGCGCGCCGTCGTGGTAGGCGTCGATCAGCGGCCAGGCGTCCTCGGGCGGCAGGAACTCGATGCCGAGCGGGCTCGACAGCGACACCAGGGCCAGCTCCAGGCCGGTCGTGTCGCGCCGTTCGTGGTCGGCCGGGTTCACCTCGTACGGCGGCTCGCCGTCGAGGATCAGCGTCCAGCCGTCGAGGTACGGCGGGCTCGTACGGGCGCGCAGGGCATCGATGAACGCCGGTGTCCACAGGTGCTGGTGCACGTCGATGCTCATCGTCCGCGGCCCTCCTTCCGCTATTTCCTACTCACAATACATGTAAACCGTCCGGCCTGCGCAACCGGTGGAGTGAACCGTTTCAGTGATACGGTTCAGTGAACCGCTTCACCAGAGGGCTGTCAATGGGCGCCCCCGCCACAAGACCGACAAGCGCTGGCGGGAAAACGGCTTCTGTCGGTGACACGCAATAGGCTGGCCTAATGCCTCGGAAGAGAGCCACGATCCGTGAGGTGGCACAGGCCACGGGTCTGTCACCGGCGGCCGTCTCCTACGCGCTGCGCGGCCTCCAGGTGTCGGAGGAGACCATGGAGCGGGTCCGCGCCGCCGCCGCCGAGCTCGGCTACGAGGCCGACCCCATCGCCAGAGCCCTGGCCAGCGGGCGCACCGGCATGATCGGCCTGCTCTGCGGCTCGCTGGAGGACCTGTGGCAGCAGTCGCTGGCCGTGGGCATCAGCAGGGGCCTGCGGGAGAAAGACCGCTACGCCCTGATCCTCGACGCGGTCGGCGACCCCGCCCGCGAGCGCGCCCTGGGCCGGCAGCTGCGCGACCAGCGCGTCGATGGCATGATCGTGCAGCCCGTCGATCCCGCCGCCGCGTTCTGGGCCGAGCTGTGCGAGTCGGTGCCGGTGGTGGCCATCGGCGACTCCATCGCCGGCACGGCGGGCGAGGTCGTCTTCGACAACCGGCGCGGCGTCACGCTCGCCCTTGAGCACCTGCGCGCCCTCGGCCACCGCCGCATCGCCGTGCTCACGCCCACCCGGCCCAGCACGCCAGACCGGCCCGCCGACGTCCACGTCACGGCCGAGGCCGAGCGGCTCGGGCTCGACATCGAGCTCACCACCGCGCCCCACGACCTGGCCGGCGCCACCGCGACCGCCCACCGCGTGCTGTCGGGCGAGCAGCCGAGCGCCGTCTTCTGCTTCAGCGACTCCATCGCCTACGGCGTCTACGCGGCGGCGGCCGACCTCGGGCTGTCGATCCCCGGTGACGTGTCCGTCATGGGCTACGACGACCATCCGATGTCGGGCCTGCTCAGCCCGGGACTCACCACCGTCGACTGGGACATCGACGGCATCGTCAGGGCCGCCGTGCGGCTCATCTCGGCGGCGGCCGACGGCGGCGCGCGCCGGCGGCGCGTCGTCCAGAAGCCGACGCTGCGCGAGCGCGGCTCGGTGGCTCAGCGCTCCTGACGTTCAGGCTCCTGACGTTCAGGCTCCCGTCAGGGCCCGGCGCGACTCCTCCAGGTCCGCGGTGAGCGGGCGGTCGGGAGCGGGGGCGTCGAGCGCGCGAGCGGCGGCCGTACGCTCGCAGGCCAGCACGATCTCCAGCGGCTCAAGGCAGCGCAGGGTGTGGCGGGCCGCCTGGGTGGCGAACCCGGCGTGATCCTCGGCGCCGCGCGAGACCACCGCCGTGCCCGTCGTCACCGGCTGGGCGAGATGGCGCAGCTCGGCGACGGCGTCCTGGGCGACGTACTCCAGGATCAGCATGCCCGACGCGCCGGGACGGTCGGCGAGGAAGGGCAGCCGGCCGGTGTAGGCCGGGTCCATGAGCGTGGCCAGGCGGGCGGCGCTGAGCTGCGCCGCCTGCACGAGCGCCGGGCGCAGCGCGTCCAGCGCCAGCGCCACGGGCGCGGAGTGGAAGTTGCCGTTGTGCCAGGCGAGTGAGCCGGCGAAGAGCGGGTTCTCGGCGGCGGCGTTGAGGTCGGTCTCGATCGCGGTGACCGCCCTGCCGAGCGCGTCCACGGCGGCGCCGTGCACCTGGGCGAAGGCGCGGAAACCGTACGGGTCCTGGACGCGGGTGCTCGGCTCGTGCGACACCAGCCCGCGCAGCGCCGCGGCGACCGCCGCCTGGCCGGGATGCGGGCGCGCCTCCTGCACGACGGCGGCCAGCGGCTCGGCCGAGGCGTCCACGGCGGCGAACGACATGGCGGCCACCCCGATGGCGGCCTCCATGAGCGTGCGCAGGCGGTGCACCGCGAGGGCGGCGTCGGCCAGCGTGGCCGCGCCCGAGCTGATGAACGGCAGCGCGTCGCTGGAGGCGAGCGGGTAGCGCGGTGGTTCCTCGTCCGCCGGCTCCGCGCTGTCCCAGGGCAGCTCGCCGAGCAGGCAGAGCGCCGTCGTGGACAGCGCGGTCAGATCACCGGTGCCGATCGCCCCGTACGTGCGCAGCGGCGGCGTGAAGCCGTGGTTGATCGCGTACGCCAGCGCCTCGCACACCCCCGGGTCCACGCCCGAGCCGCCCGCGAGCAGCTGGTTGAGCCGCACCACCAGCATCGCCCTGGCCCGGCCAGGATCGACGCGCGGACCCGCGCCGCACGCGTGGCTGCGCAGCAGGTCGAGGCCGCCGCCCTCCAGCAGGACGTCCCGGTTCGCGCCCACGCCCGTGCTCCTGCCGTACACCGGCCTGGTCAGCTCCTGGGCGGTGGCCCACGCGGCCCGGGCCCGATCGAGGGAGACGATCGCGACCCGGGCTCCTCCGTAGGCGGCCTCGTGCACCCGCGCGCACGTCAGGCCGGCACCGTCGAGCTCCATGAACGTGGGGATCAGTCTCCGTCGGGGATGAACGCGCTGAGCACCCAGCTCACCACGCTGACGATGATCGCGCCCCAGAAGGCGGCCGGGTAGAAGTTGTCGACATGGAAGGGGATGCCGAGCTCGCCCGCGATCCAGCTCGTCAGCAGCAGCATCGCCGCGTTGATGATGAGCAGGAACAGGCCTAGTGTCAGGACGATGATCGCGCAGCCGAGCGCCTTCACGATCGGCTTGACGATGGCGTTGACGACACCGAAGATCAACGCCACCAGGAGCAGGACGCCCCAGTATCTGGCCGAGTTCGTGGGGGCGTCGACGGAGATGCCGTCGAGGAACTGGATGGCCACCCACAGCGCCACTGCCGCTGCGAGCGTTCTGATGATGAATCTCACGCTGCTTGATCCTCCCACTTGAGATCAGTGCTCGATAGGGGCGCCGTCAGAACGATGCCCGCCGATCACTTTCCGTAGTCGCCGGGTGGTCACCGGTTATCGCCGGACGACGCGGGGAAGAGGCGTGCAGGGGAGGAACCGACATGGACACGAACGGGCTCGAGTCGTTGCCGGCCGCCGAATTGCACGACCGGGCGGTGCGCTACGCCGTACGCCACGGGGACCTGGGGTTCCTATGGGAGTTGCTGAAAGTGATCCCGGCCGCCGAGGCCGCCAGCGGACACTCGACGGAGTCCGCCAACGACCTCAGCCAGGTCTCCGCGCTGCTCAGCGACGCCCTCGCGGCGGGCGAGGGCAAGCTGGGCGAAGCGCTGCGCCCGGTCTACCTCGACTATCTGCGCAAACATCCTGACGCCTGAACGCGTGGGAGGTGCGGCTCAGCCGGCGAGGCGTTCCCTCGGGCCGCCGTACGTCGCGAAGCCCGGCGTGGTGAGCTCCTGGCCGTCGTGCAGCACGATCAGCGTCTCGTACGGACCCTTCCCGGCCAGCTCGGTCGCGTAGCGGCGGGCCCGCACGGGGCCCATGGCGTACATGGCGGTGGCGTACGCGTCGGCGAGCCCCAGGTCGGGGCCGATGACCGTGACCGCCCCCAGCGCGTCGCGCACCTCGCCGGTGTGCGGGTCGACCACGCGGGACCCGCCCGAGGTGGCGATGCCGAGATCGTGGGCCCGCACCATCCTGCGGACCTCGCCCGTACGCGGGTCACGCACCGGCACCCGCCAGCGCCTGCCCGGAGCGGCCGAGCCGCGCACCCGCACGTCGTAGCCCGCCGTGATGCGGTGGTCACCCGCGCCCGCCTGCACCAGCGCGCGCGACAGGCGCTCCAGCGCCCAGCCCTTGACGTAGCCGGAGGGGTCGGTGACGCCGTTGATGCGGGCGTCGAACCAGCCGCCGGTGGCCTCGCTCAGCTCCTCGCAGCGGTGCAGCACCTCGATCAGCTCGGGGACCTGCTTGATGGTGCCGCCCCTGTTGAGGCGGCTGATCTGGCTGTCCTCCTTGCCGGGGCTGAAGGTGTCCTCGACCCAGCGCAGCCAGGCGAACGCGTCGTCCAGCAGCGGGGTCAGCTCGCGAGCGGGAAGGGGGGTGCGGATGTCGATGGTGACCGGCCGGCCCATGACCGTCTCGACCCGGCTGCTGCCGGGGAACGCCGTCGGGGCTTCTGCAATATGGGAAGTCGTGTCGGACTCGGTGACCTTGGAAGTCGTCACGGACCCGGTGACCTTGGAAGTCGTCATCTTGCCTCCTTGTCCGTCGCCCACGTTGTCAGATCGCTCGTATGCTCAGCCTAAGCCTTGAGCTCAGATCTGAAATGAACCTGTGACCTGGGCACCGCCAGGCGGGACAGCGCGCCACCGACGTACCGCTGGAAGCGGCGCGGACCGGCCACCACCACCTCGCGCTCGGCGATGTCGGGGACCTCGCGCCCGAGCCCGGACGCGCTCACCCGCTCCTTGACGCGCGGATCGTGCTCGGCGCCCACCACGAGGATGACGCCGTGGCGAGACTGCAGCTCGCGCAGCTCGTCGGTGACCCGCTCGGTCCGATAGACCGCGACGGTGTCCGGCTCGCCGGCCAGGCGCTCGCCCAGCTCGCGGGGGTCGAGGCCGGTCGCGATGAGCAGGATCGGCCGCCTGGGGCCGGGGACGCGGTGGCTCAGGACGGCCGTCACGGCGGCGGCCGCGTACAGGAGCAGGGAGGCCACCCGGGCGAAGCCCGTGGCCTGGGTGGTGACGCTGAACTGGTGGGCCACCAGCAGCGCGCCCGCGAGATAGCCGCCGAGCCGCAGGCGCTGCCTGGCCTCCTCGGTGGGGAGGTGGTCGGTGGCCACGACGGTGAGGAAGCCGACCGCGACGAGCAGCGCCGCGGCGGTGTAGGCAGGAGCCGGCGGATGGCCGGAACCCGGATGGATCGCCCCGAACTCGGCGACCGCGACGCCGCTCCAGAAGAGGATCGGCCCCTGATGAGCATTCGCCTCGCTAGCCATGTCATCAACCTTGCGGATCGAACATGAAAGCATTCTGAGTAGGGTCTAGAAACATGGCTAACGTGCGCGTGGAGCGGACTGAAGAGGGCGGATTCCGGGCGACCAACGCCCGCGGCGCCGAGGTGTCGATAGGCGGCGGAGACCAGGAGGGCGTGTTCACTCCGGTCGAGCTGCTGCTGGCGGCGGTGGGCGGGTGCAACATCGTGACCGTCGAGCCGCTCACCGCCAAGCGCGGTCACCGGCTCGTGCGCCTGGCGATGACCGTCGAGTCGGAGAAGATCGAGCCCAACAAGCTGGGGTCGGTGACGGTCACGTACGACGTCGAGCTCCCGTCGGAGGAGGCCGGCGAGGTGTTCGAGGCGGTCGCCCACCGGGTGCACGAGAAGTACTGCACGGTGAGCAGATCACTGCAGGACGGCACCGAAGTTCGGTTGGAGCTTCCGTAGGTGGATTAAACAGATATTCGACCCCGTTATGACGCGACCGTTGCATTCGTCTCGGTAGCGTAGGAGCAGGTCAGGAGCACTGGCGACTGACCACGAGGACCTTCACCGATGCGAGCGCGGAGGGGGACCGCGGTTCGCAAAGTGCGGGACCGCCGGCGTTTTTGGGGGAAAGCGCCGGCCTGGACCGCAACCGATCGGGCCGGGCAGATTTGGGGGAACTGCCCGGCCCGATCCATGCGTAAGCTCCGATGAGTGAAGAAAGTTCTCATCGACTGCGACCCGGGCATAGACGACGCACTCGCCCTCGCGCTGGCCGCCGGCTCGGCGGACGACATCGACCTGGTGGGCATCACCACCGTCGGCGGGAACGTCGACGTGGAGTTCACCACCGCCAACGCCCTCGCCCTGCGCGAGTTCCTGCGGCTCGGCGACGTGCCGGTGACGCCCGGCAGCGCGGGCGCCCTGCTGCGGCGCACGGTCAGGGCCACCGACGTGCACGGGCCGACCGGGCTCGGCGACGTGGTGCTGCCCGCCCCCTCGCGGGGGCCGTCGGAGGGGCACGCGGTCGACTTCATCGTGGAGACGCTGCGGGCCGCGCCCGGCGAGATCACGCTGGTCGCGGTCGGGCCGCTGACGAACATCGCTCTCGCCGTACGCCGCGAGCCCCGCATCGTCGAGTGGGCCCGCGACTTTGTCATCATGGGCGGCTCGTACACCCGCGGCAACCACAACCCGGCCGCCGAGTTCAACATGCTGGCCGACCCCGAGGCCGCCGCGATCGTGTTCGAGGCCGGGTGGACGGTCAAGATGTTCGGCCTGGACGTCACGCTGACCGCCGCCGTGACCTCGCAGGTGCTCGACCGGATGCGCCCGCTCGGCCGGCTGTCGGACCTGCTGGTGCCGGCCGCCCAGTACTACGGGGTGGTCTCGGCCGAGGGCGGCCCGGCGATCCACGACGCCGTCGCGGTGGCGTACGTGCTGCGCCCGAGCCTGTTCACCTGCGTGCCCGCCGTGGTGAAGGTGGAGACGGCAGGGGAGTACACCAGGGGCATGACGGTCACCGACTTCCGCGTCGACGCACGCCAGGCGAACGCCCTGGTGGCCACGGCGATGGACGTCCCGGCCTTCTGGGACCTGGTGCTGGGGACGTACGAGAAGCTCTCGGCCCGCCTGACGTAGGGAAGAGCGCCTGGGCGGCGCGGACACTGTCTGGCGGCTGATACAGTTATCCCTGTTGCGCCGCTAGCTCAGTTGGTCAGAGCAGCTGACTCTTAATCAGCGGGTCCGGGGTTCGAGTCCCTGGCGGCGCACCACGGAGAAACCCCAGTTCAGTGCGCTGAGCTGGGGTTTCTTGGTTCTCGGAGCGGCTCGGGCGAGGTCGATCCATCTGCTGCGCAGGCCGAGCACATCGTCGCCGTCCACTTCCTACGTCGACACCATCAACCTCAACCCACAGGCTCGGCCGCGACCGACGCGGTGGAAACCTACAACGGCTGGGCTTGGTCGGGCTCGGCGGTTTGTGTGTTGCCGTGAAGCGGCTCCCAGGCGGGCTGCGGCTCGCGGATCACGTTCCGCAGCGGGCCGCCGGGGCCTTCTTGACGGGAGGACAGGCGGCGTTTCAGATCACGCAGCCGTCCTTGCCGAGGTTGTGGAGTCCGGCCGTGCTCTCCGCCATCCGCCGGTAGACAGGACATCGGGTGAAGTCGTCTGCGGTGCACTGCATCAGGTGCTCGATCAGCGCCTTGGAGGCCGATATCTCCTGTAGCCGGCGTTCCAGTTCCGCGTGGTGCTGCTGGAGGAGGGCCTGGCGCTCGACCTGTCCGGAGACGCTGAGGATCTCCCGGATTTGCTCCAAGCTCATGCCCGCTGCCTTGGCGCGAACGATCGTCAGGACGCGGACGACGTGGTCGCGGGTGTAGCGGCGGCGGCCGTTGACTCTGGTGGTGGGGGCCAGAAGACCCATGGCCTCCCAGTGGCGCAGGACATGTGGGGCGAGGTTGAACTGCTCCGCGAGTTCCCCGATCCGCATCCAGTCACTTGACTTCATGTTGACATTAACTTGCAGACTTGCCTTCACGTCAAGCGATCGCGCTTTATGGAGGCAAGAGATGTTCGACGTCGTCATTGTCGGGGGAGGCCCGGCCGGCATGGCCGCCGCGCTGGCCCTGGGACGGGTTCACCGGACGGTGCTACTGGTCGACGCCGGAGAAGGCCGCAACATCGCCGCCGAGAACGTACACAACTTCCTCACCCGGGACGGCACGCCACCCGCCGAGTTGCGCAAGCTCGGCCGCGAGGAACTGGCCGGATACCCGGCGCTACAGACAAGGACGAGGACGGTCACCGACGTCCGCGTGCTGGACGGGAACGACTTCCGACTGGACCTGTCCGGAGGTGAAACGGCGCAGGCACGGCGGCTGCTGTTGGCCACGGGGCTGACCGATGAGCTTCCCGGCCCGCGCGGGGTGCAAGCGCTGTGGGGCCGTTCCGCCTTCCACTGCCCCTACTGCCACGGCTACGAATGCACCGGCCAGCAGGTCGCCGTGCTCGGCACGGACCCGGCCCGAGTACGGCTGGCGCTGCAGCTGAGCCGGTTCGCCGCCGACGTCACACTCTGCACCGGCGGCTGGCCGCTCGACCCCGCGGCGCAGGCCACGCTGGACAGGCACGGTGTCGGCGTGCGTTGCGAGGCCGTCGCCCGCCTGGAGGGCACGGACGGACGGCTGGAACAGATCGTGTTCGAGACCGGCCCATCCCTGGCCCGAGACGCGGTGTTCGTCGTCAGCGTGCCGCGCCAGCGCTCCGACCTCGCCGCCCGCCTGGGCTGCGCGACCTTCGCCGACGGGTGCGTGGAGGTGAACGAGTTCGGCCAGACCAGTGTGCCCGGCGTGTACGCCGCAGGTGACATGGCGCGCCGGGCCAGCATGCCGGTGCCGATGGCCGCGGTCATCGCCGCGGCTGCCGGCGGCACCCTCGCCGCAGCGGTCATCGACCAGGACCTGCTGAGCGCCGACTTCGACCTGCCCAGCCCGTTCGCGCAGGCAAGGGGCTGATCACGGTGTCCGCGGATCTCACGCAGACCGCCACCGGCCTCCCGTCGAAGGACGGCGGCAATGTGCCGCTCGCCACGGCCGGCCTGCTGATCGGCATGCTGCTGTCGGTGCTGGACCAGACGGTGGTGGCCATCGCCCTGCCCGACATCGCCGCCGACCTGGGCGGCATGGAGGCGATCGGCTGGGTCGTCACCTCGTACGTGCTGGCCTCGACCGCGACCGGAGCCCTGTACGGCCGCCTCAGCGACCGGTTCGGCCGACGTACGGTGTTCCTCACCGCGGTCGCCGTCTTCGTCGCGGGCTCCGCACTGTGCGGTCTGACCCAGACGATGCCCCAGCTGATCGCGGCCAGGACCGTGCAGGGCATAGGCGCAGGAGCGCTGTTCGTGCTGCCCACGATCGCGCTGTCCGAGCTGTACCCACCCCGCCTGCGCAGCCGGATCCAGGGTTTCACCGGCGGCGTCTTCGCTCTCGCCAGCGTGGGCGGCCCGCTCGCCGGCGGCGCGATCACCGACGCCTGGGGCTGGCGCTGGATCTTCTACATCAACCTGCCGCTCGGCCTGCTCGCCATGGCGCTGGTGGCGTTCGCGCTGCGGCTGCCCAGGACCGGCGGGGACGGCAGGATCGACTTCGCCGGGGCCGTGCTGATCGCCGGCGCGACCGTGAGCCTGCTGCTGGTGGCCGAATGGGGCGGCCGCACGTACGCGTGGAACTCCGGCGTCATCCTCACACTGATCGCTGCCCTGGTAGTGCTGGGAGCGCTGTTCGTGTGGCGGGAACGACGCGCGGCCAACCCGCTGCTGCCGCTACGGCTGTTCGCCGACCCCACCTTGCGCGTCGCGCTGCCCGCCACCGCGCTGCTCGGCGCGCTGCTCGGCGGATCGATCGTCTACCTGCCCACCTACCTGCAGGCCACCTACGGCATGGGAGCCACCCAGGCGGGGCTGGCGCTCAACCCGTACGTCCTGACGTTCATGGTGGTCTCCTCGCTGGCCGGCGCCCGCATCGGCGCCAGCGGCCGGTTCAAGCCCTACCTGCTCGCCGGCTCACTGATCGCGGTCCTGGGATTCGCCCTGCTCAGCCTGCTTCAGCCCGACACCCCCTACGCCCTGCTCGCCGTAGAGATCGGCGTGCTCGGCGTCGGCTTCGGGCTGCTGATGCAGAACCTCGTGGTTGTCGCGCAGAACGCCGTCTCCGCTGCAGACCTGGCCGCCACCACCTCCGCCGCGGTGTCCGTCCGCGGCCTGGGTCTCTCGCTCGGCGTGGCCCTCTTCGGCAGCCTCCTCACCCGCGAACTCCAAGGGCAGGCCCCGGCCCCCCAGGCGACCGCCGGTGCCATCCCGGACGTGTTGTTCTGGGGCGCGCCAGCCGGCCTCGTCCTGGTGGCGTTGCTGGCGCTGCTGCCCCGAACCGTCAACCGCCCCAAGGCACGAGAGGCAACGGCATGAGCACCGACAGACAGACCGTCGTGATCGAGGGATACAAGACCATACGCACTCTGCTGACCGATGCCAGGCTGTCCAGTGCGCCCCCTGACGGCCAGGCGGGTTTCGGCGGCCGGCACATGCTCAACACCGACCCCCCGGACCACACCAGACTCCGCAAACTCGCGCAGAAGGCCTTCACCGCACGGCAGGTGGCCGCCCTCCGGCCGCGCATCCAGCAGATCACCGACGCGCTGATCGCCGGCATCTGCCCCCAGGGAAAGGCGGACCTGATCGGCGACGTGGCCTTCCCCCTGGCCACCACCGTCATCTGCGAGCTTCTCGGCGTGCCGGCGACCGGCCGCACCACGTTCAGCGACTGGTTCACCGCCGCCCTCACCCCGGCCGAGGCCCCAGACGCGGACGTCATCGTGGGCCGGGCGCTCAAAACGCTCAACGACTACATCCAGACGCTGATCGACACCAAACGAGGCTCAGGCGAGGACACCGGCGGCGACCTGCTGACCGCCCTCATCCACGCCAGAGACGGCGATGACGCGCTGAGCGAGGAAGAACTCGTGGCCACGGTGTTCCTGCTGCTCGGGGCCGGACACGAGACCACCGTCAACCTGATCGGCAACGCCATGCTGGCGCTGCTCGCCAACCCCGACGAGTACCGGTTCCTGCGGGACCGGCCCGACCTGCTGCCCTCCGCCGTCGAGGAGTTCCTGCGCCTGGACGGGCCGGTCCAGCATGCCACTCCCCGCATCGCACTCGAAGACATCAACATCGACGGCATGACGATCCCTGCGGGTAGCCGGGTCATCTTGAAGATCGCCGCAGCGAACCGGGACCCGGAGATCTTCGCCGAACCCCACCGTCTCATCCTTGACCGGACGGGCCCCACTCACCTGGCGTTCGGGCACGGCATCCACCATTGCCTGGGCGCTCCGCTCGGCCGTCTCGAGGCACGCATCGCCATCAACACCATGCTCACGCGGCTGCCCGACCTCCAATTGACCGGTCCGACCGTCGGCCTGCACTGGAAGCCAGGCGACTTCCTACGCGGCCTCACGACGCTACCCGTACGATTCACCCCCATGTAGAAATGGCGGTGGCGCCGGCCGGACACGAATCGGTCGGCACCCAGCGGCGGTATTCCTGTCGCAGGCAAGATCGCGCTCCGGCCGGCGCGCACCGCCCGCTCGCGGCGGTGGCGTCATCCCCAAGGAGATGCTGCCTGTCGCGGACCAGCCGCGGCACGTGGCACACGTCAGTACGTGGTGGCATTCTGGGGCACAGAGAAACTTCAGATCAGCACGCTGAGCTGAGGTTTTTCGGTTGGGAGGTTCTCGGGCGGTGCCGAGACAGCCCCTTGGTCGCTCGCCGGTTGCTCGGAGGCCATCCGGGCGAACGGGCCGCCGGCACTGGCCCGGCCTGGGTGGAGGAGAGGCGAAGAGCCGGTTGCGGCCATGCCGAGGCAGGCGTCGGCTGCAGGCACCTGCAGCCGACGCTGCAACTTTTCCCTCTCCCAGCCGGGCGAACGAGGCCGACATTCTTGGACGCATGGAACGACTCGACGTCATCGACACCTGCGTCAAGATGGCCTGGCATGCCGACCAGCGGCAGTGGGCCGAGCTGGCCGAGGTGTTCGCGGACCAGGTGACCCTCGACTATACGAGCCTTGACGGGGGCGAGCCGGCCACGCTCACCCCGGCGCAGATCGTCGGCGGCTGGCAGGCCGTGCTCGGCGGCTACGCGGCCACCCAGCACCTGCTGAGCCACCCCTTGGTCGTCGTCGACGGCGACACCGCGTTGTGCACCGCCCCCTTCCAGGCCACCCATCGCAAGAGCGATGACACCTCGTGGACGCTGGGCGGCACGTACCGCTTCGAGCTGGCGCGCACCGGCAGCGGCTGGCGGATCACCGCGGTCGTGATGGCCGCGGCCTGGAACGACGGCGTGCGGTGAGGACGGGTCCCGTCATCGCCGGTACGGCGGTGGCCGTCCTCGTCGTCGGCGGCATCGCAGCCGTGGCCGGCAGCGACTTCCTGCGCGCGGGTGCCGCCGGCTCCGCCCAATCTCCGGCCGCGCCGGCCGCCTCACCCGGTCGGCCGGACCCGGCCGCCTCACCCGGTCGGCCGGACCCGGCCGCCTCACCCGGCCGGTCGGACCCGGCGGAACGGCGTGAGCTGAACCCGGCGGCGCGGCGTTACCTGGACGCGGTGGCCGCGCGGGACGCCGACGCGCTGGCCGCCGCCTTCGCGCCCGACGGCCTGGTCGTCGACGTCGGCCGGGAGATCCGCGGCCGCGACGCCATCCGCCGATGGGCGGCCGACGAGGTCATCGGCGGCGTGTACGAGCTGCTCGGCAGCACGCCGCGCGCGGGCGGGGTGAGCATGCTGGTCCGCTTCCAGCCCGGAGGCGTGGGCGGCTTCCGCGCGAACTACCACTTCGACATCACCGATGGATTGATCACCCAAGCGACCTTGGAGTACGCGTGAACGTGAGTTTCGACAGCGACGGCGTCACCCTGGCCGGCAACCTGTTCCTGCCCGAAGGGGTGGAACGGGCTCCGGGCGTGGTGGTGGCGGGCACCTGGACCAGCGTCAAGGAGCTGATGGCCGACCGTTACGCGCAGCGCCTGGCCGAGCGCGGCTTCGCGGCGCTGTCGTTCGACTTCACCGGCTTCGGCGCCTCAGGCGGTGAGCCGCGGGAGGTGGAGAACCCGGCACGCAAGGTCCGCGACATCCGCCACGCGGCCGGTTTCCTGACCGCCCACCCGGCGGTCGAGGGCGACGGGGTGGGTGCTCTGGGCATCTGCGCGGCGGCGATGTACATGGCCGACGCCGCCGCGCACGATCCCCGCGTCACCTCGCTGGCGCTGGTGGCGCCCTGGCTGCATGACGCCGCCATCTGCGAGGCCGCCTACGGGGGCGCGGCGGCGGTGGCCGAGAAGATCAAGGCCGGGCGGGAAGCCCGTTCACGCTACGACGAGACCGGTGAGATCGACTACGTGCCGGTGGTCAGCGCCACGGACCCGCGGGCGGCCATGCCGTACGCCATCGACTTCTACCTCGATCCCGCCCGCGGCGGCATCCCGGCCTGGCCCAACCGGTTCGCGGTGATGGCGTGGCCGGACTGGCTCACCTACGACTCCATCGCATTGGCCTCGCGGATCACCCAGCCCACCCTGCTCGTGCACAGCCAGGACGCCGCGATCCCCGACGGTGCGCGCCGCTTCCACACCGGGCTGGCCGGGCCCAAGGACATCCTGTGGACCCAGGGCACCCAGTTCGACTTCTACGACCAGGAACCGCAGGTGACGGTCTCGGCCGACACCGTGGCCGCGCACTTCCGCAGGACGCTGCGATGATCTTCGTCACCGGAGCCACCGGCAACGTCGGCCGTGAGGTGCTCGCCCAGCTCACCGCGGCCGGCGTCCCGGTGCGCGGCCTGTCGCGGACCGCCGGGGCCGACCTGGACGACCCCGCCTCGCTGCGTCCCGCGCTGGAAGGGGTGCGGGCGGTGTTCCTGCTACCGGGCTATCGCGACATGCGCGGGCTGGCCGCCGAGTTCGCCGCCGCCGGGGTCGAGCGGGTGGTGCTGCTGTCCAGCCAGGCCGCCGTGGCCACCGACTCCGCCAACGCCGTCTCGGCCTACATGATCGACTCCGAGACGGCCGTCCGCGAGTCCGGTCTGGCCTGGACGTTCCTGAGGCCGGCCGCCTTCATGTCCAACACCCTGCGCTGGCTGCCCCAACTGCGAGCGGGCGACGTCGTGAGCGACGCCTTCGGCGACGTGCCGATCGCCAGTATCGACCCGGCCGACATCGCGGCGGTGGCCGTCAAGGCGCTGCTGGAGCCGGCACACGAGGGACGCGCCTACTCCCTCAGCGGCCCCGAGGCCCTGCTACCCGCCGAGCGCCTCCATATCCTCGGTCGGGCACTCGACCGCGATCTGCGCTTCGAGGCGCTGACCGACGAGGAAGCCTGGACGCGGATGAGCGCCACCACACCGATCGCATACGTGCAGGCGTTCTTCAGCTTCTACCGCGGCCACATCATCGACGAGACCACCGTCCACCCCACCGTGGAGAACCTCACCGGCCGCCCGCCCCGCACCTTCACACAGTGGGCTACCACCCACGCCCCCGCATTCAGAGCGCAACCTTCGTGATCAGGACGCTCGCCGGACGGCCGCTGCCGTCATCATCGCCCCACCCGGTACGGCAGGCGCCTCGGCCACCACGTCCGGCAGCGCGCCCATCGACAACCCGGCACCTGGCCGCTTCCACGAAGCCCTGGGTCCGGCCCTGATCACGGCCGGCCCCGCCCCTACAGCCAGCCACGTTCCTTGGCGCGCAGGGCCGCCTGGAAGCGGGTGGCCGCGTCCAGGCGGGCCATCAGCTCCGCCACGTGCGCGCGGAACTTGCGCACCGACACGCTGATCGACCGGGCGGCGGCCTCGTCGTTGTCGTGCCGGGTCAGCGCGTGCAGGACCTGCTGCTCGATCGGTGACAGCGGCAGGTCATCCAGGTCACGGGCTCGCGCCCACATGCCGTCGAAGACGTCCGCCAGCATCATCACCACGCCGGGCTGCCGGATCTGCAACGCCCCCGCACTCGCCCGTGCGGGGTCGGCCTGGACGAAGGCGATCGTGCGGTTGACGATGGCCAGGTGCCGCACCGGCTCGGTGGTCACCCGGTGCAGGTCGCCCAGGGCGTGCAAGGTCCGCGCGTGCGACTCCTCGTCCCGGTTCTCCAAGGTGTCCGCGGGGAACAGGGTGCGACTGCGTAACCCGCGCGCCAGCAGCCGTCGGAACGGCCGGTCGTCGTAGCCGGGCGAGGCGTTGATGGCGCTGATCTTCAGGTGCGCGAACTCGCCGGGGTCGGCGGCCAGCATCGTACGCATGCGACGGGTGACAGCCGCGCCCTCAGGGATGTGCTCGACCAGTTGGACCGGCCGGCCGCTACGGTGCTCCTCCGTCAGCTCGGTGAGCACGTCCCAGGCGAGGGTCAGCTCAGTGAGCTGGCGCTGTGTCTGCTCGATGCGCCGCCGTACCAGTACGTCGATTGCGGCGGCCGGAGGGAGCGCGGTCAGCGTGCCGTCCACCAGCTCAAGCGAACGCAGCTCCGCCAGCACCAGCCGCACGCCGGGCATCACCAGCTCGGCCCCGGCCGCCTCTGGGTCCGCACGGGGATGGCGCAGCAGGTAGCGATAGAGACGCTCCTGCTCGGCGGTCAACCCCAGGCTCGCCATGCTCATCGTCACTCCGGATCTCGTACGCGTGCCCCCTCGCGGCCACGAGGTCTGTCATGCGTTCGCATATTGCTTGTTCAGCTGCGTTCGGGCAGGCCGGCCAGTGGGAGTGTCGGCGGTTCGTGCTCACCGTTCGGCCGTCGGCGCGGTGGCGAGCCGTGCGGTTGTCGCGGTGAGCCACAGCAGGCCCAGCGCCGCCCCCGTGGAGAAGGCCAGCACGCTGGTCGCGGATCCGGCGAAGCCGGCCAGGACCGCCAACGGAACGATCCGACAGGCCGCCGCCCAGCCGCGTCGGCCCTGGCCCGAGAAGCGGCGGGCCAGCACGAAGAACGCCGCGCACAGCGCCAGGTAGCCGACCATGCCGCCGAGCATGTGGACGATGCCGCTGGTGCTGATTGAGACGCCGGGGCCTTCAGGGGCGTCGGTGGGGAAGCCCGCGCCAGGGTCAGCGGGGAACACCGCGCTGACCAGGAACGAGGTCCCGAACACCGCGATGAGCCTGGGCGCCCAGGTGCTGCCGGGCCCGCCGTCCAGCGTCCGCCGCATCCCCATCGCGCCGGCGATGATCAGCGCTGCGGTGAGTACGAAGCTGGTCTCCTGGATCCAGCCCAGATCACCGAGGCTGAGCTGGCTGATGGCGTTGCGGGTGAAGTCGAAGCCGTCGCGGAACACGCCCTGAAGGACGCCGACCGTGAGGAACAGGGGACCCGCGGCGATACCGCACGCGAGCAAGAGGCGGGCTGCCGGACGAGTTGTCCGCGCGGGACGGATGGGGGCGGCTGAGGACGGGATCGTGTGCGTCATGAGGGCTACGTGCTCCATGGATTACGGGCGGGCCGGTCCGGCCGGCTGGCCGAACGAGCAGTAAGCTTGTCTTTTGCAAGTACAGTTTGTCAACTGAAGTTCCATGGAGATCGTGCGGCATGATGGCTCGTGAGTACGGACGGTCCCTGGCGGCGCACCACGGAAAGCCCCAGCTCAGCACACTGAGCTGGGGCTTTTGCTGTGGAGATCTCGCCGGTGCGGGCTGTGCTGTGCTCTCGCCTCTTCGTCCGTCAGGCCGGGCGTTCGTCGACGCCCACTGCGCCGACGCCGCTGGTGAAGATGCCGCCGCAGTAGCCCTGGGACTGGCCCGATGCGCCGGGGGTGAGGCGGACCCATTCGCCGACCACGTCGGGGGCGCGGCCG
This sequence comes from Nonomuraea sp. NPDC049504, assembly GCF_040676845.1. Classification (NCBI taxonomy): domain Bacteria; kingdom Bacillati; phylum Actinomycetota; class Actinomycetes; order Streptosporangiales; family Streptosporangiaceae; genus Nonomuraea; species Nonomuraea sp. NPDC049504. The sequence goes on from NZ_JBFAPT010000007.1 coordinate 104,620, forward strand.
CAGACCACCACGGCGCGGAAGATCCAGGTGCCGCCCGTCGGGTTGGAGCAGGAGGCGATGCCGAGGTCGCGGTCGTTCTCGTGGACGAAGGTGTGGCAGTTGAGGTGAGTGGCCGCGGCGGCCGGTGACGCGGTGAGTCCCGTCGTCAGCAGTGCGAGCGCGCCGGCCGCCGCCATCCACATCCTTTTGGACATTGCCCCTCCTGGACGAACGATCGAACGTTACTTTGCGTAGTCGATCGTAAGCGAAGGGTCGTCTCCTGCCTAGCGGTAATAGCCCTCGACGGGGATACGGGCCTCGTCGTACAGGGCGGGGCCGGAGGCGGGCGGGTCGGTGAAGGCGGTGCCCGGGGGCTTGAGGCCGTCGAGCTGCTCGCCCGACAGGGCGTAGACCACCCGGCCGAGGCCCGAGCGGGCGATGGCGCCGGCGCACATGCCACAGGGCTGGCAGCTGGTGAACATCGTGGTGGCTGCGGCCGTCCCGGGGTCGAGCTCGCGGGCGGCCCAGCGGGCCAGCTTCAGCTCGGGGTGGGCGGTGATGTCGTGGTCGGTCAGCGAGCTGTTGCGCTCTTCGGCCAGGATCGTGCCGTCGGCGGCGGCCAGCAGCGAGCCGAACGGCGGGTTGCCGCCCTCCCGTGCCTCGGCGGCCAGCTCGATCGCGCGGCGCAGCAGGCGCTCCTCGTCAGGTGTCACCATGACCAGCTCCTCATCGGTATGTCGGGGTCACCGCAGCCTCTCATGCCACCGCTACGACTCCTGGAGGCGGCGGATCATGGCCTGCTTGGCGGCGGCGAACTCGTCGTCCGTCAGCACGCCCGACTGGTGGAGCCGGCCCAGCTCGGCCAGGCGGCGCAGCACCGCGTCGTGGACGTCGTCGTCGGGGGCCGGCGCGGGCGGCAGCTCGGGCAGCTCGCGGGGCAGGCGGGCCAGGACGGCCGCGGCCACCAGCGCGGTGGTGCCGCCGAAGCGCTGCACGCTCCACGCCACACACCGCGGGTCCTTCTGCGGCGGCAGGGACGGCCCGCCGCCCTTGACCCGGAAGCGCAGCGTGCCGTAGCCCATGCCGGACTGCGGCTTCCACTCCACGCTCGCCACGTCGGTCAGCGGGAACTCCTGCGTGCCCATCTTCTCTTTGTCGCTGCTCGCCCAGCCGGTCCACTCGAGGCGGATGCGCTCGCCGTCGAAGAACACCTGGCCGTCGCCGGCCGTTGCGGTGATGGGGACGTCGGGGACGCGCAGGAGGTAGGCGTCGCAGGGGCCGCTGGGCGTCTCGAAGACCCGCAGGGTGTCGCGGACCTCGTCGGCGAAGTACTCGGCCGCGCCGGCCCGCGCCTTGGGCACGGCCAGCCGGTACGGATCGGCCGGCGCCGCCAGCGCCCCCGCCACCACGTCGGACAGCGCGTCGGCCCCCTTGCGCAGCCGCAACCGGAGGTGGCCGCCCTTGCGCCCTGGCTCGAACGCCGCTCCCGCGATGGCCTCCAGCGGCACCTCGACCTCGCCGAGCGTCCTGCGCAGTTCATCGACGCGTTTGTCGCTGCCAGGGACGATCCGCAGTAATTCCCCATTGAACGTCCACTGCCCGTCGGGCACCGCGATCTCGGCCATATTCTCACCCTAGGACACGCTCGCGGCACGATCACAGACGAAGGAGCGGGATGGAGATCTTCACGAGCTGGCCGTCCTGGGCGCACGCGGAGGGCCCGCTGGCCGCGGCGCTCCCGGAGCGCACCGTGGACGCCCTGCGTGACGCGGTCGCCTTCGCCCGGCGCCGGCACGGGGTGCAGCAGCGGCCCACGGGGCGGCCGTACCTCGAGCATCTGCTGGAGGCGCTGGAGGTGGCGGTGCGCGGCGCGGGGCTGAGCGACAGGGACGTGCTGGTGTCGATCGTGCTGCACGACGTCCTGGAGGACACGCCCTGCACCGAGGCGGAGGTGGCGCGCAGGTTCGGGCCCGAGGTGGGAGCGCTGGTGCGGTGGGTGACGAAGCCGCCGGGCGGCGCGAAGGCCGACTATCTCGCCTCGCTGGTGAAGGCGCCGCCCAAGGCCGTGCTGGTCAAGCTGGCCGACCGGGTGAGCAACGTGCAGGAGTTGCAGCGGATGCCGTGGCGGTTCCAGCGGCGCTACTACCTGGAGACGGTGGCGTACGTCATGCCGCTGGCGGGGGCGCATCCGTGGTTCGCGCAGTGGTTCGGCGACTGGCGCGGGCGGTGGCGGCGGGTGGAGCGCTGGCCGGCCTGACGCGCGGGCAGCGGGCCCCCGCACCGAGGGCCCGCTCGCACCTGGTGAGCTACGACTCCGCGTGCACCGCCCGCTCGTCGGGCACGCAGTGGGTCATCTTCAGGTTCTCGACGTCGCGAGGGCCGTTCCTGCCCAGCTTGGCGAGCCGGTTGCGGTCCTCGTCGGTGAGGTCCTGGCTCTGCAGCGGCTCCAGGTGGGCCACGTCGTCCGGCGTGATGCCGAGGCCCTCGCCGACGCGCAGGCCGAGGTCGTCCTCGGCGAGCAGGAAGTGCCAGACCATGCGCTCCTGGATGGCGCGGTCGCACTGCTTGAGGTTGGTGACGAAGTTGCGGACGAGGTCGTCGCGCTCCCACTCCTCCATGAGCAGATACCGCTGCCCGGCCTGCGTGTAGTCGTTGGTCCGCGGGATCCGCTTGCGGGTCAGCCGGCCGGAGACGACCGGGCCCACCTCGTCGGGGTGCGGATAGTGCGCCTCGCGCAGCCCGTCGCGCAGTGACGGCTCGTAGTTGATGTGCGGGTCCTCGCCGCCGGTGTCCACGAAGTACGTCATCTGGCCGTCGCGCTGGTTGGTCCGGCACTCGGCCCTGGTCTGGTTGACCGGGAGCTGCAGGTAGTTCGGCCCGACCCGGTAGCGCTGGGTGTCGCTGTAGGAGAACGTCCGGCCGATGAGCATCTTGTCGTCGGAGAAGTCGAGGCCGTCCACCAGCACGCCGGTGCCGAACGCGGACTGCTCGTTCTCGGCGAACTGGTTGTCCACGTTGCGGTTCAGCACCATGCGGCCGACGGGCAGCGCGGGGAACTCATTCTCCGGCCAGACCTTCGTGTCGTCGAGCGGGTCGAAGTCCAGCTCGGCGTGCTCGTCGTCGGTCATGATCTGCACGAGCAGCTCCCACTCGGGGAACTCGCCGCGCTCGATCGCGTCGTGCAGGTCCTTGGTGGCGTGGCCGAGGTCGTGCGCCTGGACGGCGGCGGCGTCGGCCTCGGTCATGCTGCGTACGCCCTGCTTGGGCATCCAGTGGTACTTGACCAGCCGCGACTCGCCCTGCGCGTTGACCCACTTGTAGGTGTTCACCCCGAAGCCCTGCATGTGCCGGTAGTCGGCCGGGATGCCGCGCGGGCTGAACAGGTTGACGAGCATGTGCAGGCTCTCCGGCGTCTGCGACATGAAGTCGAAGATCCGGTTCGGGTCCTGGCGGAACGTCACGGGATCCGGCTTGAGCGCGTGGATCACGTCGGGGAACTTGATGGCGTCCCTGATGAAGAAGACGGCCAGGTTGTTGCCCACGAGGTCCCAGTTGCCGTCCTCGGTGTAGAACTTGACGGCGAAGCCGCGCGGGTCGCGGGCCGTCTCGGCGGAGTCACGGCCGCCGATCACCGTGGAGAAGCGCACGGCCACGTCGGTGCGCTTGCCCTCTTCCTGGAAGAGCTTGGCCCTGGTGTAGCGGGCGATGGGTTTGTCGCCGATCTTCCCGTACGACTCGAAGTAGCCGTAGCTGAGCGTGCCCCTCGCGTGCACGACGCGCTCGGGGATGCGTTCGCGGTCGAAGTGGCTGATCTTCTCCAGGAACTGATAGTTCTCCAGCGTCGCCGGGCCGCGCGGGCCGACCGTCCGCTGGTTCTGGTTGTCGTAGACCGGATGCCCCTGCCGGTTGGTGAGGATGGGGCGCTGGTCTTCCGGCTGTGAGCCTTGGCCCGAAACGTCGGTCATCGTGCCGTTTCCTTCCCCGTTGCGTAGTCCAGTCCGCCTGCCCGCGAGGCAGGGACGAAAACAAGGGAGGATCGGCTAGGCGCGGCGGCTGCCGGGCGGCACGACCTGGAGCGCCGTCTCCAGCGCGGTCGCCTCCTCGGGAGTGAGCCGTTCGAGGAAGTGGACCAGCGTGGCGGCCTGGTTGCCGCTGGCCGCCAGCGCGTGGCGCATCAGCTCGGCGGTGTAGGCCTCTTTGGTGGCGATCGGCTCGTACACGTAGGCCCGCCCGACCGGCTCGCGCCGCAGCAGGCCCTTGGTGTGCAGCTTGTCCATCACGGTCATGACCGTGGTGTAGGCGATCTCGCGCTCCTTGCGGAGGTCTTCGAGCACGTCGCGGACGGAGGCGGGCCTGCGGTAGGCCCACATCCTGTCCATGATCGTGGACTCGAGGTCTCCCAGGGGGCGTCTCATGCCCCACATGTTAAGGCTTGGTCACGTACGCACTAACGACTCACACCGTCCGCCGGCTTGCGGAGCAGGTCGAGGTCGGACCGGCGGGGCAGGCTCTCCCAGTCGCCCTGCGAGGTGACCGCGAACGCCCCCGCCGCGCACGCCGTGGCCAGCCGGTCGGCGGGCTTGGCCCCGGCCAGCCAGTCGGCCAGCCAGCCCGCCGCGAACGCGTCGCCCGCGCCGACCGAGTCGACCTCGGTCACCTGGTACGGCTCCGCCCGCAGCACCGCCCCGCCGGACAGCTCCATGGCCCCTTCGGCGCCGAACTTGATCAGCACGTGCTTCGGCCCCCGGTCCGCCAGCTCGGCGGCCAGCTCATCGGCGCCCTCGACGTCGGCGATCAGCCGGCCCTCGGCCTCGGTGGCGAACAGCACGTCCACCTCGCCGATCACCTCGCGCAGCCACGCCCCGGCCTCCTCGGGGCTCCACAACGCCCGCCGGTAGTTGACGTCCAGCGAGATCGGCACCCCGGCGTCCCTGGCGACGGCCATGGCGTGGCGTACGGCCTCGCGCGCCGACGCCGACAGGGCGGGAGTGATCGCGGAGACGTGCAGGATTCTGGCCGACCTGATGAGGGCGGGGTCGAGGTCGCCGGCGCGCAGCCGCGAGCCCGCGCTGTCCCTGCGGTAGTAGCGCACGTCGATGAGGTCGGCGGTGCGCCTGCCCTTGATCATCAGCCCGGTGGGCGCGTCGGGGTCGGGGACGGCCCGCACGTCGACGCCCTCGCCGGCGAGCGTGAACCTGATCAGGTCGCCGAACTCGTCGGCGCCCACCCGGCCCACCCACGTGGCCGCGTGACCGAGCCGGGACACGCCGATCGCGACGTTCGACTCCGCGCCGCCCAGGCCGAGGTCGAAGTCGCGGGCGAAGCGCAGTGGCCCCGTGCGGCGCGCCGCGAACAGCGCCATGGTCTCACCGAAGGTCACCAGCTCAGTCATCGGATCGTGCTCCCCAGCCCTTCCTCGAACCAGCGCCGGCGCCGGCGCGCCCCCCACCCTAGCGGGGCGCGCCTTCCCTGTTCCGAGGGGTCAGCTCTGGGGGCGCTCGCCCAGTTCGTCGGTCCAGCCGGACTCCTCGAAGGTCACCTTCGTGGTGTCCTCGCCCTGCTCCGCCACCGAGTACTCCAGCAGCTCCGCCGTGTTCTCATCCACGACCAGCCGGAACTCGTAGCCGTCATCGCCGTCCACCTCCAGGCCGACACCCTCGCGGCCGGCGGCGTCCTCGACCTCGCCGGCCGAGCGGATGCCCGGCTGGTCGGCGAGGATGCGGAAGATCGCGGCGCGGGTGCCGGGGGTGGTCGGGGCGGTCATCAGGTCGACGGTGGTCTGCCACAGGTAGAGGTCGAACTCCTTGCCGTCCTCGGGCAAGCGCTTGAACTGCGCCTTCAGCTGGGCGGCCAGCGCCTTCTTCGACTGGGGGAGGTCGCCGACGTTCTGCATGGTGATGTCCATGTTCTCGATGGACAGCGGCCTGGGCAGGGTGTCGTCGACGTTCTCAGGGCGGTCCTGGAGGAGCTTGGGCGAGCCCTCCTTGCGCCAGGCGGCCTCGTCCTGCGGCGTGGGGAAGACGACCTCGCGGTCGGTGCGCCTGGTGCGGTGGGTGCCGCCCGCCTTCTTGGGCCGCCAGCGCTCCTCGGACTCGACGACGTACGCCTTGAACGGGGGGCCGTCGGGGTAGACGCGCTCGCGCAGGTCCGCCAGTTTCTTGTTGTACTTCTCGTTGATCGCGATCAGCTCGTCGTCCTCGGCGCCGGTTCTGTCGATCTCGGCCTGCTCCTGGCGCTGGAGCTTGCTCACCCCGTCCCAGAACTCCTTGGGCCAGTAGCCGGTGGGGGAGGTCGTGCGCTGGCGGACGTACCAGTAGGCGCCGGACGTGGGCCGCTCGCGCAGCGCGGTGTCGGCGGCGGCGAGCAGGAAGGCGCGGGCGTCGATCCTGGTGGCCGGCGACGCCTCCGGGTCGCCGGACGGGACCTGCCGGGCGGCCGGGGTATTCAAGGGCGGCGTGCCGGCGGGCGGGGCGGCCGGGGGCGGAGTGACGACGAGCACGCCGGTCGCGACGACGGCGGCGCCCGCGGCGATCGCGCCGGCCGCCGGCAGGAACACGGGACGGCGGGCCGGGCGCCGGTCGTCGGCGAACGCGCGGGCCAGGTCTGCGCCGCGGCGCCGCTCGTAGCTGTCCTCGGCGAGTTCGTCGAGCTTGTCGGGCTTGAGCCGGGCGAACGTACGATCGGTCATGTTCTCCCCCTACGAATGGTCTTGCGCACGTCAGCTCTCCTCGGCGAATCGGCTGCGCGGCGGTCGTGCCGGAGGTGGCGCTGGTGACCGGGCGGCCTGGCGGCTGAGGGCGCCGCTGAGCCGCTTGCGCGCCCGGTGCAGCCGGACGTTGAACGTCCGCGCCGAGCAGCCCAGGACGGTCGCTGCCTGGTCGGGCGTCAGGCCGTACCAGGTGGCCAGGATCATCGCCTCCACGTCCTTCTCCGGAAGGGCGCGCAGGGCGGAGACGGCCTGCTCCCGGTCCACCACGTGCTCGGCGACGTCCCAGGCGAGGTGCTCGTGCTCGCTGGTCAGCGCCGCGATCCGCTCGACCAGGTCCTGCCGCCGGTGCCGTACCTGACGTTGCTTGGCGAGTTTGTTGCGGGCGACGCCTAGCAGCCAGGGCAGCACCTGCTCGGGCAGCTCGTCGAGCCGCCGCCAGGCCACGAGGAACGTCTCGCTGCACACGTCCTCCGCCACGGCCTGCTCGACGCGGAGCAGCACGTAGCCCAGCACGTTCCGGTAGTACCGGTCGTACAGCGCGGTGAATCGCTCTTTGGGATCGTCCACACCCAGTAGTCCCGGCGGCGGTCTCTCGATTACCACGGGACGCGAAAATTTCTCAGTGACCGGCGAGGAGCGCCGCGGTCTCCTGCTGCTCCGGCACGCCGATGCCGGTGAACAGGGCGTGGGCCTGCGACCAGAGGCGGGCCGCGCGGCCGTCGTCGCCCGCCCTGCTGCGGGCGTGCCCGAGCGTGGTCAGGGCGCGGGCGTGCTGCAGCGGCTGTCCCGACCTGCGGGCGTGCCGCAGCGCCCGCTCGCACTCACGTACGCACGACTCGGTGTCGCCGGACGCGAGGTGGCCGGCGGCGCGCAGGATGTGCGCGCGGGGCAGGTCGAGCGGGTTGGCGGTGCGCGCCAGCTCCAGCGCGTGGCCCGCGTCCAGCATGGCGTCGGCGTGCCTGCCCTGGCGCAGCCGGACCTCCGCGCGTTCCAGCAGCACCTGGTCGAGGTCGGTGCCGGTGTCCTCGGCGAGCCTGGCCGCCGCGTCGAGACGCGCCAGCGCGGCCTCCATCCGGCCGAGCCCGGTCTCGGCGGCGGCGGCGCCGGCGAGCGAGGCGATCTGGCAGCGCCGGTTCTCGACCTCCTGCGCGAGGCCGAGCGCGCGGGCGAAGGCGTCGATCGCGCGTACGTGGTCGCCGGCGTCGCGGTGCACCCAGCCGTACGTCTCGTACGTGACCGCCTCGGCGTAGAGCAGGCCCGCCCCCTGGGCCAGGGCCAGCGCCTCGTCCAGGTGGCCGAGCGCGTCGGCGAACCTGGCCTGCCGCTGCCGGACCAGCGCCAGGTTGACCAGTGTCAGCGTCCGCAGGTGCGCGTTCTCGGGCTCGCCCGTGAGCGCGAGGCAGGCCAGCAGCGACTCCTCCGCCTGGTCGAGGTGGGCGAGCTTGAGGTGGGCGGAGGCCAGGTTGTTGAGCACCCGGGCCTCGCCGCGTACCAGGCCGAGCGAGCGGTTGATCTCCGCCGCCCGCCGGTAGAGCGGGATGGCCCGGCGCGGCTCGCCGAGCTGCTTGCGCGCCACGCCGAGTGCCTGCAGCACCGCCGCCTCCTGCTGCGGCCAGTCCGCGCGGCGGCACAGCTCCTGCGCCCGCCCGAGGTAGCCGAGCGCGCCCTTGAGGTCGGCGACGAGCAGGCGGGCCCGGCCGATCGAGTGGCACATCGCCGCCTGCCCGCGCAGGTCGCCGGCGCGTTCCGCGGCGGCGAGCGCGGTCTCGGCCAGCCGCAGCCACTCCACGCGGCTGCGCCGGTACTGCAGCAGCACGTCGGTCAGCGCCTCGACCAGCAGCCAGGCGTACGGCGGCGTGCCGGAGGCGATCACCCCGGCCAGGTTGTCCCACTCGACGTCCAGCCAGGCGAGCGCCTCCTCCCGCCCGGCGAAGGCCACGGGTTCGCCGCCGGGCGTCTCGGGCACCTCGAAGCCGGCCGCCGTGAGCGCCCCCGCGGCCGTGCGCAGGTAGTGGTCGTACAGGCGCCGGAGAGCGGCCTCCTGGTCGGCGGCGGCGTCCTCGGCGAGGCCGAGCTGGGCCGCGTACTCCCACACCAGGTCGTGCGCGGCGAACCGGTCGTGGCCGACCTCCTCGATCAGGTGGATGCGCGCCGCCATGCCGAGCAGCACCGCCGCCTGCTCACGCGTGGTGCCCGCCAGCGCGGCGACCGCCGCGGCCGACACGCCGGCCCCCTGCGCCAGGCCGAGCAGGCGGAACACCCGCTGCGCCGGCGCGGGCAGCGCCCGGTACGACAGGTCGAGCGCCGCCCGCACCGCCACGCTCTCGTCGCCGTCCACCCGCAGGCGCACCAGCCGCCCCCGGTCGGCGAGCTCGCGCACGTAGTCGCCGATCCTGCGGTGCTCGTGGTCGCCGATCCAGGACATGGCGATGGACAGCGCGAGCGGCAGGCGGCCGCAGAGCGCCACCAGCTCCCGCGACGCCTCCGACTCGCGCGACAGCCGCTCCTCGCCGACGCCCGCCGAGATCAGCCGCAGCGCCTCGTCCTGCTCCAGCACGCCGAGCGTGACGCGTTCGACGCCGTCCAGGGCGACCAGGCCGCCCAGCCGGTTCCTGCTGGTGATGACGACGCGGCAGCCGGGGTCGCCGGGCAGCAGCGGGCGTACCTGGTCGGGCTCCGCGACGTCGTCCAGCACCAGCAGCACGCGCCGGCCGGCGAGCAGCGAGCGGTAGAGCGCGACCTGCGCGTCCAGCTCGACGGGGATGTCCTTGGCCGCCTGGCCCAGCCCCTGCAGCAGCAGCGGCAGCGCCTCGGCGGGCGTCATCGGCGCGCGCCGGTCGAAGCCCCGCAGGTCGAGGAAGAGCTGCCCGTCGGGGAACCGGTCCGCCCGCCGGTGCGCCCACCGCAGCGCCAGCGCCGTCTTGCCGACGCCCGCCGGCCCGGCCACGAGCGTCACCCGGCCGTCGTCCATGCGCCGCAGCTCCGCCTCGCGGCCGACGAAGTGGCCGGTGACGGGCGGGAGCTGGCGGGGGACCGGCGCGGCGGGCTCGTCCGCCGGCTCTCCTGGCGGCTCTTCCGGCGGAGCGGCCGCGGCGGTCTCGGCCAGCAGGCGCTGGTGCAGCGAGTGCAGGTCCTTGCCCGGTTCCACGCCGAGCTCGCGGACGAGCCGGTCGCGGAACTCCCGGTAGACGCGCAGCGCCTCGGGCAGGCGTCCGTCGCGGTGCAGCGCCAGCATGAGCAGCCCGTACGGCCGCTCCCGCAGCGGCTGCTCGGCCACCAGCCTGGTCAGCCCGGCCACGACCGCCTGATGGCGCCCCAGCTCCAGCTGGGCCTGCGCGCGGCCCTCGATCGCCTGGATGCGCAGCTCGTCGAGCCGGTGCCGCTCCGCCTCCGCGACGGGCCCGCCCAGATCCGGGTACGGGTCGCCGCGCCACAGCTCGAGCGCCCTGTCGTACGCGGCGACGGCCTCCTCGGGCTCCGCGCCGCCCGCCTGCCCGACCAGGGCGCCGAACGCGTCGGCGTCCACCTCGACGGCGCCCTCGGGGATCAGGTAACCGGGACTCCGGGTGACGATCGCCGCGCCGAGCGCCCTGCGCAGCTCCGTGACCAGCGCCCGCACCCGGGGGGCCGCAGACGGCGGCGGCTCGGCGCCCCAGAGCCGCTCGGCCAGCCGCTCCACCGAGACCACGCACCCGGCGTCGAGCAGCAGGGCGGCGAGCAAGGCGCGCTGCCGGCCCGTCAGACGCACCGCCTCGCCGTCCACGACGGCCTCCAGGGGACCGAGGAGGAGGACGCGGACAGCCTTACGCACAACCGCAGACGCTAGTGCAGTGCCCATTGAGGGATCAATCGGACCCACCGCCGTTCGTTGCGGGATCCATGCGGCGTCCATACAGCCTCCATGCGGCCGGCTGTCAATGTCTGTCCAGCACTCCCGTCAAGATTGGGCGCTGTACAACCGATGAGGCCGCGACTGAAGACCCTCGCCCGCGAGCGCGTCGGGCACGAGCTCAGACTCGTGTACGACCCCCGCGACCGGCTGGTCCTCACCGACCCTGAGGGGACGGTGGAGAAGCTCCTCGACCTCCTGGAAGAGGGCGGCAGGACGGTCGAGGAACTCGCCGCCGAGCTGTCCCTGCCGGTCTCCGACGTCTCCGCCGCCGTCAAGGCCCTGGACGCGGAGCGGCTGCTGGAGGACGGCGACCACCTCGGCCTGCTCGGCCAGGAAGACGCCGAGCGCCACTTCAGCAACCTGGCCTTCTTCGAGTCGTTCGGCACCCTGGACCGCAGCCGCGAGGACGTGCTGCGCCGGCTGCGCGAGTCGCACGTGCTGGTGCTCGGCACCGGCGGCCTCAACTCCAACACCATCCCCCACCTCGCCGGGCTCGGCGTCGGCAAGATGACCCTGCTCGACCGCGACACCGTGGACCCGCGCAACTTCGCCCGCCAGTACCTCTACCGGTGGGACGACGTCGGCGCGCGCAAGGTGGAGCGCGCCGCCGACTGGGTGCGCGCGTTCGACCCCTCCATCGAGGTCGAGACCGTCGACATGGGCGTGGAGAGCCCCGAGCAGCTCGACGAGCTCGTCGGCCGCACCCGCCCCGACGTGGTGGCCTCCGGCATCGACCGGCCGACCCAGATCGACCTGTGGGTGAACGCGGCCTGCGTGCGGCACGGGGTGCCGTTCGTGCGGGGCGGCATGTGGGTCACCTCGGGGACCGTGTGGTCCGTCCAGCCGGGCGTCAGCGCCTGCCGGGCCTGCGTGCCGCCGAGCGCCGACCCCGACACGCCCGACCTCGCCGCGATCCGCCTCTACCGGGACGGGCCCCGCCCGAACCGCGGCATCGGGCCCGTCGCCGGGCTGCTCGGCGCGTACGGGGCGTTCGAGGTCCTGCGCTACCTCACCGGTTTCGAGCCGCCGGCCTACGCGGGCCGGCCGCTCATCATCGACTTCGCGGGCGGGTGCGCCACCAGTCGCACCGAATGGACCCGCGATCCCGGCTGTGAAGTGTGCGGAGGGAGGTGACCCATGAAGATCGAGATCGTGCGCATCGAGAACACCCGTCTGACCGTCGACGCGGACCCGGGTTCCGACAGCTGAAGTATCGGGGCCGCGCCTCTCTCCGGTGTGCGGCGCGGCCCCCCACTCACGTTCTGAGGTGGTGAAGACCGATGACCGCGGCCACGGACGCCGGCCTGCGCGAGCGAGCCGCGCGGCTGACCGTCACCTTCGACGGCGAGGCCTGGGTGCTGGGCCGGCCGGACCTGGGAGTGTTCGTCGCGGTGCCGGAACCAGGCGCGATCTTCATCACCACCCTGCAGCAGACGGGCTCGGTCACCCAGGCCACCGAGCGGGCGAGCGAGAAGGCGGGCGAGCCGGTCGACGGCGGCGACTTCATCGAGGGGCTCACCGCAGCGGGCCTCCTCGACCCGGCCGCCGCCCAGGACGATGACACCGCGGAGCGCGGCCGCCGGATCAGGTGGATCGAGGGCGTCAGCCCCCGGGCCGCCGCCCGCCTGTTCGGGCGTATCGGCTGGTCGGTGTACGCGGCGGCGCTGGTCTTCGCGCTCGCCGTCCTCGTGGCCCGCCCCGACCTGCGGCCCTCCTGGCAGGACGCGTGGTTCCTGCCCAGCATGGGCCTGTCCGTGCTCGGCTGGCTCGTGCTGGGGATCGCGTTCGGCGCGCTGCACGAGGCGTGGCACTGGCTCGCCGGGCGGGCCGTCGGGGTGCCCGCCACGTTCCGCGTCAGCTACCGGGGCATGTACATCGTCTACGAGACCGACCTGACCCAGATCGTCGCGGTGCCGCGGGACCGCCGGCACGGCGTCTATCTGGCCGGGATGGCCGTCGAGGTCGTGGTCGTCGCCGTCGCGCTGGGCCTGCGGATGATCGTCCCGCCCGGCCTGCTGGACGACCTGCTCGCCGCCGTCATCCTGTTCAGGGTCGTCGCCATCGTGTGGCAGTGGGCCGCGCTGCCGCTGCGCAGCGACTCGTACGCGCTGCTCGCCAACGCGCTGCGCTGCCACAATCTCTACCGGACGACCTGGCTGACCGTGAAGAACCGGATCTTCCGCCTCACCGAGGCGGAGGCCGCCGAGCTCGCCGCGTCAGGGGCGCGCGACCGCGACATGGCCCGCTGGTTCGCGCTCCTGTACGTGGCGGGCATGGCGGTCATGGTCTGGCTCTTCCTCACCGTCATGCTGCCCCTCATGGTGTCGCTGGCCCAGTGGGGCGTGGAGCGGCTGCTGTCCGGGCAGGTCGGGTCGGCCGCGTTCTGGGAGGCGATCGCGGTCACCGCGTACGTGGCGCTGCGGATCGGCCTGCCCCCGCTGCTGGCCTTCCGCGAACGGCGGCTCCGCCGCGCCGGCGCACTCCTTTAGCCCCTGGAAGGGCCGTCCGAGACCCCGATCGCGTGCTCGTCGCCCGGCGCCAGGAACGCCGGCAGGCGGCGGCCCGCCGGGTGATGAGGGGATGCATGGTGACCAGGTAGGGGCTATTGCGGCCGGTCCCGGGCCGCAATAGCCCCAGCGACGCCGGCGAAGCCGCCGGCATGTGGTCTCCTCACGCCCGATCGTACGCGCTTGTGAGTTCATTCTTGAGAGATTCGTGCCACTCCGTCGGGGCCGGCGATCTTCGGGAAGTGAGGGGCATTCGTCCACGTTGGAGGCTATGAACGCCCCGGGCGGAAAGCATCAGGGAGCTCGCCGTGCTGCACGCCCAGCTCGGCCGGGCCGCCGAGGGCCGGTCCTGCCTCGTCGTGCTGGAAAGGCCGGCGGGGATCGGCAAGACGGCGTCGAATACCACCCGAGCCACATCTGCACCAAGCCCGGCATCACCTCCCGTACGGCGCTGATCGGCCGCCTGAGCGACCTACGCGAATGACCCCGGGCGAACCGTCGTCATCGCCGTCGTTATGATCAAGAGCGACCGCAGCGCATCGGGGGAGCACGAATGACGGATTCCCGGCCGAAGACCCTGCTCGCGATGGGCGCCGACACCGCCGCCCGGCTCATCACCGGCCCCGTGCGCGACCGGCTGCTCGCCGTCGCCGACATCGACCCCGGCCTCATCGCCACCGACTTCGCCGACCCCGCCGTGGCCCCCGCGCTGGCCGAGGCCGAGGTGCTGCTCACGAGCTGGTGGTGCCCGCCGATCACGGCCGACGTGCTGACCGCGGCGCCCAGGCTGCGCGCGATCGTGCACGCCGCCGGGTCCGTCAAGCACCACGTCACCGAGGCGTGCTGGGAGCGCGGGCTGCTGGTGTCGTCGGCGGCGGCGGCCAACGCGGAGCCGGTCGCCGAGTACACGCTGGCCGCGATCCTGTTCGCGGGCAAGCGGGTGCTCGACAGCGCCAGGCTCTACCGGGAGCGGCAGGACCGGCCCGACCTCGACGCGATGTTCCCCGGGTTCGGCAACTACCGGCGCACGGTGGGCGTCGTGGGGGCGTCCAGGATCGGGCGGCGGGTGATCGAGCTGCTGCGGCCGTTCGCGCTGGACGTGCTGGTCGCGGACCCGTACCTGAACGAGGACCTCGGCGTCGCGCACGTCGGGTTCGACGAGCTGTTCGAGCGCTCCGACGTGGTCACCGTGCACGCGCCCGACCTGCCCGAGACCCGCCACCTCGTCAGCGCGGCCCGCCTGGCGAGCATGCGCGACGGCGCCACGCTCATCAACACCGCGAGGGGCGCGCTCGTCGACCAGGACGCGCTCATCGCCGAGCTGACCTCCGGCCGCCTGTACGCCGTGCTCGACGTCACAGACCCCGACCCGCTGCCGCCCGGCTCACCCCTGTACGACCTGCCGAACGTGCTGCTCACCCCGCACGTCGCCGGCTCGCTCGGCGGCGAGCTGGCCCGCATCGCCGACCTGGCCGTGGACGAGGTCGCGAGGTACGCGCGCGGGCTGCCGTTCGCGCACGGCGTGGCGGCCGAGGAGCTCGCGACCAGCGCCTGATGACGGCGGCGGGGGCTCGGCCCTAATCTGCTGCGCATGCAGAAACGGGTTATCGACGGCCGCTTCGAGCTGCTGGAGCGCCTCGGCGGCGGCGGCATGGGCCTGGTCTGGCGGGCCTGGGACGTCGCCCTGCACCGCGAGGTCGCGCTCAAAGAGGTACGCCCGCCCGACCCCACGATCGACGAGCAGGACCCGACGCACGCCCGCGAGCTGCGCGCCAGGATGCTGCGCGAGGCGCGAGCCCTGGCCCAGCTCAACCACCCGCACGTGGTGACCATCCACCACATCGTGGACCCCGGCGAGCAGGGTTACCCGTGGATCGTCATGGAGCTGGCCACCGGCGGCTCGCTTCAAGACCGCATCCAGAGCGGCCCCGTGCACCCGGCGGAGGCGGCGCGGACCGGCCGCGAGGTGCTGTCGGCGTTACGCGCGGCCCACGCGGTCGGCATCCACCACCGCGACGTCAAACCCGCCAACGTGCTGCTGCACGCCGACGGCCGCTCGGTGCTCACCGACTTCGGCATCGCGGCCATGCGCGAGTCCACCAGCCTGACGTCCACGGGCGCGTTCATCGGCTCGCCCGAGTACATGGCCCCCGAGCGCATCAACGGCGTCGAGGGCGACCCCGCCTCCGACCTGTGGTCGCTCGGCATGATGCTGTACGTCGCCGTCGAGGGCCGCCACCCGCTGCGCAGGAGCACGGCGCTGGCCACGCTGGCGGCGGTGCTCAACCAGGAGGTGCCGCCGCCCGTACGGGCCGGGGCGCTGACGCCCGTACTGACCGCGCTGCTCGCCCGCGACCCCGCCGCCAGGCCGGACGCCGAGACGCTCGACCGCATGCTCGCCGTGGCGATGGACCCGAACGCCGCGCCTCCACCCCCGCCCGTGATGCAGGCGCCGCCGCCTCCGGGTCCTTCGCACACCGTGCCGCCCGGGTACCCGCGGCCCTGGAGCGGCGGGCCGGTGCCGCAGGCCGACACGCTCAACCCCCGGCCCAAGCGTGGCGGCAGGGGAGCGGCCGCGGCCGTGTCGCTCTCGGCCGTCGTCGTGGCCGGCGTGCTGGTGTGGCGGCTGCTGCCGAGCACGTCCGACGCGACCGTGCCCGACCCCGAGCCGAGCCACCTGGCCATGACCGCCACGCCGTCCAGGACGCCGACCATCCCCCGCGTGACCATCCCCAGCCTCACACCGAGCACCAAGCAGCCCGTGCGGGAGAAGCTGCTGACCCCCGACGGGATCCGCGCCATGCTTCGCGTGGTCAAGCCGGTCATCGGCACCAGCAAGGTCATCGGGATGTCCGTGCACGAGACGCACGCCAGCCTGGACGTCCCGCTCAAGCGCGACAAAAAGGTCTACAACACCTACGACTACCGCGACGGCCAGGTCGACGAGCCCCGCATCGGCGGCCAGGTCAGAACCTCGCCGGCCGACCTCGACACCTTCAACTGGGACCGGCTGCCCGCCCTGTTCAAGCGGGCCGACAAGGACCTCGGCGTGCCCAAGCCGACCTCGCGCTACATCATCGTCGACACCGACTACGCCTTCACCTCGGTCAATCCGGTGCTGCTCGTCTACGTCAGCGACGACTACCACCGCACCGGCTACCTCGTGGCGAGCCCTCAGGGCAAGGTGCTCAAACTGATCCGCAACGAATAGGCGCTCGCGGCCCCTCCGCGGCGGCGCCTGACCGGGCGCGGTGGCGCGTGCCGGGCGGTGGCGCGTGGCCGCGGGTGGTGGCGCGTGCCGGGCGGTGGCGCGTGGCCGGGCGTGGTGGTCAGCAGACCTCGCGGTAGTCGGCCTCCGGGATGAGCCGGGCCCACTCCTCCCTGGTCAGCGAACCGCCCGCGCGCTCGCACACCGCCTGCGCCGTCAGCGCGGGATCGACGGGGAACTCGCGTACGGAGCCGTCCAGCGCCACGCCGCGCAGCCGGGTGCCGTCCTGGCTGAACGCCGGCCCCGCCGCCCACGACCCGGCCTGGCCGACCTCGCGCAGCGTCCTGACGTCCCACAGCGACGTACGGCCTGCGTCGATCGCCATCAGGCCGCCGTCCGGCGAGAACCGCACCTCGTCCACGGGGCCGCTGCCGGTCCTGATCGTGCCGATGGGGGCCCGCTCGTGCACGCCCCACAGCAGCACCCGGCCGCCCTCCAGCCCGAACGCCAGCCGGTCGCCGTCCGGCGAGAACGCCAGCGCCGTCGCCGCCGCGCCCCCGCTGGCCCTGGCCGCCAGGTCGAGCGGGGTCACCTGGCCGGTGCGCAGGTCGAGCAGGCGGGTGCCCGCGGCCAGCGTCATGCCGTCGGGGCTGAAGGCCAGCGCCAAGTCGCCGACGCCCTCGTACGCCTTGATCCGGCGGCCCGAGCGCACGTCCCACGTCTCCAGGAGCGTGCCGCGCGCCGTCGCCAGCGTGCCGCCGTCGGGGGAGAGCGCCACGGCCGGTACGTCGCCGCCCGCCTCGATCGACGTCACCTGCCGGCCGCTCGCCACCTCCCACACCGTCACCGGGTCGCCCGCCACGGCCAGCAGCCGGCCTGTCGCGTCGAACGCCAGGTCGCCGGCTGCGGCGATGCGGCCCAGCGTCCTGCGGCTCTCGGCGTCCGTCAGCTCGATCGCGTCGCCCACCTCCTTGGCCGCGACCCGCCCGTTGCCCGAGAACGCCGCCACCTGGCCCTCGCCAGCCGGGGCCGGCAGGCCGGAGACGTCGAGCGAGACGACCGAGCCGATGCCGCTCAGGTAACGCAGGGTGCGGCCGTCCGCCGAGAACGCCAGCCCCCGGCCAGGATCCTTGAGCGGGTACGAGCCGGCCAGGCGGCGCTCGGCCACGTTCCACACCCGCACCTCACCGTCGCCGGGCAGCGCCAGCAGGCGTCCGTCGGGACTGAACACCAGCGGCCCCGCCGCCGTGGCAGGCGTCACCTCCAGCCCGTCCACGATCTCCACTCCCCAGGCCCTCTCCGCCCCGGAGCCCGGATCCCCACTCTTCACCCGCACCCTCTTGGCCCGCACCGCCTGCGCCACCACCCGCGCCACATCAGCCTTGATCCTGCGGGCAGAGCCGGCATCACGCCCGGCCCCCGGATCCGCCCCCGCACCCCCATCCCGCACCACCGCCGCCTCGGCGTCGCGCGCGGCCCTGACGTTGGGGGTGTCAGGGGTGCCGGGCGTGGCCTCAGCGTTGAGGGCGTTGAGGGTGTTGGGGGTGCTGGGCGCGGCCTCGGCATCGCTCCCGCTGTCGGGATCGCGCGTGGCCTTGGCGTCAGGGTTGCTGGGCGCGGCCTCGGCATCGCTCCCGCTCTTGGCGTTGCGCGCGGTCTTGGCGTTGGTGGTGTTGGGGGTGCTGGGCGTGCTGGGCGTGGCCGCGGCATTGCGCCCGTCCTTGGCGGTGCGCGCCGCCTCGGCGTCGCTCGCGGTCTTGGCCTCGCGCTCACCCTTGGCCTTGTGCTCACCCTTGGTGTCGCGGGTCGCCTCGGCGTCGCGGGCGGAGTCGGCGTCGCGGGCGGCGTCGGCGTCGCGGGCGGAGTCCGTGTCGCGGGCGGCGTCCTGATCCGGCGCGCCCGCGTGGCCGTCCGGCGCTCCCTTGCCGCCGGGACCCGCCGTGGCGGTGCCCTTGGAGGCGGGGGTTTTGGAGGGGGTCGGGCCGGCCGTGGCTCGGGGGCCCGGGGTGCGGGACGGGGACACGGCCTGCGGACGACCGGTAGTGCCGGCGCGCGTCCCCGAGGCGGCCGGCTTGGGGGACGCGGCCTCGGCGCGCGACGGGAGGGCCGACGCGCGGGTGTGCGGTGCGAAGCCGAACGTCTCGGCCTGCCGGGAAGGACCCGATCCGGGTGTGGCAGGCGCCCCGGCCGTGCCCGGCGACGCAGGGGCGGCGGCCGTGCCGCGTGAGGCGGGGGCCCCGGCCGGGGCGGGTGATGTAGGGGCGGTGGTCGTTCCGGGGGCCTGGGCCGGGCCGGGGGACGTGGGGGCGGCTGCCACGCCCGGCAAGGGCGGTGAGCCGGTCGTGCCGGGGGACGTCGGGATTGCGGCGGTGAAGGGTTGGGCGGGGGAGGGGTCCGCGAGGGTCGAGGGGAGGGCGAGGAGGCCGGGGCCGGGGGAAGGAGGTGTGGTGGGGGTGGGGAGGCCGGGGTGGTGGGTGGCGAGGGTTTCCGGGGCGCCGGTGTGCCGGGCGCCGGCGCCCACCAGCGTGACGCCGTCGCGGCCCGCGACCGCGAGCGTGCCGCCGTCCGGGCTGAAGGCGAGGGCGGGGGCGGCGGCCACGGAGCCGGTGAGCGGCTCGACCTTCACCACCCCGGTACGCACCCGCCGCGGCGCCAGCTCCCACAGCTCGACCCGCCCGTCCAGCCCGGACAGCGCGGCCCTGTTGCCGTCGGGCGACAGCGCCACCTTGCGGTCGATGACGTCGAACAGCACCCGCGTCCCCTGGTAGACCCGCGTGCGGTTGCCCCGGCTGATCGTGAAGACCCCGTCGGCGGGCGCCTGCCCGGTCGCCACCTCGACGGGCCCTGAGGCGCCCTCGGCGAACCGCCCGTCGTCGCTCAGCCCGATGCTCCCCGGCGGCAGCGGGTACGACGCCACCTCCCGCCCGCCGGACACCTCGTACATGGTCACGGCCCCGG
This sequence comes from Nonomuraea sp. NPDC049504, assembly GCF_040676845.1. NCBI lineage: Bacteria > Bacillati > Actinomycetota > Actinomycetes > Streptosporangiales > Streptosporangiaceae > Nonomuraea > Nonomuraea sp. NPDC049504. Next base: position 123,873 of record NZ_JBFAPT010000007.1, read on the forward strand.
CGTCCCACCGGACCAGCTCGTCGCCGCGCAGCAGGTAGCGGGCCCGCCCGTCGGCCCCGGGGTCGGTGAAGACGCCCAGCTCGGGCTGTACGATCGAGGACTGCAGGGCGGCCCGCGCCTCGAAGATCGGCGACATCCGCCAGGCGGCCACGCTGAGCCGCATCGCGGCCCGCGGATCGGTGGTGCGCAGCGCCTCGGCCCGCGCGGCGACGGCTCGCGCGCCGGCCTCGAGGAGGCGTCCGCGCAGGTCGTTCTGTCCCTGGACGGTCACCACCGTCATGGTGACGGCGACCGCGACCACGGCGGCGACGGCCGACAGGGCGGGCACGAGGAGCTTCCTGCGCTGCTTGGCGAGGGCCACGCTGTCGCTGATGAAGTCGCGTTCGAGCTGGCTGAGCCGGACGTGCCGGCGCTTGGCCGCGGCCCAGCCGAGCGCGGTGGCGAGCTCGTCGCCGCGCAGCAGGTGGCCGCGCCCGCGCCGGTGCTCCGACCACTGCCGGGCGGACTGGCGCAGGTGCCGGTGCACGGTCATGCCGTCGCGCTCGTCGGCCACCCAGCCGCGTAGCCGGGGCCAGGCGCGGTAGAGGGCGGCGCTGGCGGGGGCGACCTTGTCGTCGCTGACGGCGACGAGCTTGCCGATGGAGGTCTCGGCGGACGGTACGCGGATGCTGCGCCGTACGAGCAGGCCGGCCGCCATGAGCGGGGCGAGCACGTCGCCCTCGTCGTGCGGCCGGTCACCGTCGAGCAGCCGCAGCAGCAGCCCGGGCACCTCCTCCTGCTGGCGGGGGGTGAGCGACAGGTACGCCTGCTCGGCCGCCTCCCCGAGCGACGGCGTGCGCACGTACGCGTCGGGCGGGCGCAGCTCGGTCGCGCTCTCGATGAGCAGTTCGGCCGCGGCGGGCCGGTCGGCGGGGCTCTTGGCCAGCGCCCGCTCGACGAGCCCGGCCAGCGGCTCGGGCAGGCAGCTCAGGTCGGGGTCGACGGTCAGCAGCCGGTGCATGACGGCGCCGGGGCTGTCGCCGCCGAACGGGTCGTCGCCGGTGGCCGCGAACAGCACGACGGCGCCCCACGCGAAGACGTCGGCGGCGGCCCCGGCCTCCTGCCCGGTCAGCACCTCGGGCGCCTGGTACGGGCACGCGCCATCGGTCGTACGCGCGCCGGCCAGCCCCAGCTCGATGACCCGGGGGCCGTCGTCGGCCAGCAGCACGCACTCGGGGTTGAGCCCGGAGTGGGTCAGCCCGGCCGCGTGCAGCGACCGCAGCGCCGCGGCCAGGGCCGCGGCCAGCGCGACCAGCTCGTCACCTGAGTAGGGGCCGCCGTGCAGTCCCACGGCCTGGCGCAGGTCGGGCCCGCTGACGTATTCGCTGACGACGTAGGGGACGCCGGCGTCGGACCCGACGGCCACCACCCGCGCGAGATGGCGGCAGGTCACCTGCTCGTAGCGCTGACCGACCTCGCCCAGGGGCACGGTGACGGCGTAGCGGCGACCTTCGTCGTCGTAGGAGTCGTAGACGACACCGCGCCCGCCCGCGCCGAGCCTGGCGGCCAGCCAGTAGCCGCCAAGCCTCTCGGGGTCACCGGGCACCAAGCGCATCGTCACTGATGCTTAGATGCACGACACCGCCCATTGGTTGCCTCGAAGACGCCACAGGTCCCCCGCGCGCCTCGGGGGACCCATGCGTCATGATCATTATGCCAGGGTTCCCGTTCGCGCCTGCCACTCGGGCCGCAGGACGGCCATCACCACGGCGTCGTGCCATTCGCCCTCCCACAGCAGCGCGTCGCGCTCGACGCCCTCGGCGACGAACCCGGCCTTCTCGTAGACGTGCCTGGCCCGCTCGTTGAAAGCGTAGACCTCCAGCCGCACCCGGTGCAGCGGCGTGGTGCGGAAGACGTGGTCGAGCACCAGCTCGATGGCCTCGCTGCCGTAGCCCCTGCCGAAGGCGCGCGCGCCGACCAGCGCGATGCGCAGGTTGCAGGACAGGTTGTCGGTGTCGAGCTGGTTGATCACCACCTCGCCGACGAACGCGCCGTCCGCCGTGATCGCGAGGTCGAGCCGGTCGGAGTGGCCGGCGCGGGTGGCGTACCAGGTGCGCAGGCTCTCCAGGTCGGCGCGGGCGTGCGAGCCGGTGAGCCGGCGCACCTCCGGGTCGGACACCAGCTCGAACAGGCCCTCGGCGTGCTCGGGCCCGACCGGGCACAGCGTCACGCGCTCGCCACTCAGCGTGGGTTTCTCAGCGAACATCCTCGTTGGCTATCAGTCGCGATCATCGCCGGGCAAGCCCATTTTGCTCAGTACGGCGTCGCGCACCTGCTCGGGGGCCATCACGCCGACGTCGCAGACCAGGTCGGCCACCTCGCGGAAGTACCGCTCGCGGCGGGCCCGCATGGCGGCGGGGTCGTAGTCGGGGCGGTGGTCGCTGGTGTGCATGCGTTCGCGCAGCACCGCGTCGTCGGCATCCACCCAGACCACGAACGCCCGGCCCAGCGCCGCCCGCACCTCGGGGATCTCCAGCGTGCTGGCCGCCGCCGCGATCACCTTGGGCGGCCCGGCCAGCTCGTCCAGCACGTGCTGGGCCTCGTACCTGTGCAAGGTCTCCTTGCCCTCGCGGGCCGCGATAGGCGCGGAGGTGGCGCCGTGCTTGTCAAGGAGGTACTGGTCGCTGTCGGACAGCAGGAGCCCGAGCGCCTCGGCGATCAGCCGCCCCGAGGTCGACTTGCCCGAGCCCATGAGCCCGATCATTACGACGTGTTTGTTTTTCGACATGTGGATAGAGGTTCCTTCGTGTCAAGGAGGTAAATCTGATGACCATCGCCGGAAGCATCATCCTCATCATGCTCGGTGCGATCCTCACCTGGGCCGTCGAGTTCGACCTCGCCGGCCTCGACATCAACGTAGTGGGCGTCGTGCTCATGCTCGGTGGCCTGGTCGGGCTCGGGTTCGGTCTCTACCGGATCAGGGTCGCGCGGCGGGCGGTCGGGCCGATCGACGAGCCGGTGCACCGCCACGAGATCTACGAGGAGCCGCAGGCCCGTCGTACCACCGTGTACGAGGACCGCCGCCACTACGACGAACCGCCCCTCTGACCTCACCGCTGTAGGAGGTGAAGCGACATGCCAGGTGTCGAAGAGCTGCCGTCGACCGTCAAGCGTTCTCCCAAGAAGGCGCAGAACACGTGGATCAAGGCGCACGACTCGGCCGTCAAGGAGTACGGCGAGGGGCGCCGCGCCCACATGACGGCGTTCGCCGCGCTCAAGCACTCCTTCGAGAAGGTCGGCGACCACTGGGAGCCGAAGGACAAGAAGGGCCCTTCCGACAAGGGCGCGACCGATCGCTCCGGGCGTACGGCCGAGGGCGTGGACGCCAACGCCAGCAAGGAGCACCTGCAGAGCCTGGCCGCCAGGCTGGGCGTGCGCGGCCGGTCGAAGATGACCAAGCAGGAGCTCGTCACGGCCATCAAGAAGGCCAACAGGAAGGCCACGGCGAAGTCCCGCTGAGCGTCCCCCGCGCGAGCTTCCCGCCCCCGGGCCGGGCCCGTCAGACGAGAGGCCCGACCAGAGCCCGACGAAAGGGCCGACGAGAGGGCCGACGAGGAGCGGCGGTCACCCACCGCCGCGAATCGCCGGCCCTTTCGCATGTCCCCACTCGTCCCGTCCAGCCGCGTGCCAGGACAGCGAGCGGGGCGGGTGGTGACACCCGCCCCGGCCGCACTGCATGGAAGCCTCCCGAACCCGCAAGGCCGGCTCACAGCAGGCGCTTGACGGCGTCGGCGATGGCGTGGCGGTCGATGCCGGCGTCGGCGAGCTGCTCCTGCGGCGTCGCAGAGCCGGGCAGGCCGGTGACGGCCAGCTTGATGACGCGCGGCCCCAGCTCGCTCACCGCGTCCGTGACGGCGTCGCCCAGCCCGCCCTCGATCCGGTGGTCCTCGACCGTGATGAGGTTTCCCGTGGTGGTGGCCGCCTCGATGAGGGCGGCGGTGTCCACGGGCTTGATGGAGTACAGGTCGATGACGCCGACCGGGATGCCGGCCTCGCGCAGGTCGTCGGCCGCCGCGAGCGCCTCGTGCACGGTCACCCCGGCCGCCACGATCGTGGCCCGGTCGCCGGGTGAGTGCCGCAGCACGCGCGAGCCGCCCACGGGGAAGCGCTCGCCGGGCTGGTAGATCACCGGCGTGGCCCCGCGCGTCGTGCGCAGGTAGGACACGCCGTCCAGGTCGGCCATCTCGGCCAGCAGGGCCGCCGTCTGGTTGGCGTCGCAGGGGTAGAGCACGGTGCTGCCGTGCACGGTGCGCAGCATGGCGAGGTCCTCCAGGCCCATCTGCGACGGCCCGTCCTCGCCGATCGCCACCCCGGCGTGCGAGCCGACGAGCCGGATGGACGACCCGCTCACCCCGGCCATCCTGATGAAGTCGTGCGCCCTGGTCAGGAACGCCGCGAAGGTGGCCGCGTACGGCTTCCACCCGCGCACCTGCAGCCCGATGGCGGCGGCGACGAGCTGCTGCTCGGCGATGTACATCTCGAAGAAGCGCTCGGGGAACGCCTCGGCGAACGTCTCGGTCTTGGTGGAGTCGGCGACCTCGCCGTCCAGCGCCACCACGTCGCCCCTGGCCGCGCCGAGCGCCGCCAGCGCCTCCCCGTACGCGGCCCGCGTCGCGACCTGCTCGCCCACCGGCCACACGGGCGGCTCCAGCTCGCCCGCGTCGAAGCGGAACGGCTCCGCCGCCGTGTCCGCCCCCGTGTCCGGCGCATGCACCTCGACGCGCACGTCCCGCACGCCGCCCAGCTCCGCCACGGCCTTGTCCGGGTCCTTCAGAGCCTTGCCGTGGGCGCCCTCGCGGTTCTCGACCTCCAGCACGCCCTCGCCCTTGCGGGTCTTGGCGAGGATCACGGTCGGCCGGCGCCGGGTGTTGGAGGCGTCGGTGAACGCGAAGTCGATCTGCCCGGGGTCGTGGCCGTCGATCTCGATCGTGTGCCAGCCGAACGCGCCGAACCTGCGGGCGTAGGCGCCGGTGTCCCAGCCGTGCCGGGTGGGCCCGCGCTGGCCGAGGCGGTTGACGTCCACGATGACCGTCAGGTTCGCGAGGCCCTCGCTGCCCGCGTGCTCGGCGGCCTCCCAGATGGAGCCCTCGGCCAGCTCGCTGTCGCCGCACAGGACCCACACCCGGTACGGCAGGCGCTCCAGCCGCGCGGCCATCGCCACGCCGACGCCGACGGGCAGGCCCTGGCCGAGCGAGCCGGTGGCGACGTCCACCCAGGGCAGGCGCGGGGTCGGATGCCCCTCCAGGCGGCTGTCCCGCTTGCGGAACGTCAGCAGCTCCTCGTCGGTGATCGCGCCGGCGGCCTTGTAGAGGGAGTAGAGCAGGGGAGAGGCGTGTCCCTTGGAGAAGATCAGGTGGTCGTTGGCCGGGTTGTCCGGCCGGTCGAAGTCGTAGCGCAGGTGACAGGCGAACAGCACGGCCATCAGGTCGGCGGCCGACATCGACGAGGTGGGGTGGCCGGAGCCGGCCGCGGCGGCGGCGCGTACGGAGTCGACGCGCAGTTGCGCCGCGAGCCCGGCCAGATACTGAAGATCGCGCTCAGGCACGGTGGAGCCTCCTCGTAGACGGTGTTTCCGCCCCGTCTACCCGGGCGGGAGCGCTTAAGTCGGCTCCCGCCCCGAGCGCTCTAGAGCCGTCCCGCCCGGCGCAGCGCCGCGTACGCGGCCGCGGCCGCGCCACCGCCGGCCAGCGCGAGGAGCACGGGCCCGCGGCGCTGGGCGAGCCAGAGCTGGGGACTGCGCTTGTGCGAGCGGCGGTCGAACGTGCCGTGCGCGCCGTAGTCGGTGTCCTCGTCGGCGGGCTCCCACAGGTTGGACACGCCGCTGGGCGTCTCCTCCTCGGTCTGCTGCGACTCGACGCCGGTCCGCGCGAGGTAGCGGTCCACCAGGGCGGGCGCGACCTTCTGCGCGAGGAGGGTGGCGACCGTGCTGGTGCCGACCCAGTACTCCTTGCGTTCGGGGTGCTCGGCCGCGTACACGATGGCCCGCGCGGCCACCTCGGGCTGGTAGATCGGGGGTACGGGCTGGGGGTGCTTGCGCAGCTTGGACAGCACCCACTGGAACTGCGGCGTGTTGAGCGCCGGCAGCTGCACCAGAGTGATCTTGACCTCGCTGCCGTCGGCCATCAGCTCGGTGCGCACCGACTCGGTGAAGCCCTTGATGGCGTGCTTCGCGCCGCAGTAGGCCGACTGCAGGGGGATGCCGCGGTGCGCCAGGGCCGAGCCGGCCTGGACGATCGCGCCGGCGTTGCGCGGGCGCATCAGGTCGAGCGCCACCTTGGTGCCCCAGACGTAGCCGAGGTACGTCACGGCGGTGGTGCGTTCGAACTCCTCCGGGGAGATGTCGGCGAATTTCGCGAAAACGGAGGAGAAAGCGGTGTTGATCCAGATGTTGATCGGGCCGAGCTCCTTCTCGATCCGCTCGGCCGCCTGCCGTACCTGCTCGTAGTCCGCCACGTCGGCCTCGTAGACCTGGGCCGTGCCGCCCTCGGTGCCGACGTCCACGGCCGCCGCGCCCAGCCCGGTGGTGCCACGGGCGATCAGGGCCACCTTGGCTCCCTGAGCGCCCAGCTCGCGGACGACCGCCCGCCCCACCCCGCCGCTCGCGCCCGTCACCACGACAACTCGTCCTCGAAGTGGTGCCATGTCAGGATCAGCCCGCCTCTCCGTCGTGTCCGGCACGTTGCTTCTGCCGGCGTACGGCCACCAGCAGGTCGATCACCGCGACCACCGCGAGCACGATCGCGATGACGGCCAGCACCCACGCCCGCGTCATGATCCCCAGCACCGTGAACGCGAAAAGGAACACCAGCATGAAGGACACCACTCTGATGTGCACCACGTCGCGGGGGGTCGAGGGCACCATGGCGTGACCTCTGCTGTCCCGTTCCTCGTGCCACTCTCCGTTGTCAGACATGCGGCTCACCTGCCCGTGCTGTTTGTCGCCTAACGTCGGGGGTAGCCGCACCGCGTGCCCGAGACAGCTCCCCCCACGCAGCCGCCCGACGCCGAAGCCCTGGCGGCGGCGTTCGCCGGCGGGCCTGACGTCGAGCTGCGCCCGAGCGACCAGAACGAGCCGGGCTTCACCCGGCGCAGGTGCGGCCGCGGGTTCCGCTATCTCGACTGCGACGGGCGGCCGGTGCGCGACCCCGAGGTGCTCGCCCGCATCAAGACGCTGGCCATCCCGCCGGCCTGGCAGGACGTGTGGATCTGCGCCTCGCCCGACGGGCACCTGCAGGCCGTGGGCACCGACGCGGCGGGGCGGCGGCAGTACCGCTACCACGACGTGTGGCGCGAGCAGCAGGACCGCGCGAAGTTCGACCGGGTGCTGGAGGTGGCCGAGCGGCTGCCGGCGTTCAGGAAGATCGTGGACGAGCAGCTCCAGGGGCGCGGGCTGACCAGGCAGCGGGTGCTGGCCGCCGCCGCCCGCCTGCTCGACATCGGCTTCTTCCGCATCGGCGGCGAGAGCTACGACACCTACGGCCTGGCCACGCTCAGGATGGAGCACGTCACCTGCTCGCGCGGCATCGTCGTCTGCGCCTACCAGGCCAAGGGCGACATCCTGCGCGAGGTCGAGGTGGCCGACCCCGGCGCGTGCAAGGTGCTGCGCTCGCTGAAGGCGCTGCGGGTGGAGGGCGAGCTGCTGCGCTACCGGCGCGCGGACGGCTGGGGCGACATCAAGAGCGAGGACATCAACGAGTACCTGCGCGAGACCATCGGGTACGAGGTCACCGCCAAGGACTTCCGCACCTGGCACGCCACCGTGCTGGCGGCGGTGGGGCTGGCGGTGTCGCGGCCGGCCGGGCGCGAGGGGGTCACGCGCAAGAAGCGGGCCGTCACGCGGGTGATGCGCGAGGTGTCCGAGTACCTGGGCAACACACCGACCGTGGCCAGGGCGTCGTACGTGGACCCGCGGGTGATCGAGGCGTACGAGCAGGACAGGACGATCGGCGCGGCACTGACCGAGCTGGGCGCGGGCGCCGACTTCGGCCAGCTCGCCACGGCAGGCCCGGTGGAACGGGCGGTCATCGACCTGATTCGTACTGTTTGAGCGATTGACGCTCGGGCATGCGGCGACAGAGAAGGAGGACGAGCGATGGAAGCTCCGCAGTACGTCGCGGCCCGTGTCCAGCAGGCGCTGGCCGAGGACGGTCGTACGACCGAGCTGGGAATTCGCGTCGACATCCGAGGCGACCAGCTCTTCCTGCGCGGTCAGGTGAGCGGGTGCGAGCAGCGCGACCGGCTCGGGCAGGTGGCCCACGAGGTCGCGCCCGACCTGCACCTGCACAACGAGATCAACGTCGTCGATGCCGGCGAGCCGGGGGAGGATGAGCGTCTTGACTGACCTGCGCATAGCCGCGGTGGGTGACATCCACCTGGGCGAGGACGTCAGAGGCCAGTACAGGAAGCGGCTGCACGACATCGAGGACCGCGCCGACGTGTTCCTGCTCGCGGGCGACCTGACCAGGCACGGCACCCTGGAGGAAGGGCGGATCGTGGCCGACGAGCTGCGCGACCTGCCCATCCCGACGGTCGCGGTGCTCGGCAACCACGACTACCACTCCGACCTGGAGCGCGAGATCGCCGACGAGCTGCGCGACGCGGGCGTCATCGTGCTCGACGACGACGGCGTGGTGCTGCAGTGCGGCGACACGAAGCTGGGCGTCGTCGGCGGCAAGGGGTTCGGCGGCGGGTTCGCGGGCAAGTGCGCCAGCGAGTTCGGCGAGCGCGAGATCAAGAACTTCGTCTCCCACACCCGCCACATCGCCGAGTCGTGGAAGATGGCGCTCAAGGAGATGACCGCCGACTACCGCGTCGTGCTCTCCCACTACTCGCCGATCAAGGAGACGCTGGAGGGCGAGCCGCCGGAGATCTACCCGTTCCTCGGCAGCTACCTGCTGGCCGAGGCCGTCGACACGGCCGGCGCCGACCTCGTCCTGCACGGTCACGCGCACAAGGGCAGCGAGAAGGGCATGACGCCGGGCGGCATCCGGGTGCGCAACGTGGCGCTGCCGGTGCTCGGCCGGGCCTACTGCGTCTACTGCGTCAGTTGCGAGGACGCGCACGCATAGCCCGAAAAGAAAAACGCTCCCCGTCGGCGGGGAGCGTTTTTCTTTTCGTGGGTGGCGGACAGGGAACCGGAGAAACGGTTCCCCTAGACATTGAAGATGCTGACCCCGCCGGGCCCGACCAGGAATCCGAGAACGATGAGCACGATACCCCAGAGGATGTCGCGCCGGGCCAGGAGCACGTAGATCCCGGCGATGACGAGAATGACGGCGATGATCCAGAGCAATGTAGCCATGGGTCTGCTACTGCCCTGGCCGGGCGCTCATTAACATTTTTCCTCCGCGGCGCGGCGCAGGGAAAATCATGGCGTCACTCGGCGGTCTTCATCAGTTTCGCGTACGCGAACTGCAGCCAGTCCGAGATGGCGACGGCGGTCATGGTCGCGCCCACCAGCCGGGTCGCCCGGGGCGCCAGCACGAGGCCGGCCGCGTAGCCGGTGGCCACCCACTGCGCGAGGCAGAACGGGCAGGCCAGCAGCTCGCCGATCGCGCCGCGCGGCTTCTCCTGCACCTCCGAGGGGCCGCCCTGACCCTCGTACTGGGTGAACGGGGCGCGCAGCGGGCTCGTGACGGGGTCCTTCGCCAGCCGCCTGGACACCTTGTGCGTGCAGGCCGCCATGAGCAGGATGTCCAGCACCCCGACCTGCTCGGGCACCCGCCGCCCCGCGAGCGCCACCGCGGCCGCGGCCACGCCGACCGTCCCGCCGTACGCGGCGAGCAGCCCGGCGTAGCGCGCAAGCGGTCGATCGTGCCCGTTCGCGTAGGTCCGTTCGGTCTTTTCCAGGATGTCGCTCATGGCTCATCGGGCTACCCTGACGGCCCTATTTCCAACGCCTACTTGACGATCGTTTGGGTAGCCGATCGGCATGAGCAGCCACGGCCACGCGGTCACCGACGCGATCCTCGACACGCTCAAGCGAGCCAGCACGGGGCTGAAGGACGCCGGAGTGAAGTTCGCGCTGGCCGGCGGCTGTGCCGCGTACGCGCGCGGCGCCGCGCCCTCGCTCCACGACGTGGACTTCGTGCTCACCGAGCACGACGTGCCCGCCGCGCTGGAGGCGCTGCGCGGCATCGGTTTCCAGACCGCCAAGCCGCCGGAGGACTGGCTCGTCAAGGCGTACGACGAGGGCCGGCTGGTCGACCTGATCTTCCGGGTCTCCGACATGGCGATCACCGACGAGCTGCTCGACCGGGCCGAGCCGCTGAAGGCGTCGGCGGTGATCGTCCCCGTGCTGCAGGCCACCGACCTGGTGATCTCGTGGTTGCTGCCGCTGTCGGAGCACGCCTGCGACTACGGCGCGCTGCTGGCGCAGGTGCGCGCGCTGCGCGAGCAGGTGGACTGGCCGCGGGTGGCCGCCGTCACGGCGACCTCGCCGTACGCGACCACGTTCATCACCCTGCTGGAACGCCTGGGCGTGCTCGACGGGCCCGTGGTGCCGTCGGGCGACCCCACCTGGCCCTAGAACATCAGCCCCTGCGGGTCGCGGCCGTCACGCGCTTGAGGATGCGGTCCCACTCGGTGCCGAACGGGTTGTCCTGCACGAGGTAGGTCCACGTCGCCGTCGGCCGCTTCAGATCGGGCTCGGGCGCCTCGAACGAGGCCAGCGAGCGCTTCTCCACCTCGGCCATCAGCGCTTTGTACTCGGCCACGGCCTCGCGGTGGAACTCGTCGATCGGGCTCATCCGGCCCAGCGCCCGCAGGTGGATGCCCTCGCGCAGGTCGGTCAGGAACGCCAGGTGCTCGGTCCAGCACTGGTCGATGGCGTGCAGCACGATCTGCCGCGCCGTCTCGTCGCGGGTGTCCTCGGGCAGCTCGGCCCACCGCTCGGGGTCGGCCTCGGCCAGCGCCTTGGCGGCGGCGTCGCCGTGGAGCACCTTGTCGCGCCACTCCAGAATGAGCTCGCGCTGGTGCTCCAGCAGCCGCGTGAAGCGCCACGTGTTGCGGTGGATCTCCAGGTTGACGCCTTCGGCGACGCGCTGCGCGTGACCCACGAGGTACGCCCCGCGCCGGTGCCTGACGATGCCGTCGGGGTCGGCGGCCGGCGGCCGCTCGTCGGGCACGAACTGGGTGATCAGGTCGTCCTTCATGCTGACGAAGAACACCGAGCCGCCGGGGTCGCCCTGCCGCCCGGCCCGCCCGCGCAGCTGGTCGTCCAGCCGGCTGCTGGCGTGGCGGCCGGAGCCGATGACGTAGAGGCCGCCCAGCTCCGCGACGTCGTCGCCGAGCCTGATGTCGGTGCCGCGCCCGGCCATCTGGGTGGAGACGGTGATCGCGCCGCGCTCGCCGGCCCGCGCGATGATCGCCGCCTCCTCCGCGTCGTTCTTGGCGTTGAGGACGACCGGCTCAAGCCCGCGCCGCTGCAGCAGCTTGGCGAGGTTCTCCGACTCGGCGACGTCGAGCGTGCCGATGAGGATCGGCCGGCCGGTCTCGTGGACCGCCTGGATCTCCTCGACCAGCGCCGCGTCCTTGTCGGGCACCGTCGGGTAGATGCGGTCGGGCTCGTCGACCCGCACGCACGGCCGGTTGGGCGGGATGACCGCGACCTTCAGCCCGTAGAACTCGCCGAGCTGCTCGCTGACCGCCACCGCCGTGCCCGTCATGCCGCAGATCTGCGGATAACGCCGGATCAGCCCCTGGACGGTGATCGAGTCGAGGATCTCGCCCTTCTCGCTCGGCGGCAGCGCCTCCTTGGCCTCGACCGCCGCCTGCAGCCCGTCGGGCCAGCGCTGCAGCAGCGCCACCCGGCCGCGCGAGGGGTTGATGAGCTGCACCTTGCCGTCGCGCACGATGTAGTCGACGTCGCGAGTCAGGAGCGCGTGGGCGTGCAGCGCCAGGTTGAGCTCGATCAGCGAGCCGGGCTCGTGCTCGTCGTAGAGGTCGACGCCGAGGATGTTCTCGACGCTGTCGGCGCCCTTGGGCGTCAGATAGACGTTGCGGGCCTGCTCGTCGATCTCGTAGTGGTAGCCGCGGACGAGCTGCCTGACCAGCGCCGCCATCTCCGGCACCGCGTTGCCCACCTCGGACGCCCCGGCCATCACCAGCGGCACCCTGGCCTCGTCGACCAGCACGGAGTCCGCCTCGTCGATCAGCGCCACCTCGGGCGCGGGCACGATCAGCTCGCTCGCGTCGGTGCGCAACCGGTCGCGCAGCACGTCGAAGCCGATCTCGCTGACCGGCCCGTACGTGACGTCCTTCGCGTACGCCTCGCGCCGCTCCTCGAACGTGGAGTTCTGGTCGATCCAGCCCACGCTCACGCCCAGCGCCTCGTAGAACGGGCCCATCCACTCGGCGTCGCGCCGGGCGAGATAGTCGTTGACGGAGATCACGTGGACGTGCTTGCCCTGCAAGGCGTAACCCGCCGCGGCCATCGCTCCCGACAGGGTCTTGCCCTCACCGGTGGCCATCTCGGCCACCTTGCCGTCGAGCAACGCCAGCGTGCCGAGCAACTGCACGTCATAGGGGCGCAGGCCGAGCGTGCGGTCGGCGGCCTCGCGGGCCACCGCGCAGAACTCCGCGAGGTCGCTCATGAGGTCGCTCTTGTCGGGCGCCGGCAACTCGTCGAGACCGCGCACCCGGTCGGCCCGCGACTCGGCCGCCTTGACGATCTTCTGGTAGGGCGCGAGGGGGACGCCTCCCGGTCGGTCCAGGAGGTTCCTCAGTATTCCCTTGAACGAGGCCACAGTTCCTCCAACGCGCGCCACGCCGACACCGTTCCCCCTGCCGCTGTGGGGGAACGGAGCGACGATCCGGCAAGCGCCGCCGTACCGGACCTTAACTCATCCGGCCGCCTGCGCCGTCACATCACGCCGCATCGGCTCGTGCGGCGAGCACGGCCACCGCGGCGAGCAGCAGCACGCACCCCGCCCAGGCCAAGGGGGTGAGCCGCTCGCCGAACAGCGCCACCCCCAGCAGCGCCGCGCCGACCGCCTCGCCGAGCGAGATGATCGACACGGTGGTGGCGCGCAGGGCGGTCAGCGCACGGAAGAACAGCCCGTACGCGAGCGCCGTCGGCACCGCGCCCAGATACACGAGCAGCGTCGCCGACGTCCAGCTCACCTCGGGCAGCACGCCCTCGGCCAGCGCGAACGGCGCCAGGCACAGCGCGGCCACGACGAACCCGCCGATCGCGGCCGCCTCGGGACCGCCGTCGTCGCGGTGCCGCCTGGACACGAGGGTCACCCCGGCGTACCCGGCGGCGGAGGCCAGCGCGAGCAGCACCCCGAGCACCGGGGTGCCCGCTCCCTGGGTGCCCGCTCCCTGGGTGTTCAGGACCGACTCGCCTGTGAGCAGGACGAGGCCGGCCAGCGCCGCCGCCAGGGCGAGCAGCGCCGTACGGCCGAGGCGCTCCTTGAGCAGGAAGCGGCTGCCCAGCGCGGTGAAGATCGGGGTGGCGCCCATCGTCACCACGGTCGCCACCGCGACGCCGGAGTGGGCGATGGCGGCGAAGTAGGCGGTCTGGTAGACGGCCATCCCGGCGCCGACCACCAGCGTGCGGCCCGTGAGCGTGGGGCGGCCCGCCGGGCGGATGAGCAGGACGAGGAAGGTGGCGCCGATCACATACCGCCACAGGGACACGCCGACGGGGCCCAGCCCGCCGGTCTGGAAGAGCAGCGACCCGGCGGCGCCGCCGGTGCCCCAGGCGGTCGCGGCCACGGACACGTAAAGGGCGCCCCGCCGGGCGGAGACATGCGTCATCTGAAGGGTTCTCCGGAGGTGAAGGTCGATCATGGCCCGGTGTGCGGGCAGCGACCACCCCCGGATCAGTGTGACCCGGCGAGCTTCAGAGGATGCCGCCCGCTAGCGGGCGGGGGGCGGAGAACAGATGAAGCGCCGATGCATGCGCCCCACGATAGCCGGTCAGGGGTGGGGCTTGCGGGCGACGCCGCCCAGCAGGAGCTCCTCCCAGGGGGCGAGGGGGCCGGGGAGGCGCTCGTCGGGGTGCCATTCGGGGAAGTGCACGACCCCGGGCTCGACCGGCACCAGGCCGTCGAAGAAGCGGGTGATGGCGGCGCGGTCGCGGAAGTGGCCGGTGCCCATGGTGGCCTGGAGCATCACCTCCAGCGCCTTGGCCTTGGGGTTGCCGGAGGCGAGGAACCCCGAGGCGGCCAGGTGACCGCCGGGCGGGAGCGCGGCGACGTACCTGCGGACGACGCCGTGCGGGTCCTCGTGGTCGGCGAGCAGGTGCAGCACGCCGATGACGAGGACGGCGGTGGGCTGGGACAGGTCGATGAGGCGGCGCAGCGCGGGGTGCCCGAGCACGGCGTCCACGTCGCGCAGGTCGGCGGTGATGGCGTCGGCGTTCGCGTTGCCGCCGAGAATGGCCTTGGCGTGCGGCTCGACCATGGGGTCGTTGTCGACGTAGACGACCCGGCAGGTGGGGTCGGCGAACTGGGCGACCTCGTGGGTGTTCTCGACCGTGGGCAGCCCGGCGCCGAGGTCGATGATCTGCCGGATGCCGGCCTCACGGACGAGGTAGTCGACGACCCGGCCGACGAAGGCCCGGTCGCACCACACCAGGTTCACCACCTCGGGCACGACGTCCTTGAGCTTGCGGGCGACGGCGCGGTCGGAGGCGAAGTTCTCGGTGCCGCCGAGCAGGGCGTCGTGGACGCGGGCGACCGTGGGCCGCTCCGGGTCGACGCCGGGCGGGGCCCACTCGTGTTCGCCGAGACTCATCCGGCCCCCTCTCGCCGTTCAGCGACGCCGCTTCGGTGACGCGGATCGTATCCGGCCCCGGGATCTCCGCGCCCGCCCTGACAACGGGTTGTCGGCAGAGTCGACTCACCCCGTGGGGCTGCCGGCCGGGACCGCGGCGTGCGCCGGAGGCTCCCGCTTGGACAGCAGCCGCTTGAGCACGGGCGCGAGCGGCCGTTCCACGAACCGGTGCACCGCGTACGCGGCCACCAGCATGACCACGATCATCCCGGCGAGCAGCACGTACTTGTTGAACGCCCCTTCGAGCCTGGCGAACAGGATGAACCCGACGTGCGCGTGCAGCAGGTACAGCGGATAGGTCAGCGCCCCCGCCGTCACCAGCCACGGCCGGGCGAGCGCTCTGGTCACCCGCAGCGCGATGAACGTCATCACGAGGAAGATGAGCACGACGACGGCGGTGATGACGACCGGCGAGTACGTGACGTGATACCGCTCGCCGACGGCCTCGGCGTACCCGATGGCCCGGTAGACGGCGTTGCCCAGGCAGATGGGCACCAGCAGCGCGATCTGCCAGTCGAGCCCGAACCGGTAGAGCATGAACAGCGCCATGCCGGCGATGAAGTAGTGCGAGAACTCCGACTGGACGACCAGGTCGGCGATGCCCGGCAGCACGCCCAGCTCGACGAGGAACGTCAAGGCGAGCCACCCCCACAGCCCGGCCATGATCCGCCCCCGGGTGATCCCGATCACGGTGGCGATCAGCATGAGGATGTAGAAGCGCATCTCGGCCCAGAGGGTCCAGTAGACGACGTCCACGTTCTCGATGTTCGGCACCGACTGGAACATCGTCAGGTTGGCCAGCACCTGCGGCACCGACACCTGGAACAGGCCCCACCCGAGCAGCACGGTGACGGTCGCCGTGACCGCGATGCCCACCCAATAGGCCGGGTAGAGCCGCACCACCCGCGAGACCACGAACTGCCGTGGCGTCCTTCCCCACGCGCTCATCAGCACGACGAACCCGCTGATCAAGAAGAACAGGTCGACGCCGAGGTAGCCGTACTTGGCCCAGGCGCTCTCGGTGACGAACGTCACAGTGGTCTTGCCGCCTGCCCAGCCGGAGAACACGTAGTGGAACAGCACGACGCACAACGCCGCAAGCAGCCGGAGCCCGTCGATCTCGTAGAGCCGTTCTGGCCTGGTACGCACGGCGTCTCCTTTCTGATGGGGGAAGGGTGGCGGCATCAGCTTGCGGAATGGTTAAAGGACAGCAAAGGCATTCTTACGGGTTTACACGAGTACCGACCGGTAGTTAGCGCGTTGCCCGACAAGAGGGCTGTTGCGGGTAGCGCGTACGTACCTGACAGGAGATGGCAGGTATGGCTGGAACGCTGGGCGCCATGACGACGAAAGCGAACCTTCTGGCCTTCAGCCTCGACTGCGCCGACCCCAAGGCGCTGGCCGAGTTCTACCACCAGGTGACCGGCATGGAGATCACCTACGCGGAGGACGAGTACGCCGCCATCACCGACGGCACGGTCTCGATCTACTTCGGCCGGGTGGCCGACCGCAAGCCGGTCACGTGGCCCAGCCCCGACAAGCAGTTCCACCTCGACTTCCGGGTGCCGGACGTGGCGCAGGCGGTCGAGGACTACCTGAAGCTGGGGGCGACCAGGCCCGAGTTCCAGCCGGGCGTCACCGAGGAGGGCACCCGGTGGGTGGTGCTGCAGGACCCGCAGGGCCACCTCTTCTGCGTCTGCCCGCAGCCGGCGTAACGGGGCAAAAGGGGGCGGTCGGCGGCCAGGCGGGGCCCAAGGATGAGCCACAAGTTCGTGCAGGCCGAGGCCGGTTTGTATGGACTTTTCCGACCAAAGGGTGATTCTCCCCCTCGCCCGGCCTCATAAGCTGGGGCAATGCTCCTGAGAGGATCCCTGCTTCTGCGCGGGCCGCGATGACCTGGGTCGGCATGCTGATCGCGCTGGCGGGGGCGCTGGGCTACGCGCTGGGCGCCGCACTGCAGCAGTACGAGGTCGTGGCCGAGGGCGCCTCGCTCAGCCTGGTGCGGCGACCCCGCTGGTGGGTGGGCGGCGTCATCTCCTTCACCGGCGCCTGCCTGCACGCCGTCGCGCTCAGCTTCGCGCCCCTGGTCGCCGTCCAGCCGATCAGCGTGGCCACCCTGGTCTTCGCCGTGCCGCTGGCCGCGTTCATGTACGGGCGGCGGCCGTACCGCGCCGAGATCTTCGGCTCGATCGCCGTCGCCGTCGGCCTGCTCTGGCTCATGCTGCTGGTGCCCGCGCACGACGTGACGCCCCGGCTCGGCGACGGCGCCGCGCTCGCCTTCATCGCCGTGATCGGCGCCGTCACGCTGGTCAGCCAGCTGTTCGCCCGGCGGGTGCACGGGGCGAACAAGGCGCTGCTGCTGTCGGTGGGCGCGGGCGTCATGACGGCGAGCGTGTCCACGTTCGTCCGGGTGGTCGGCGGCGGGATGCAGGGCGACTGGGGCCGGCTGATCCACTGGTTCAGCCTGGTCGTGCCGGTGCTGCTGATCTGCGCCGTGGTGCTGCTGCAACGCTCGTACGCGGTCGGCTACTTCGGCATCGCCTACGCCGGCGTCCAGGTCATCGACCCCATCACGTCCGTGCTCGCCGGGGCGATCCTGCTGGGCGAGCCGCTGCCCACCTCGCCCAGCACCGCGGTGCCCGCCCTGCTGGCCGCCGCGCTGACCATCGGCGGCACGATCACGCTGGGCCGGCTGGCCCCCGACCACACCGCCAAGCCGGCCGCCGCACCTCCCGCCAAGCCGGCCGCCGCCCCGCCTCCCGCCGAGCAGGCGGTCACGCCCGCGCCGGTGGACGCCAGCGCAGCACCTCGTCCATCGACCGCAACATCAGATCTGGGCTGAGCCGGCTCGCCGCCGCCACCCCGGCGTCCCGCAGCCACACGGCCGCCGGGTTGCGCCACTTGGTCAGCCGGCACAGCGTCATCGACCGCCGGACGACCCGCGCCGTCCGCCGCGTCCGGGCCGCGCTGTAGGCGGCCAGGCCGTCACCCGAGGCGCCGTCACCCGGGGCGCCGGGATCGGCCAGGTGGGCCAGCACGACCGCGTCCTCGATCGCCTGGCAGGCGCCCTGCCCGAGGTTGGGCGTCATCGCGTGGGCCGCGTCGCCGACCAGCGCCACCCTGCCCCGGTGGAAGGCGGGCAGCGGCGTGGCGTGGTAGTAGACGTCGTTACGGGTGATCCGCGCCGGGTCGGCGGCCCGCAGCAGCGCCGGGATGGGCTCGTGCCAGTCGCCGAACCTGCGCAGCAGCTCCTCGCGCTCGTCCGCGGCCGTGCCGCCGGGCGGCGCGACGTCGGTGGCGTAGACGTAGACGAGGTCGCCGGCCAGCTGGTGGATGCCGAACACGGTGCCCCGCCCCCAGCTCTCCGACCTCGGCACCCGCAAGGCGTCGCGACCGTCCCGGCTCCCCGCCTCAGGCGACCGTGAGGGAGCGCGGGTGTCCTGGCTCTCCTTCAGGTCGGCGAGCGGGATGAGGCCGCGCCAGGCGGTCACGCCCGCGTAGACCGGGGCCGGGTGGCCGGGGAAGAGGGCGCGGCGGGTGGCCGAGTGGATGCCGTCGGCGGCCACCACCAGGTCGGCCTCCAGGTCGGCCTCCAGGTCGCCCGCCAGGTCGCCCGCCAGGTCGCCCGCCTCCGTCCGTACGACGCCGCGCTCGGCGTCCACCTCCGTGACCCTCGTGTCGAGGCGCAGGCGGCCGGGCCCGCCCGCCTCGGCGAGGGCGCCGGTGAGCACGTCGAGCAGCGTGGCCCGCAGCATCACCACCACCGAGTCGCCGTACGCGTCGTCCGCCTCCTCCTCCGTGGCCCGCGCCAGCCAGCGCCCGTCGGCCCTGCGCAGGCCCATCGGCCCCTCCGCGTGGGCGAGGGCGCGGATCCTGTCGCCGAGGCCGATGACGTCGAGCGCCTTCAGCGCGTTGGCGGCGATCGCGAGGCCCGAGCCGACGGGCTCGATGGCGGGCGCCCGCTCCAGCACGGTCACGTCCCACCCCTTGCGCAGCAGCGCTACTCCCGCGCTCAGCCCGCCGATCCCGCCACCGATCACCACAGCCCTGGCCATCCGCGCCTCCTCCGGTCACTACGTCCGTAGTTGAACCGTACTACGCCCGTAGTCCGGTCCCACTACCGCAGTAGTATCGGCTTCCGTGAAGCGCTCAGACGTCGTCGCCGACACGGCCATCGCGCTGCTCGCCGAGCGAGGCATGCGCGGCCTGACCCACCGGGCCGTGGACGAGGCCGCCGGCCTGCCGCCTGGTTCCACCTCCAACCTGGCCCGCACCAGGGCGGCGCTGCTGGAGCTGACCCTGGCCAGGCTCACCGAGCGGGAGGCGGAGGCGCTGTCGGGCGCGTACGAGGGCGACCACGAGGGCGGCCACGACCCGGAAAGGCTGCCCGCCCGGCTGGCCGAGGCGCTGCACATCCAGCTCTGCGACAGCGCCCGCACGCTGGCCCGCTACGAGCTGGCGCTGGAGGCCACCAGGCGGCCCGAGCTGCGCGCCATCTACGACCGGGCGGGCCGCCGCTTCCGCGACCCCGCCGTGGCGATGCTGGCCGCCCTGGGCTCCCGCGACCCGGTGCGGCACGGACGCGCGATGGTGGCCTTCGCCGAGGGCCTGCTGTTCGACGCGATCGCCGGCGCCGGCGCCGTGCCCACGCGGGAGGAGCTCGAACAGCTCGTCCGCGAGCTGCTCGCGGGCATGCTCGGTCAGGAGGCCGCCAGGCGGACCTGAAGATTGGGAGGCCGCCAGGCGGACCTGAAGGTTGGGAGGGCGCCGGGCGGGCCTGAAGGCCGGGAGGTCGCGGGGCGGGCTTGAAGGCTAGGACGCCGCCAGGCGGGCCTGGAGTCGGGCGCGGTGCGGCGGCCACTCGTCGTCGAGGATGCCGAAGCAGACCGTGTCGCGCCAGGTGCCGTCGGCCCTGCGGCGGTGCCGGCGCAGCGTGCCCTCGTGCACGCCGCCGATGCGCCTGATCGCGTTCTGCGAGCGTTCGTTGCGGATGTCGGTCTTGAGCAGCACCCTGTTGTGGCCCAGCTCGAAGGCGTGGTCCACGAGCAGCAGCTTGCACGCGGTGTTGACCGCCGTACGCCAGGACGCGCGGCCGTACCACGTCCAGCCGATCTCCACGCTGGCCTCGAAACCCGGCACGTCGGCGTACGTCGTCCAGCCCACGGCCCGCCCGCTCGCCCTCACCACCACGGCGAACGGCACGTGCTTGTCGTCGTCGATCAGCATGCGCGCGACCTTGCCCAGCTCCTCCTCGGTCCGCGGCGCGGCGGCCGGCATCCAGCGCCAGACCTCCTCGTCGCCGCCCCCCGCGGCGAACAGGTCGGGCACGTGGTCCATGGTGAGCGGCTCAAGCCGGACGACGTCGTTCTCGAGCACGGTGGGGGTAGGCAGCTTCGCGGTCATGGCGGTCACTGTAGGGGCATGAGAACGTGCAGGTAGATGTCCACCTGGGGGTATTTACGGGAAACCACCTGTCGACACGCATACCGGCCGGTCGGTAGGGTCGCGTCATGGACTTCGCCTTCGACACCGTCACCGAGGACCTGCGCGAGCGACTGCTCCGCTTCATGGACGAATGCGTCTACCCCGCAGAGCCGGCCTTCGAGGAACAGGCGCAGACCAGCGGCTGGAGCCCGCCGCCGCTGATCGAGGACCTGAAGGACGAGGCCAGGAAGCGCGGCCTGTGGAACCTGTTCCTGCCCGGCGAGCACGGCGCCGGGCTGACGAACCTGCAGTACGCCCCGCTGGCGGAGATCATGGGCAGGAGCCCGGCCCTGGCCCCCGTCGCCACCAACTGCGCGGCCCCCGACACGGGCAACATGGAAGTCCTGTCCATGTTCGGCAGCGAGTGGCAGCGCAAGGAGTGGCTGCAGCCCCTGCTCGACGGCGAGATCCGCTCGGCCTTCGCCATGACCGAGCCCGACGTGGCCTCCTCCGACGCCACGAACATCGCGACCTCGATCGTGCGCGACGGCGACGAGTACGTCATCAACGGCCGCAAGTGGTTCATCTCCGGCGCGATGAACCCCCACTGCAAGATCTTCATCGTCATGGGCCAGACGAACCCCGAGGCGCCCAAGCACCGCAGGCAGAGCATGATCCTCGTGCCGCGTGACACGCCCGGCGTCCAGGTCAAGCGCGGCATGCACGTCTTCGGCTACACCGACGCCGACCACGGCGGCCACGCCGAGGTCGTCTTCGAGGACGTCCGCGTGCCCGCCGCGAACCTCATCGGCGAGGAGGGCGGCGGCTTCGCCATCGCGCAGGCGCGGCTCGGCCCCGGCCGCATCCACCACTGCATGCGGCTGATCGGCATGGCCGAGCGCGCGGTCGAGCTGATGTGCCGGCGGGCGCTGTCGCGGACCACCTTCGGCAAGCCGGTCGCGCAGCAGGGCGTCGTCCAGGACTGGATCGCCGAGTCCCGCGTGAAGATCGAGGAGGCCCGCCTGCTCGTGCTCAAGACGGCCTGGCTCATGGACACGGTGGGCAACCAGGGCGCCCACACCGAGATCCAGGCCATCAAGATCTCCACCCCGATCACGGTGGAGTGGATCCTCGACAAGGCCGTCCAGGTCCACGGCGCCGGCGGCGTCTCCCAGGACTTCCCCCTGGCCGGGCTCTGGGCGCACGCCCGTACGCTGCGCCTGGCCGACGGCCCCGACGAGGTGCACAAGCGGTCCCTGGCCTATCGCGAGCTGAAGAGGTACATGTGAACGAGGCGCAGATCAAGGAGCGCGTGGCCGCGTTCCTCGGCGAGCACGATCCGAGCGGGGACCGCCTTGAGTTCCTGCGCGCCCGGTTCGACGCCGGGCTGGCCTGGGTGTGGTTCCCAGAAGGGCTCGGCGGCCTCGGTGCGCCGCGCGAGCTGCAGCAGGTCGTGGACAGGGAACTCGCCGACACCCCGCAGCTCAACGCCGGGCTGCAGGCCATCGGGCTGGGCATGGCGGCGCCGACGATCCTGGCGTTCGGCACCGAGGAGCAGAAGCGCCGCTTCCTCAGGCCGCTGTGGACCGGCGAGGAGATCTGGTGCCAGCTCTTCAGCGAGCCGGGCGCCGGGTCCGACCTCGCCACGCTGGCCACCAGGGCGGTCAGGGACGGCGACGAATGGGTGGTCGACGGGCAGAAGGTGTGGACGTCGGGCGCCCATCACGCGCGGTGGGCGATCCTCGTCGCCCGTACCGACCCCGAGGTGCCCAAGCATCGCGGGCTGACGTACTTCGTGTGCGACATGCACGCGCCCGGCGTCGAGGTGCGGCCGCTGCGCCAGATCACCGGCGAGGCCGAGTTCAACGAGGTGTTCCTGACCGGCGTGCGGCTCTCCGACGACCTGCGGCTCGGCGCGGTCGGCGACGGCTGGCGGGTCGCCCAGACCACGCTGATGAACGAGCGCGTGGCCATCGGCGGCGCGCCCACCCGGCGCGGCGGCGGCGTCATGGCGTCCGTGCTGGCCTCCTGGCGCGAGCAGCCCGAGCTGCGCACCCACGACCTGCACCAGCGGCTGCTGTCGCTGTGGGTGGAGGCCGAGGTGACCCGCCTGTCGGGCGCGCGGCTGCGCGAGCAGCTCGCCGCCGGCCAGCCGGGGCCCGAGGGCTCGGGCATGAAGCTCTCCTTCGCCCGGCTCAACCAGGCGCTGACCGGGCTGGAGATGGAGTTCAGGCGCGAGCTGGGCTACGACGACTGGACGTTCCGCCGCTCGGAGGAGGTCGACTTCTACGGCCGCGGCCCCGGCTACCGCTATCTGCGGGCCAAGGGCAACTCGATCGAGGGCGGCACCTCCGAGATCCTGCGCAACATCATCTCCGAGCGGGTGCTCGGCCTGCCGTCGGAACCCCGTGTCGACAAGGACGTGCCGTGGAAGGACCTGCCGCGATGAGCCTGCTGTACTCCGAGGTCGAAGAGGAGCTGCGCGCCGCCGTACGCGGACTGCTGGCCGACCGCTGCCCGCCGTCCGCGGTGCTGCAGCGCGTCGAGTCGCAGCCGTACGACCTGGACCTGTGGAAGACGCTGGCCGGCGAGATCGGGGTGGCGGGACTGCTGGTGCCCGAGGAGCTGGGCGGGGCGGGCGCGTCGGCCAGCGAGGCGGCCGTGGTGCTGGAGGAGCTGGGCAGGGCGGTCGCGCCGGTGCCGTTCTTCACCAGCTCGGTGCTGGCCACGCGGGCGCTGCTGCCGACCCGCGACGCGCTGCTCGGCGAGCTGGCCGAGGGGCGCAGGACGGCGGCGCTGGTGGTGTCGTTCGGGGCGTCGGCGTACCGGCCTGACCGGGGCGCGTCGGTGCGGGTGGACGGCGGAGGACGGCTGTCCGGCTCGGTGACCGGCGTGGCCGGAGCCGAGGTGGCGGACGTGCTGCTGGTGCCGGTGGACGGCGACCTGTACGCGGTCGAGGGCGACGCGATCGAGGCCGGCGTGGTGCGCGTCGTGTCGTCGCTGGACCTCACCAGGCCGGTGGCCACGGTCACGTTCACCAGGACCAGGGCCCGCCGGGTCGGGGCCTGCGACCTGGCCGCGGTGCTGCGGTTCGGAGCCGGGCTGCTCGCCTCGGAACAGCTCGGGGTGGCCGAGTGGTGCCTGCAGACGACGCTCGCGTACGTCAAGGAGCGCCACCAGTTCGCCCGCCCGGTCGGCTCGTTCCAGGCGCTCAAGCACCGCCTCGCGGACCTCTGGCTGGACGTCGTCAGGGCCAGGGCGGCGGCCAGGAACGCGGTCGCGGACGCCTCGTCGATCTCCGTGGCGGTGGCCCAGTCGTGGAACGCCGGCGTGGCCGTGCACGCGGCCGAGGAGGCCCTGCAGCTGCACGGCGGTATCGGGATGACCTGGGAGCACCCCGTGCATCTCTATCTCAAGCGCGCCAAGGCCACCGAGGTCGCGCTCGGCACGCCGGGCGACCACCGGGAGGCGCTGGCCTCACTCGTCGACGTCCCCGGCCCCGAGTGAGGCGAGCAGCAGGTCGGCGAAGTGCTGACCCACCTGGGCTCCGGTGAGCGGCCCCCGCGTGCTGAACCACGTGCCCAGGTGGTGCACCGAGCCGAAGAAGTAGTCGACGACCAGCTCGGCCGGCACGCGGTCGCTGAAGACGCCGGTGCGCTGCCCTTCGGCCACGAGCGCGCGGAAGCGCTCGTGGTAGCGGCGGCGCTCGGCGCGCACGGTCTTCTGCGTCTCGGGGGCGAGCAGGTGGATCGACCTGAAGAAGATCTTGGAGTCGTCGAGGTTGGCGGCCGTCGTCTCCACGACGTCGGCCGCGGCGCGGTGGAGACGCTGCCTGATCGTGCCGGGCCCGTCGGCGATATGGGTGAGCCGGTCCATCTGCATGCGCAGCACCCGGGCGTAGATCTCGTGGAGGAGATCGTCCTTGGAGTCGAAGTAGTGGTACATCGCGCCCTTGGTCACGCCCGCCGCGACCACGATCTCCTGCACCGAGGTGCTCTCGAAGCCGCGCTCGGCGAACAGCCGGGTCGCCTCGGCGAGCAGGCGCTGCCTGACCGGTTCGTCTTTCACTCGGTCCCCCTTGGTCACCGGCTTAGCATACCGACTGGTCGGTTGATGGTCTTGCGGGTACTAATTCCGTCACCTTAGGCTCGCCTTGGTTGGGGAACGGGTATCCCTTGACCGGCGAGGGATCTTCGGCGTGGCAGATCCTGCACAACATCTACATTCGGGGAGTTTGCCGTGCCCGGTGGCTCTATCTACGTGCAGCCCAACGAGAAGTACACAGGCTCATCCCCGCAGTGGTGGTACGAGAAATTCTGGCGCGAGGACGCTCCGAACCGGCGCAAGTACAGGTACGCCAAGGCCGCTGTGGGTTTCGTCATCGGCATCGCCCTGGGGATCAGGTTCGGGCTCGCGGGCGGATCCGCGATCACCGGCCTGCTGCTCGGAGCGCTCACGTTCGGTGGCGACTGGTTGCTCGACTGGTACTCCTTCCACAAGACCGCGGTGTGGCGCGGCGCCAAGAGGGGCGAGCTCATCACGGGGCGCCTGCTGCGCCGCTCGCTCAGCCGCCAGAGCTACCACGTGCTCGACGGCCGGGCGATCCGCGGCCAGGCCTCCATCGACCACCTCGTGATCGGTCCGGGCGGCGTCTGGATCATCGACAACGAGTCGTGGAGTCCCGACACCGAGATCGCCTGCTACGCGGGCCGGCTGTTCTTCGGCGAGAAGTACGGCAGCAAGACCGCCAAGCCGCTGGTCGAGCAGGCCGAGGCGTTCGCCGAGCTGCTGACCCGCGAGACCGGCGTCCAGGTGCGCATCACGCCGATGCTCGCGGTCCACTGCGGGCTGCTGCCCAAGAGCGGCGTCGTCGTGGCCGAGGGCCTGACGCTGGCCAAGCCGCGCGCGATGGCCAAGCTCATCAAGGCCGCCGACCGCGACGTGCTCAGCCCGTCGCAGATCGAGCTGCTCTCCCGCACGGCGGCCCGCGAGCTGCAGCGCGTCTGACCCCGGTCTACGCCAGGGTCTCGATGAACGCGGTGAGCTGGGCGACGTTGCGGCACTCGTGCATGGGCACGACCGTGCCGTAGTCGCCCGCCACCGAGTCGCCCGTGTCCCACTGCTGCGTGGGCTCAGGGTTGAGCCAGTACGCGTGCCTGCACCGCGACACCAGCGACTTGAGCGTGTCGAGGGCGGGCGGCTGGTAGTTGGAGCGGGCGTCGCCGAGGATCAGCAGCGACGTCTTCGGGCCGATGGCGTCGCCGTAGCGTTCGGCGAAGCGCTCCAGCGCGTGCCCGTAGTTGGTCCGCCCGAACCGCACCATGTCGGCCTCGTCCGCCAGCCTGGCCATGGCCTCCACCACGTCGGAGCCCGGCTGGAAGAACCGGGTGATCTCATCCACGGTGTCGACGAACCCGAACGCCCGCACCTTCGTGAACTGCTCGCGCAGCGCGTACGTGAGCAGCAGCGTGAAGTGCGCGAACGACGAGACCGAGTCGCTGGTGTCGCAGAGCACGACCAGCTCGGGCTTGTGCGGGCGGGGCGGCCTGAAGTGGGTGGTGAGCGGCACGCCGCCGCTCTGCAGCGAGGCCCGCATGGTCCTGCGGAAGTCGAGCCTGCCGCGCTTGCCCCTGCGCTGCCTGATCGTCAGCCGGGCGGCCAGCCGGCGGGCCAGCGGATGCACCTCCCTGCGCAGCCTGGCCAGGTCGGCTCTGGTGATGCGCAGGAAGTCGATCTGGTCGAGCGGCGGGCGCACGGCCGAGCGGGCGATGCGCTCGATCCCCGAGTCCTCGGCGATGCGGCGGCGCACGTCGGTGGCCACCGCCTCCTCGAAGCGCCTGATGTTGGACGTGACCCGCTGCCGCACGGTCTTCTCCGCCAGCCCGCCGCGCTCCTGCCCCTGGAGCACGGCACGCAGGATGCCGGCCATCAGCGTCTCGGGCGACAGGGCGCGCAGCACGCTGTAGGAGAACCAGTTCTGCCGCCCGGGAGCGGCCTCCTGCCGGCCGAACCGCGCCACCATGGCCTCGGCGAACGCGCGCATCTCCTGGTCGGTCGAGCCGCTCAGCAGCTCCGCCAGGTGCGCGCGCAGCTCCTTGACGTCGGCCGTCTCGAAGTCGGTACGGGATCGCGCCCGCAGTGCGGACGTGGACGCCGGGAACCACAGGTCGAACAGCACGTCGAACCCCGGCCGGTAGGCGGGCTTCTTGACCAGCGTGGCGGCGTACGCGGCACGCAGCGACTCCCGGTCGGCCAGCTCGATCACCCGCAGCGCGTTGGCCGCGTCGAGCCCCTCGGCGACCGACACCGGCAGCCCGGCCTCGCGCAGCGCGTGCACGAAGCCGACGTGCCGATCGACCAGCGACGTCGGCTCAGGCATCGGGCAGCCCCAGCTCCTTGACCGCCCGCGCGTGGTCGGAGGCGTGCTTGAGCACCACGCCCAGCGTGCCGGCCACGGTGGCCTCGTCCAGCTCGTCGCGGCCGAGCGCGAGCAGCGTGTTGGCCCAGTCGACGGTCTCGGCCACCGACGGCGCCTTCTTCAGCTCCAGCGCCCGCAGCGTGGCGACCGTCCGCGCGAGCTGCTCGGCCAGGCCGGCGCGCAGGCCCGGCACCTGGGCCAGCACGATGTCGCGCTCGCGCTCGGGCGTCGGGTATTCGATGTGCAGGTAGAGGCAGCGCCGCTTGAGCGCCTCCGACAGCTCGCGGGTGGCGTTGGAGGTGAGCACGACGTACGGGCGGCGGGTGGCGGCGATGGTGCCCAGCTCGGGGATCGTCACCTGGAAGTCGGACAGCAGCTCCAGCAGCAGCCCCTCGACCTCGACGTCGGCCTTGTCGGTCTCGTCGATGAGCAGCACGGTCGGCTCCTGCGCCCTGACCGCCTTGAGCAGGGGGCGCTCCAGCAGGAACTCCTCGGTGAAGATGTCGTCGTCGTCGCTGGTGGCCTGGATGCGCAGGAGCTGCTTCTTGTAGTTCCACTCGTACAGGGCTCTGGCCTCGTCGAGGCCCTCGTAGCACTGCAGCCTGATGAGGCCGGCGCCGGTGGCCTGGGCGACGGCCTTGGCGAGCTGCGTCTTGCCCACTCCGGCGGGTCCTTCGACCAGCAGCGGCTTGCCCAGCGCGGCGGCCAGGAACACCGAGGTGGAGATGGCGTCGTCGGAGAGGTAGTCCACGGCGGCGAGCCGCTCCGTCACGTCGGCGGGGGAGTCGAACATCAAGGATCCTGTCTGCCGGAGCCGAAGTACCGAACTTTATTCTAGCGTTCCTGTCCCGCGGATTCCGATTCGACCAGGATCCCGATCACCGGTATATTCCTTCGTGTCGGGCGCCGCTAGCTCAGTTGGTCAGAGCAGCTGACTCTTAATCAGCGGGTCCGGGGTTCGAGTCCCTGGCGGCGCACTGCGTGGAAACCCCAGTTCAGGGCCCTGATCTGGGGTTTCTCGATTTCCGAGTGGCTCCCGCCACGGTGAGGCGCTCCCGTGGTCGCTCGCCGAATGCTCTTCGGCACGGTTTCGGCACGTGGCCGGGTGGGAACGGCACGATCGACGTCCACCACGCGCCGCCGCCCAGGCCGTGTACCGCTGCAAAATGCATCGCAGGGCGCTTGACCTGCAGGTCGACCTGAGATGGCGGCTCAGGCGAGATCGGTTCCTGTGCCTCTCCGTCTCCTGCACGAGGTGGTGGTGCTGCGGCGTTACTATCCCGACGCTGGCCGGCCCCATCGCCAGCGCGGTTGAGCATGAGAACGCTGCGGGTGCCGATCAGTTCTCCGGCCAGGTCCGTCAGGCGTCGGGCCACAGCGGCTGCCTCCACTCAGCACACTGGGCAGCGCATCGGTAGAACCGCCCCTGCGGGGAATGACACTATTTCGTGTTCTCGTGCGAGGAAGGGAGGGACGCGAGCCAGGCGGCGGCCTGGCGGAGGTGATGCTCGTCCAGTCCGTGATGCGGGTCCACGTGGATGATGCGAAAGTGGCCCACGCTGCCGTGCCGCTCAAGGAAGGCTGTGTCAGCCGGGTCGAGGTCGTCGTCAAACCACACGAACGGCCGACCGGCCACGTACTCGGCGACCGGTGGTGTCTTCGGGTGGATGCCGGCCGCGCCCGTATGGGCGTTGACCTCGATCACCGGCAGTTCCGGCAGACCGATCCTCGGTGCGATCTCATGGTTGGCGTAATGCTGCCAGCTCGTGGCCCAGACCAGATCAGCGCCGGCTCTGTCGGCGAACTCCAGCAACAGCCGTCCGTGGCCGGTGTTGAGGATGACGTCGAAGGTGCCGATCGGCGACTGTGCTCGATGCGGCTGCCAGCCAGGGCCGGGTCGTACCTCCAGGTTGAGCACGCCGTCCACGTCGAGCAGCACCAGCGGGCGGGCAGCGGACACGTGCGGCCGGTTGGTCATCATGGCTTTCATCAAACCGCTTCTTCAGGTAGCGAGTAGACATATGGAAAAGATGGCTCCTGCGCTCATCGGTTAGATAGAACGGCGGGCGTTGCGTGGTGCTTTTGGCCAGGCTCGCAGCGAGCTACCTGTGTCGGCGCTACGGCCACGAGAAACCCTTCCACGTCGACTCGGTCGTGCGGTTGGTGTGCCAAGCTCGGGTCGAGCGGGCAGCGCGTCAAGTACGTGTGACACCGGAGAGGTATGGGACAACGGGCCGCTGACGCGCAACGCCATCCGGGATGTCATCGACCTGCTGTACCGGCTGTGCGATTCCTGATGATGAAGCCGCTGCCCGAATACCACTATGTGCCGGTGGTCTGGCTGGTCGCGCACATGGGTAGACCCGGTGACGGCGGACTGTACATACATGTCGGGGGCCGCTCGAAAGAGGTCGGGGCCTGATCGACGTGACCATTCAAGCGACCGATACGCCGACGCGTCAGGCAATGGGGAAGAACTGCTGAGTTGTACGGCATATCACGATCAACGTAAGATCCGTGGCCATGGCCGCTACACGGTGTGCATACCCCATCACCCCCTTGCCCCCCATAAGCGTCCTGTTGTTATGAATGACGGGCGAGCACCCGCGACCACCGATCATCTGGATTCCATCCGCGTGCCATGGAACTCGGCAGGAGCCTGAGCCAAGGTCGTTCCACCGGTACCTCGGTCGTGATGGGGAGGACATGTACGGGGCAGGCGATGTGAGCAGATCCGGCGACGCAGCGGGCGCGGCGCTGCGCGAGATCGCCGGGGCCGGGCTCTACCGGCGTAACGCGTTCCGAATCACCGGGTTGTCGACGTACGCGGACCGGCGCGCCATCCGGCAGCGCAGGCAGCGGGTCAACACGGCGCTCCAGGTCGGCGCCGACGCCGATCTGGACCATGGCATGCCGGTCGGGCCTGACGAGGTCCGCGCCGCCTTCGACCGCCTGCTCGACGACCCCCGCCGTCGCCTGGTCGACGAGCTGCTCTGGTTCTGGGACACCCCCGACGCCACCTGCTCCTGCGCCAAGGCCCTGCACCAGGACCACGACGCCGCCGTACGCGCCCACAGCGCCGCACTCGACCGGGAGATCGAGGGCACGATGACGGGCGACGACGAGCGCAGGACCTTGTGGGAGAAGGCGGCACGGGAGTGGAAGGGCGTCCTGCGCAGGGCATCCTTCTGGGACCACGTCAGGAGCCGCATCGACGCGCTCGACGACCGTCAACTCGACGAGTCAGCCGTGGACGCGCTGCGCGACGCGCTCGCCACGGCGCTGCTCAGGCCGCTGGCCGAGCTAGCCGGACAGCGCGGCACGACGGCGACCCAGAGCCGCCTGGCCGGCCTGGCCCGCCGCTGGCCCGCGCCGCGACAGGTCATCGACGACCAACTTGAAGAGGTCGCCGCGCCGATGTACGAGTCGGTGCGCGCGGCCCTGTCGGAGTCGACCGGCCTGCTCGAGGAGGGCGAGCCGAAGCGTGCCGCCTCCAACGTCTACGACAAGGTATTACCCGACCTCAACCGATTGTCCGTGCTGGTGCCCCCCGAGCGGCACCGCCCCACGGCGAAACTGCGCAATGACACCGCCATCCTGTTCAACAACTGCGCCATGGCGCTCATCGACTCCGCCGGGCTCGCAGCGGCCGAACAGGCACGCAAGTGGTTCGGCGCGGCCGGGCGGCTGAGCCCCGACTCGCACACGTCGGAGGCCATCAGGGGGAACAAAGCCTCGCTGGACGAGCTCATCCTCATCTTCACGACGATCGAACAGGAGGCCAGTGCCCTGCTGGCCGGGGGTGGGCACCGCCAGGCCAACGCCTATCTGGCCCACCTCGAGCGGCAACTGGGCGACCTGGCGAGCCGATCGGAGCTCGACCGGATCCGCGCCAAACTGGGCCTGAACCGCTCCCGATACAGAACGGCACCGACCCGCACGGTGCCGGCGCGTCCGGCGCCGGCCTACCACCCCGGCGGTTACGGGGTCAGGCGGCGCCGCCGCGGGCTCAGACTGCTCTTTTGGCTCGCCGTGCTGGCCGCCCTGGGGTTCCTGCTGACCCAGTACGACGCCCTCGGCAACTCGACCGTCGCGTTGTTCGCCCCCAAGCAGGCGGACAACGCGCCCGTGGGAGAGTGCCTGGCCGAGCCCGTCGACTGGATTCAGCACGACATCGCCCAGGTTCCGACGATCTCGTGCGACGAGCCGCACTGGGGTGAGGTGCTGGGGTACGTGTCGCTCGGCGACGCGCCTTCGACGTATCCGGGCCGCGACCAGGTCTCCGCACTGGCCGAGTTCGAGTGCAAAGTTCTGCAACTGCGTCAGAAGTTGCCGCTCGACGAGTACGAGACCGGCACCGTGGTGCCGAGGGAGGAGCATTGGAACACCGGCGACGGCGAGTACGAGAACTATGCGCCCTGCCTGGTGAGCCGGAAAGACGGCGAGTCCATCCCGTCGGGCAGGCGCGTGGCCGATCCTCCGCCGGGGGCGGACAACGTGGCCGTGCGGATGGACGTTCTCTCCCCGGCCCTCTACGACAATCCGCCGGCGGACAGCTGCATTCAGTCGCAGTCACAGTGGGACAAGTCGCCGCACAGCGTCGACATCGTGAAGTGCGACTACCCGCACTGGGCGCAGATCGCGGCCTACGTCAAGCTGTACGGCGCCGCGGACAAGACCCCGGCTGACGACAAGGTCGAGGAGAAGGCCGAGGAGATGTGCGGCTCCGCCACCTCGCACCTGCAGATCGGCGTGGGCACCCCCTTCCGGATGACGGTGCGGGTGCGCAAGGAACGCGCGATCCAGGAGAGCCTCATCTACGCCGTGTGCCTGGTCCACCGCGAGGACGACCGGCTCTTCAGCGGGATGCCGCGATGAGGCGTCCATCTGGTTTTCGCCTGGCTCCCATGGCCTGCGGCGGCACCTTCAGCGAGTTTCGTACCAGCACGATCGGGAGGTTCAGGCATTGGTTCGGGCGGTGACCTTGCGCATCAGCTCACCGGAGGGCGTGATGAGCGGCGTCGAGCTGGGCAGCGGGCCGATCACGGTGGGCCGCGCCTCGCCCGACCACGCCCCCGACGTGGAGCTGGGACCCGACCCGCAGCGCTGGGTGGGGCGGTTGCACTGCACGCTCGATTTCGCCGATGGTATGTGGTCGGTGACCGACAACGCCAGTGTCAACGGCACGCTGCTGCGGCACGGTGACGTCACCGAGCGGCTGCAGGGGCGCAAGCGCGTCCAGCACGGCGACAAGCTGCTGATCCTCGGCGACATGACGGCCGACGGCGAACCCCTGTACTGGGAGCTGACCTTCCTGGACCCGCACACCACGCAGCCGGCGCCGTTCGGGCCGCCTTCCGAGGTCCGCCACACCGGGCCGGGACTGCGCTACGACTGGGTCGCCGCGCGCGCCTACCGCGTCCAGAACGGCGTGGAGACGCCCATCACCGGGCTGCGCCCGCAGGGTCACCAACTCCTGCGGTACATGGCCGGGCGCGGCACCGGCGGCGAGTCCGTGGCCTGCGACCATGCGGCCCTGATCGCTGCTCTGTGGGGGCCGCCGGAGGAGTGGGCGCCGCACCGCTCGTACACCAGGTCCGACCTGGCCGGCGTGGTGCGCGCCGTACGCCGCTGCATCGAGGTGGACCCTTCACGCCCGCGGATCCTGGAGACCGTCACGGGCATCGGCTACCGGCTCAACGTCAGCGGGCCACCGGCGTGATCACGTACGCGTCCGGCACCCGGGCCGGCGGCCTGCACGAGGAGAACCAGGACCGGCTGGCGGCCGACCCGGCAGCGGGCACGTTCGTCGTGGCCGACGGCATCGGCGGCCTGGCCGACGCGGCCCTCACCGCCCGGGCGGTCGTCGAGCAGCTCCCTCTGCGGGTGCGCGAGCGCGTGACGGCCATCGGCGCCCCCGAGGCCGCCCGCGCCGCAGCCGAGGCCGCGGCCGAGCTCAACGACCGCGTCAGGGACACTGCCAGGAGCGGGCCGGGCACCACGGGCGCTGCCACGGCCCTGCTGCTGGTTCGCGGCGGCCTGGCGCTGGCGGTGCACCTGGGCGACAGCCGGATCTACCTGGCCCGCGACGGGCTGCTCGCCCGGCTCACCGAGGACCACGTGCACGAAGGGCGGCTGACCAGGTTCGTGGGGATGCCGGGCCGCGCCGATCCGGACGTGTCGGTGCACGAGCTGAGCGCCGGCGACCGCGTCCTGTTGTGCACCGACGGGCTCGTCCACAGCGTGGGCGATGAGGAACTGCGGGCCATTCTGACCACGGCCGGGGACGTCGAGAGGGTGTGCGCGCGGTTGCTCGGCGCGGCCGCGGCGGGCGGGGCGATCGACGACGTGTCGGTGATCGCTGTGCAGTACGGCACGGGGAGGTGGGGCGATGGCGCTGCTCAACAGCGGTGACCGGGTCACCGACACCCTTGTGATCGATCGGCTGCTCGGCGAGGGCGCGTTCGCCGAGGTGCACCGGGTACGGCACGCGTACCTGGGGTTGCAGGCGATGAAGCTGTTCAAGAAGGTCGCCTCGCTGGAGGAGACCCACCAGATGCTGGGCGAGGCCCGGCTGCTGTCCACGCTCGGGCACGCCAACATCGTGCGGCTCTTCGACGCCAACACAGTGCAGACCCCGGAAGGGCTGCGTGGCTTCTTCACGATGGAGTACGTCCCCGGCGGCAGCCTGGAGAGCCTGATGGCGGCCTACCCGCACGGCGTGCCGACCGGCATCGCCGTGGAGGTGATGGAACAGATCGCCGGCGGCCTCTCTGTCGCCCACGAGCAGGACCCGCCCATCGTGCACCGCGACGTCACGCTGGCCAACGTTCTGGTCGGCTACGACGGCAGCGTCATGCGGGTGCGCGTCAGCGACTTCGGCCTGGCCAAGCGGGCCGACCCGTTCACGCACATGGCCAGCGCGCGCGGGACCCTCGTCTTCATGGCGCCCGAGGTGGTCACCAACGGGGGTTATTCGTGCGCGAGCGACGTGTGGTCGGTGGGGACGATCGCGTACCTGCTGCTCACCGGCCACTTCCCATACGACGACGGCGCCGGCCCCTTCGCCTCCTACTCCTTCACCCGGTTCAACCGGCCGCTGCTGCCGCCCAGCAGGTACAACGACGAGGTCGATCCCCGGCTCGACGAGATCGTCATGGCCACGCTCGAGCGGGACCCGCGCAACCGGCCCCCCAACGCCGGCGTGCTGGCCGCCGCGCTGCGTGAGCGGCGCGAGCCCGCCGCCAGGCCGCCCGACGAGCACGCCCGGCGGCTGGCCGCCGAGGCGCTGCGCCTTTACCGCGTACCCGGCCAGCTCAGCCGGGCCACGGAGCTCATGGAGGAAGCCATCGCACTCTGGCCGTCACTACGCGAACAGCACCTGCCCAGACTGCGGCTCTGGCGCAGGGGGGTGGTGATGTGAGGTTGCTGCCCCGGCTGCGGGAGGAGTTCCGGCAGCGCCGCCACCACCGGGCCTTCCGCATCCCGCCACCGCTCTGGGACGAGACCGTCCAGGACCTGCTCGACCGGTTGCTCGCCGCCTCGGATCCCGCCGCCCCAGAGCCCGCCTCGCCGCTGGACGAGAAGGCGCTGGCCACCGCGGCCACGAACCTGTGGCGGGCCGAGCGCAAGCTCGCCCAGCAGGGCAAGGATGCCACCAGCCGCCAGGCCGGGCGCTACCTGCGCACAACCCGGGGCGCGCTGTCCGACGCCGGGCTGGTCGTCCAGGACCACGATGGCGAGACCTTCCACTCCGGCCGCGCCATCGAGGTCCTGCTGTTCCAGGACGACCCGTCGCTCAGCGTCGAGACGGTGCTGGAGACCGTACGACCGTCGATCTACCTGGGGGATCGGCACATCCAGATGGGCCAGGTGATCGTCGGCTGCCCGCCCCGAGACCACGTGAGGAACGAGTATGCGTGACACCATCGACTTCGGGATCGACCTCGGCACCACCAACAGCGCGATCGCGGTGGCCGAGCAGGACACGGTCTCGGTGATCAAGAACAACGACGGGTGGGACACCACGCCGTCCGCCGTGTGGATGCCCAAGCCGGAGCTCATTCACGTCGGCCGCCGGGCCCGGGACCGGGTCGAGGTCGACCCCGAGAACGCCGTCGCCGAGTTCAAGCTGGAGATGGGGCTGGCCGACGCCCGCAAGACGTTCGTCAAGGGCGGGGTGGAGCTGTCGCCGCAGGAGCTGTCGGCCGAGGTGCTCAAGGCGCTGCGGGCTGACGCGGCCCACCACACGGGCACGGCGCCGGACGCCGCGGTGATCACGGTGCCGGCGGCGTTCACGCTGAACCAGAACAAGGCCACCACCGACGCCGCCATGCTGGCGGGCTTCACCACGGCGTGCCCGCTGGTGCAGGAGCCGACGGCGGCGGCTTTCGCGTACGGGTTCCACGACGCCGACGAGCGGGCGTACTGGATGGTGTTCGACTTCGGCGGCGGCACCTTCGACGCGGCGGTGGTCAGCAAGCATGACGGCGACCTGCGCGTGCTCGACCACTCGGGAGACCCGTACCTGGGCGGCAAGCTCATCGACTGGGCGCTGGTGGAGCGGATCCTGGCCCCCGCCGTGGTCCGTGAGCTGGGCTTCGCCGAGTTCCGCAGGGACAACCGCCGGTGGAGCGCCAACTTCGCCAAGCTCAAGGCCGCCGCCGAAGAGGCCAAGATCCGGCTGTCGCGCTCCGACACGACCGACATCACCGTTGATCTCACGGGCGAGGACGGCGAGGTCGAGACCTTCGAGTACCTGCTGCGCCGCGGCGAACTCGACTCGATGGCAGAGCCGTTCTACGATCGGGCGATCAACCTGTGCCGGAACGCGCTGCAGCAGGCCTCGCTGAACCCGTCCGACATCGACCGGCTGCTGCTGGTCGGCGGCGTCACCCTGTCGCCCGGGCTCAGGGAACGGCTCGCGGACCCGCGCCACGGCCTGGGCATCGAGCTCGACTCCAGCCTCGACCCCACCACCGTCGTCGCCCGCGGCGCGGCCATCTTCGCCAGCACGCTGCGGCGCCCGCGGAAACTGACCCGCGCGGAAGGCGAGTTCGTGGTCGACCTGGCCTACGAGCCCATCGTCACGAACCCCACGCCGACCGTCGCGGGACGGGTGAGCGGTCCGGCCGACGACCTGAACGGCTACTCCGTCGTCCTCAACAACCCCGAAGGACGGCCCCCGTTCACCACCGGCCGCGTCCCGCTCAACGCCACCGGCCACTTCGTCACCGAGGTGGACCTCGACGAGGGCCGAACCTCCCGGTTCAGCGTCGAGCTGCTCGACGAGCAGGGCGCGCCCCGGCCGCTGACGCCGGACTCCCTGTCCATCAAACTGGGCGAGGTGGAATTCGGCGGGGTACGGCTGGCGCACTCGCTGGGCATCCAGCTCGCCGACCGCGCGTTCGCGCCGATGCTGCGCAAGGGCGCGACCCTGCCGGCCTCCGTACGCGAGGTGTTCCACACCTCCAGCGCCCTGCACCGCTCCGACAGCGAGGCCCTGATCAGCATCCCCATCCTGCAGGGCGAGCGCAGCCGGGGCGATCGTAACCGGGAGGTCGGCAAGCTGGAGATCAAGCCGAGGGACGTCACCATCGACCTGCCCGCGGGCACCGAGGTCGAGGTCACCTTCGAGGTCGACAACTCCAGCCTGGTCACGGTGGTGGCGGATGTACCGCTGGTGCAGACGCAGTTCGAGGCCGAGATCAACCTGACCGAGGTCCGCACGCCCGACGCGGACACGCTGGAGCGGCTGCTGGCCGAGGTCGAGCAGCGGCTGGCCGCGCTGCGCGGCTCCACCGTACCCGAGGCCGTGCGCCGCCTGGAGAAGATCGACCAGGAGGGCGGCCTCGATGTGGCCCGCGCGCAGGTACGGGCGGCCAGGGTGGACGCGGGCGCGGCGGCCACGGCCGAGGAGCGGCTACGGGAGCTGCAGAGCGAGCTGGACGCCGTCGAGGACGCCGCGCAGTTGCCCGCGCTGGTGGAGGAGCTGGAAGGGCTGCTCGCCGAGGCGGACCGGCTGATCCTCGCGGCGGGCGACGCGGGGGATCGGCAGGAGCTGTCCGCGCTGCGGCAGCGCTCACGCGACGCGATCCAGGCACAGGACTTCACGGCGATTCGCACCCAGACTGACCGGGCCTACTCGCTGTTGATGGAGCTGGAACGGCGCCGGCCGGACTGGCCGGTCAAGGTGTTCCAGGCGCTGCGGGAGGCGCTGACGCTCACGGGGCGGGCCCACGACCTCATCCGGGAGGGCGAGCGGGCCATCACCCGTGGTGACCAGCAAGAGCTCGAAGGGGTGAACCAGCGCATGATCCGGATGCTGCCCAAGGAGGAGCAGGACAAGATCATTGGCCTGATCAGACGATGAGCGACACGCTGCGGGCGCAGTTCACTGTCAACCGGGCCCGTGCGGCCGCCCGCACCGGTGACCTGGCCACCGCCGTCCGCCTCCTGGAGGCCCTGGACGTACCCGACACTGCCGATACGGTCAACACCGCTGGAGACGCCGCCGTGGCGGTGCTGGACCTACGGGCCAGGCTGCACGCTCAGCGGGGGGAACTGACCGAAGCGGACCGGTGCTGGGCCGCCGTACAGGCCGTGTCGCCGGACGACCAGGGGGCGGCGGCGGGGCGGCGCACGATTGAGGAGATCAATGCCGGCCGCCGCAGGAAGCGCCCGCTCGTCCACACTGGCTGGCTCGGGGTGGCCGCGGCGGCGGTGGCCGCCGTGGTTCTCGTGGCGGGGATCGTCGTCCTCGTCCCTGGCGGTCAGCTCGCGCGTCCGGGAGGCGGGGAGGCCGCCGCGAGGCCGGCGACCAGCGAGGCGGCCAGGGCGGAGGAGACGCGCAGGCGGTTGGCGGCCCTCGAGGCCGAACGCGCGGCCGCCGGCGAACGCCGGGCCGCAGCCGAGGCCCGCCGCGCCGAGGAAACGGCCCGCCGCAAGCGCGAGGTGGCCGCCATCGCGCGGAGGGTGACCATGCCGGGCGTGCTCGTCCAGCGCCGTCCCCAGTACGTACGGGTGCGGTTCGGCACAGCACTGTTCCCGGTCGACGACAAGATCAGCGTCGCGGGCGCGGAGCTGCTGAAGGGACTTGGCCGCCGGATGGCGGGCATGGACGCGGAGATCACCGTGGTGGGACACGCGGTGGCCGTGCCAGGCGGGCGGACGCGCGACGGCTCCGTGCTCGCGCTGGCCCGCGCCGTCGTGGCCGCCGCCCATCTGGCCGAGGGCGGCGACCTGCCACGCACGTCGTTCAAGCTGGTCAGCGGGGACCAGCGCGCGCAACCCTTCCGTGACGACCGCCGCAACCGCACGGTCACCCTGCTGATCGCTCCCCGGCCATGAGAACGCCGGCCCGCCGCAGCGGCGGGCCGGCACCGTGCGACGGCACGTCGGCCAAAGCGGTTTCGGCCTCGAACGGCGACTTTCGCAAGAGCTGGCCGCCGCCGGGCAAGGCTGTCGCGCTCGGATACCCGATTTCGTGCTCTGAACTGCGTCTTGCTGCATCGTCTCCTAACGGTGCTGGTCAGCGCTGATATGTCCACGGACGTTGAGCTGCCGGTGCTCCGTCACGAGAACCAGGTGTATGCGGCCATCTAAAACTCCAGGTCGGCGGACAGATGATTCCAGGTAGATGGCCTGATGGGTCCTGATGGGCACCGTCTTGGGGTCACACCCGGCCAGTTGCGCCGCTGACCAGGCACATCCGGTCAAATCGTAGGCGCCGAAGATCTCCATCAGCTACGTTGCGATGCGCGATGCGGGCGGCGTCCCGTCGGAACGAGCACCGCGGCCCAAGTCGATCGATCCGTTCCTCGCCAAGATCGAGGAGAAGGTCGAACGATTAGGCGGCAAGGTCCGGGCCGATGTGGTCCACAGAGACCTGGTCGCGATGGGCTTTCGCGGCTCGGAGCGGACCACCCGGCGAGCCGTCGCGACGATCAAGGAGTCGTGGCGAGCGGGCCGGCGACGGGTCTACCGGCCCTGGATCCCCGAACCGGGCATGTGGCTGCAATGGGACTGGGGCGAGGGACCCCGTATCGCAGGACGCCGCACACAACTGTTCTGCGCCTGGCTGGCCTGGTCGAAGTTCCGGGTGGTGCTGCCGTCCTGGGACCAGACGCTCGGCTCGCTGACCGCCTGCCTGGACGCGGCGCTGCGGACGATCGGCGGGGCGCCCACCTATCTGCTGACCGACAACCCCCGCACGGTCACCGTCGAGCACATCGCCAAGATCCCGGTCCGGCACCCGCAGATGGTCGAACTCGGCCGCCACTACGGATGCGTGGTCCACACCTGCGAGCCGTTCGACCCCGAGTCCAAGGGCGGCGTGGAAAACACCGTGAAGATCGCCAAAGCCGATCTGGTGCCCACCACCACGAATCTGCGCTCCAGCTACGGCAGCTTCGCCGAACTGCAGGACGCCTGCGCCCGCTGGGCCGAGCAGGTCAACCACCGCATGCACCGGTCCACCCACCGGCTGCCCGCTCACATGCTCGACGAGGAACTCGCCCACCTGCACCCACTGCCTGCCGATCCCTACGCACTGGCGCTGGGCGAGGAACGACTCGTCGGCGAGGACCGCACCGTCCGCTGGGGCGATGTCCGCTACTCGGTGCCGCCCGGACACGAAGGCCGCAAGGTCTGGTGCCGCGTCCACGGCGATGAACTGGTCATCGTCGGCCAGCGGAAGCACGGCGGGCCCGGTGAGCAGCAGACCGGCGGCGTCGCGCTGGCCGAACTCTGGCGGCATCAGCTCTCGACTCCCGGCCGGCCCCGCATCGTCGAGGCGCACTATCCCGACCACCCGGGCGGCAACGGCCCACGCCAGCCCAAACCACGCCCGCAGACCAAGGCGGAAGAACGCTTCCTGGCCATCGGCCCGGGCGCCGAGACCTGGCTGATCGAAGCCGCGGCCACCGGCGTGGCCCGCATCCGCGCCAAGATGGCCCGCGCCATCGAACTCGCCTCGCTGATCGGCACCGAACGCGTCGATGCAGCGCTCGGCCTGGCCGCCGTCCACGGCCGTTTCGGTGAGACCGATCTGGCTTCCATCTGCGACCACCTGACCCGCGCTTCAGCAGCGGGCCCCACCTCCGTGGCCGATGAAGAGCACTCCGCCCAGCCCGGCACCGCCTCCTGGGCCGCCTTCCGGGCAACACCCCGGAACCGCACGAGCACGGACTGACCAGACCGCCGGCATCAACCACCATGCCGATCCGGCGGCCTGACCACCAACAACAACATTTGGAGACTACACATGAGCGTTTCCCTGCCCAAGGCGCCACCCATCCCGGCCGAACTGGAGACCCTGTTCACCCGGATGCGTTTCCCCTACGCCCGCAAAGCCGCACCCGACGTTCTGGCCACCGCCCGCGCTCAGCGCTGGGATCCCGCCGAAGTGGTGCGGGTGCTGCTCGCCGAAGAGGTCGTCGGCCGGGACAACGCCACCCGGCGCAGCCGCCGCAAGAGCGCCGGCATGCCCAACGGCAAGACCTTCGGCTCCTGGGAGAGCGAGCTGTCGTCCATCCCGCAGGCCACCCAGAACGCCCTGCGCACTCTGGAGTGGGTCAGCCGCCGCGAAAACTGCGTGATCTCCGGTCCGTCCGGCACCGGCAAGACCCACTTCATGGAAGCGCTCTGCCACAAGGCCATCGACGCCGACCTGCGCGTGTCCTGGTTCACCCTGGAAACCCTGGCCATCACCATAGACAAGGCCAAAGTCGACGGCAGCGTCGCCCGAACCATCGCCAAGATCTGCCGCTCCGACATCATCGTGGTCGACGACATCGGCCTGCTCCCGGTCAGCCACGAGACTGCTGAAGCCTTCTACCGCCTGGTCGACGCCGCCTACGAACGCCGCAGCCTCGCTGTCACCAGCAACATCCACCCCTCCGGCTTTGACACGATCATGCCCAAGACCATGGCCACCGCCACCGTCGACCGGCTCATGCACCACGCCCACATGGTCGAGACCAGCGGCGAATCCCATCGCCTGGCCGAGGCCCTCGCCGGGAAGGGCGTCGTTCCTCTGACCTGACCGTTCACCTGGACGTCACATGTCCATCTACCTGGAGATGGCATGGCCGCCAGCCTGGATCAGGCTGGCCGCCTACCTGGAGAAACTCATGACCGTCCACACCAGGTGCCGGCCCCCTTCCGCGTCAGAGTCAATGAACCAGTCCCAGTCCGAAACACCTATCAACCGCGGGTAGCGAAGCCGCCGGCAGATATGGCGTCAACCGGATGACGGTGAACCAGATCTGCAAGACCGCCAAGCAGGGCGCCCTCGACGCGCTCGCGGGCGCCCTGCTTGACCGTCGGTCATTCGGGCAAGAGCCCCGAGCAGGCCGTCGCCCTCCATCTTCACCAGGGGAAATCGCTTTGGGGCCGAACGCCGGCCTGGTCCCGCCGCGAGTCGACGCCACCGTCGAGGCCGGTCTGCTGGGAGCTCGTTGCGTACGCGGCTGGTGAAGGTGGCTGGTCGACCCGGCGCTCTGCTGCCACGCTCGGCCCGGATCACGTGCGGGTGCTGCGCTGTCAGCAGGGAACAGCAGGAGCTGTCCCTGCGGCGCCGCATTCGCCCGTGGGTGCGGCCGGGCCCCCTGGCTCATCACCGAGGGGCTGCGGTATGCGCGCAGCACGGCCACCCGACGAACACGGCTGTCAAGTGATCTAGCTGGTCAGGCGCTTGAGAGTCCCGGGACCGTGTCAGACGGTCCCGGGCGGGTTTCTGCCCTCAGATCGCCTCAGTGCAGACGACCTGATCGTTCGACCGGATGCTCAGGCAAGCCTCGGCGGGGTTGGTCGGCGACCAGACCAGCGGCGAGATGACCAGACTGCCGACGTCGCCGGTCAGTCTCGCCCAGGGGGCGTACAGCATCCGGTACGGCCCGTTCGGGCCGGCGTGGCGACGCACCTTGTTGCGCAGTTCGTAGTACGGGCTGTGGAGGATGTCCAGGGACGTGAGTTCCGTCACCGCGAAGTTGGACTGGCACTGCTGGCTCCAGCGCAACGTGGTGAGGAAGTTCCACCCCAGCTCGGAGTACGCCCGTGCCGCCACGACCCGGGAGTTTTCCCAGCACGCGTCGTGCCGCTTGATCTGCGCGCCGGTGCAGTTCGCGTCGCCCGGGGCGTTCCTGCAGGCCGCGATGTCGGCGGCATTCGAAGGGGTCGCCGAGAGCAGAATCCCGGAGGCCCCGATGACGGCGGCGCCCACGAGACGGGCGATTCTCATCCTGCTCCTGGAAGTAACCGATGACCTCACTGTTACGTCTCCTTCCGCGTGACGCGGTAAATGGGGAACGAATCTTCGTGCTGGTTGATATCGGGGGTCGGGGCTGGCGCTGTCGCCCGTGCACAACGAAGGGATAGGAACGTTGGTCTGGGGCAGGGGGCCGTTGCAGCGTTTCGCCGGCGAGCAAGGGCAACAAGCCGTCCACGTTGAACGTTGTGCTCGCCTTCGTCCGCGCGTGTGGCGGCGATCTGGCGGTCTCACCGGACACGGATACCGGTCTCGATCGACACCAGCATGGATCAGGGTTCCCGGAGGTCGATGGGCGTCGACACCAAGGGCGTTCCACCGGAGGATGGGCTCGCTTTCAGTTGTACGTCTCGGGTCAGGCGTCGTCTCGCCGGCCGAAGGCACTCCAGAGGCATCCGGCTGGGCATCTTTACGACGGGTCGCGTCCGCATCGCCGATCTCACTGTGAGCGGGAACAGGAGGCACCAGCGACGTGCGTGAACGGGGTTGAGAACGTCAGGAAGGCGGTGGGGTTGGACAGGCTGACCCACCGGTCGGTACGCAGGAGATGGTCGCCGCGCTCGTTGTATTCGTACAGGCGGGCACTGCCTCCGGAAACTTCGGCCACGTATGCCACATGACCGAGGGGGTAGTTGCCGCTCTTGTCCCACCAGGCGACATCGCCTGGGCGAGGCGTTCCGGTGCGCTGGACGGCACGCGAGTCGTGGCCCCAAGAATGGGCGTTCCCGAGCCAGGTGAGATCGGTGTTCCGGTCGGTGACGCCGTCGTTCCGGACGGCCCATGCCGCGAAGGACACGCACTCGCGCTTGTAGTAGGTGTATCCGTCCGGCCATCGGTGGAGATGGTGCCTGAGGCAGCGAGTGCCGGCGGGGCTGCGATCAAGCCGCCCACGACGACGGCCAAAGTGGCCAGGATGAGGGTTCGGAGGTTACGGCGCTGGGCCGTCAAGACGCTGTTGACCATAGGGGCTCCTTGTTATGGCGATCATCGCCATCACCTGGAGAATGCCGTATGCCGCGCAAGCCGTCAGTTCGGCAGAAGCACCTACATCGGGGTGTGGAGGAATCGCTGGACGGCCCGCGGGCGGAGATTACGGAAAATGCAGAGGATCTTCCGGTATTTGGCCTTGACGGATTAGCGCGGCTCTAGTCAGGTCCGCTTTGTTGCCGAGGTTAAGCTTGGCTCTGATGCGTTCGACGTAGGTGTCCACGGTGGGTTTGCGCACGCCGAGCCGAGTGGCTATCTGGCCGTGGGTGAGTCCGCAGGCGATGAGCCGTAGCGTCTCCTCCTCGCGCGGGGAAAGGCGGGGCTCCTTCTGCTGCAGCGAGGGCAGTGAGTCATGGACGATGTCCGCCAGTTCGGCCGACAGCAGGAAGCCTCCGGCGGCGACGGTGCGAATGCCTGATATCAGCAGGTCCGCGGGGCTGCGCTTGGTGAGATATCCGGCGGCTCCGGCGCGCACTGCGCTGATCACGTCGCTCGGTTTGGCCGAGGTCGACATGATCAGCACTCTGCCGGCCGTGACGAGGTCCGCGACCGCGGCCAGGCTGGGTGCATCGTCACCGTTGAGGTAGAGGTCGAGAATGATCACGTCGGCGTGGCCGCCGCTCTGGAGCAGGCGCGTGAACTCGGCCACGGAACCCACCGATGCGACGACCGTCAGATCCTGGGCGTCGGCGACGACGTGTTCGACCCCATAACGGGCGATGGGGTGGTCGTCGATTACCGCGATATCAACCACCAGGGACGCTCCCAGGGGCTCGGGCAGCCGCTGTTACGTGATGTAGGGCATTTATACCACATCTGATGTAGAGCGTCTTTGACAGGGAAACGCGGCGAATCTGTTGGCAAGTGCGCGGCGGGATTAACCTGAGTTCAGACTAGATGGGCGAATCGCGGTAAGGAGTGGCTCGGTGGTGCATTTATCGGCGGCCGTTCGACACGAGGCTGTTCTCGCGTATGCGGCCGCCCTGTCCCGCACCGGCGCCTGCGTGCTGCTCGTCACGCCCACGCTCTCGGCAGGTCCCTCCGCCCGGTGGCTGCCCGCCGTGCTGTTGGCCACCGGCGGCTACTCGTTGGTCACGGCATACGGATACCGGCGGTCCCGCCGGATCACGCGGCCCCGGGCGCTGCGTGATCTCGCCTGCTACAGCATCGCCATGTGCGCCTGTGCCCTCGCGCAGAGTTCCCTGTCCGGCCTGCTGGTCTACAACCACGTCATCATGCTGGCTCTGGTCTTCGGTGCCGCGCCCTGGCCCCTGTGGGCCGCGGTCGCCTCGGGCGGCTGGCTCGGGCTGCTGTCCGCGTTCGCGACCGTCGTCATCGTCGGGGAACGCGGGGCCGTCGCCTGGAACACCCTGACCGAAGCCATGAACATCACCGCCGTCACGGCCATCGCCTGGATCGTGTCGGCCCGGCTGCGCCGGCTCGGCCGTCAGCGGGACGAGGCGTACGAGCAGGCGGCGCGGCACGCGCAGGAGTTCGCCGTCCGGCGTGAGCGCGCCGCCCTCGCCGAGTCCATCGACGGCCGGCTGGTCGAGACACTGCGGCAACTCGTCGGCACCGACGCCGTGCGCGAGACGCGGCTGCGGGAGCAACTCCGCACAGACATCGCCTGGATGAGCGAGCATCTGGCCGGCCGCCAACGTCCCCCGGACGGCGATCTGCTGTCCGGGCTGCGGCGGCTGATCGAGGAAAAGACCCGCCTGGGGCTCGTCGTCTCCGCAGACCTTCCCGAACGACTGCCCGCGTTGTCGCCCGCCCAGGTGGACGCACTGGTGGAAGGCGCCAGAGAGGCCCTCAACAACGTCGGCAAACACGCCGGCACCAGGCATGCCCGCCTGACCGTCCGCAAGGATGCCACCGGGCTGGCCGTCATAGTCGCCGACGCGGGCAGCGGCTTCGACACCGGCAGCGTACCGCCGGGAATCGGGCTTGACGGTTCCATCCGCGGCCGGATCGCCCAGGCCGGAGGACGGGCCACGATCGAATCCCGGCCGGCATGGGGCACGGTGGTGACGCTGTGGCTACCAGCCTCGACCTGACCGGCGGCGACCGATCCCTGAGGGC
Source organism: Nonomuraea sp. NPDC049504 (assembly GCF_040676845.1). Classification (NCBI taxonomy): domain Bacteria; kingdom Bacillati; phylum Actinomycetota; class Actinomycetes; order Streptosporangiales; family Streptosporangiaceae; genus Nonomuraea; species Nonomuraea sp. NPDC049504. The sequence continues at coordinate 168,872 of NZ_JBFAPT010000007.1, forward strand.
TGTAGCGGTGACCATTCGCCTCGGCGCGGTCGTGCTCATGTGGGCCGCCCTGCCCACCGCGTTGTGGCGGCTGCCGCATCCCGCACAAGGGCTCGCGCTGGCCGCCGCTCTCACCCTGGGGGCGCTGGTGGTCCTGGCGTGGGAGCGCCGGCACAGCCTGCCGCACCCCGCAACGCTCGCACTCGATCTGCCACTCGGGACGGCGGCGCTGCTGGCCGGCCTTCAAGCCGCCCCCGGCGGGTTCCTCGGCTGGAGCTTCTTCGCCTACCCCTACACGGTGCTGCTGTCCTTCACCTTCGGGCTGAGCTGCCGGAGCCTGGCGGGCGCATGGGCGTGCGGCGCTGTCTGGGGAAGCACGTACGCGACGGCGATGGTGCTCATGCGGGACGAGCCGGTGCTGCCGGCGCTCGTGGTCGTCGGCGGCTACCTGATCAACCCGACGATCGGCAGGTTGTGCGCGGTCAGATTCACCAGGGACGGCGCGGAGTTGAGCGCCGCCCGTACCGAAGCGATCACACAAGCCACCCGGCTGGCCGTCGAGCGGGAAAGAGAGCGCCAGGCCCGCTCCCTGCACGACCACGTGCTGCAGACCCTGGACACGCTGCTGCGCATCGACGCGATCGCCGATCCGGAGCTTCGAGAGCGGACCATGGAGGGGGCGACCTGGTTGCGCGCCCTGGCCAGACCTGGACACGGCGACGCCGGGGGCCGGTTGCGCCGCGCTCTGGCGGAAACCGTCGTCGCAGGGCGCGCCCGCGGGCTCACCATCACGGTCCGTGACGCGGCGCTCGACCGGCCCGGCGCGGCGGCGCGGGTGTCCGCCTCTGCCATGAGAGACCTGCTGCTGCTCCTCGGCACGGTGCTGAAGGCGCCGACCTCTCCGGCACGGGGAGTTTCGGTGCGGGTGGAGGCGGAGCAGGACCACGTACGGTTCGTCGTGGTCCCCGACAGTACGCCGACGCCTCTGCCACAAGCCGCGCTCGACGCGGTGTCCGCCCAGGCCGCCGCGTGGGGATGCGGGTTCGCGGCGAGCCCGGACGGGATCATTGAGATGTGGACCGGGTGATGCCTACCCGCACCATGGATCAAAGACCACGCCGGCCTTCACAACCGGTGAGGTGGTTGTCGTAGTAGTAGTTGGGGCCGGTGTAGCCCGCATCCCGTAAATGGTGCAGGCTGGAGTCGTACGCCTTGAAGATCTCCACGGAGGTGGTCACGAACGCGCCCGCCTCGGAGGCTTTCAGGAACGGCGGGGGCGGCGCAGGCGCAGGCCGGTGAGCGCGGCCAGCAGGATCACCAGGCCGATGCCCATCAGCGCCCGGCCGTCCGGGCCGGCGAGACCGCCGGCGCCCGTGTCCACGCCGCCCGAGGGCGCCTCTTCTGGCGTCTCCTCGGTGGTGGTCTCCGACGTGTCCTCTTCGGTCTCCTGATCGGTGGGGGTGGTGCTGTCCGAGTCGTCGGGGGTGGGGGTGGTGTCGTCGTCGTCCTGGCCGGCCGTGCCGACGGTGATGGGGTAGTCGGTCCGGCCGCTGGTGTCCTCGATCTCGCACTCGATCAGCGGTTCCGTGGGACGCAGGCCGAAGTTGACTGAGGCGGCGTGCACCTGGCCGGTGCCGGTGTTCCTGGGGGTCGTCTTGAGGTCGACCGTCGTCGTGGGCAGCGGGATGGGCTCGTCGGGGATGACCGTGCCGATCTCGGCGACGCCGGTGGCCGAGGTGAAGTTCGGGATGCCGCTGATGCCGGCGTAGGCGTACATCTTGATGTCGCCCTCCAGCCCGGTGGCGGGGGCGAGCAGCTCGGAGCCGGTGGTGTACGCGCCGGTCCAGCCGATCGTCAGCTCCTCGTTGGGCTGCGCCTGGGCGGGCACGGTGAGCTCCACGTCGATGGAGACGTCCTGCTTGGCGCCGGTGGCGACGACCGTGCACACGTACGGCACTGTGGCGTTCATCGCTGCGGCGGCCTGGGTGGCCGGTACGGGCAGGCACGAGAACACCACGGCGGCGGATAAGACGACCGGCACGACACGCACGACAGGCTCTCCTTGGGACGGACGAGTCACCCGAGAAAGGACGCGACCCGGGCATGCTCGGGTGACACGGTCATCCAACCGCAATCGAGATGCGCCGTCATCCCGCCGAATGGTAGGAAAACACCCATGACACCAGGTGTTCGACTCATCCGCAACGACCAGCTGGCCCAGCAGGTCGAATACGCGTACGCGGCCACCGTGGACGCGCCGCTGCGCTCGATCTGGGTGGCCGGCGCCTGCCCGCTCGACACCGACGGCGCCACGGTGGCCGTCGGCGACTACGCCGGCCAGACCCACCAGGTGATGCGCAACCTCGCCACCGCGCTCGAAGGCGCCGGCGCCAAGCTGACCGACGTCGTCAAGACGACCGTCTACGTCGCCGGCACCTCCCAGAAAGACCTGGTGACGGCCTGGCAGGTCTACAGGGAGTACATGGGCGACCACGAGCCCCCGAGCACGCTGCTCGGCGTCACCGTCCTGGGCTACAGCGACCAGCTCGTGGAGGTCGAGGCGGTGGCGGTGATCGCCGGAGCCGAGTGAGCGGCGCGCCGGGGCGTCGTCAGGGTGCCGGTCCGGCCCTGACCGGGCATCCGGCGACCAGCCTGGAGGATCTGCCGGCCCGCCGCTCAACGGGCGCGGGGGAGTGAGACGACCACGACCAGGCCGCCGCCGTCGCGGGGCCGCGCCCGTACGTCCCCGCCGTGCGCCACCGCCACCGACCGGACGATCGACAGCCCCAGCCCGGCGCTCGTCCCCGTCACCGCCCGCTCGTCCCCGAGCCGGTGGAACGGCTTGAACAGCAGCGGCACGTCGTACGGCGGCACGGCGGGCCCCGTGTTGGCGACCTCCACCTCGACCGTCTCCCGGGAGACCGTCCTGCTCGTCACCCGCACCCAGCCGGCGCCGTCGGTCACGTTGTAGCGGACGCCGTTCTCCACCAGGTTGTGCACGAGGCGTTCGAGCAGCAGCGCGTCGCCGGTGGTGGGGGCGGGGCCGGTGGCCTCGTCCAGCTTCACCCCGGCAGCGGCGGCGGCGTCGGCGTTCTGCTCGATCACGTGCGTGACCACGTCCGCCAGGTCCACGGGCGCCCGGTCGGCCAGCTCCTGCTCCGTGCGCGCCAGCAGGAGCAGCCCGCTGATCAGCCGCTCGTGGCGGGCGTTGATCTCCAGCAGGCTCTCGCCCAGCTCCTTGACGTCGGACGACGCCGTACGGCGGTGCATGGCCAGCTCCACCAGCGCCCGGTTGAGCGTCAGCGGCGTGCGCAGCTCGTGCGAGGCGTTGGCGACGAACCTGCGCTGCCCGTCGAACGAGCGGTCGAGCCGCTCCACCATGGTGTCGAACGTGTCGGCCAGGTCCTTCACCTCGTCGTCCGGCCCGCGCAGCGCGATGCGCTCGGACAGGCCGCGCTCGGCCATGGGGGCGGCGGCGATCCTGCGGGCGGTGTCGGTGACCAGGTTCAGCGGGGCCAGCACGCGGCCCGCGACCACCCAGCCGAGCGCCACGGCGGCGGCTCCGACCACCAGCAGCGCGACCACGCCCTGGGTGATGAGCGAGGTGACGGCGGCGTCGCGCACCCCGGTCTGCTGGTCGCGCAGCCACTCCAGGGCCGCCTCGCCCTGGATCGTGACGCCGTTCCTGGTGAGGATGACCTGCTTGTGCCGGCCCGGCTCGGAGGCGTACTGGCTGTCGAAGATGCCCTTGAGCTGCTGGTCGAACAGCAGGTACGTGACCGCGAGCAGGGTCAGCCCGGCCAGCAGGAACAGGGCGCCGTACACGAGCGTGAGCCGCAGCCGCAGTGTGGGCCGCAGTGTGGGCCGCAGCGTGGGCCGCAGTGTGGGCCGCGCTCTGCGCAGCAGGCGGGCGGGCATCAGGAGGCTCAAGGGATGCGGTATCCGACGCCGGGCACGGTCTCCACGACCGGCGGGTCGCCCAGCTTGCGGCGCAGCTTGAGTATCGTCAGGCGGACCGCGCCGGTGAACGGGTCGGCGTTCTCGTCCCACGCCTTCTCCAGGAGCTGCTCGGCCGAGACGACGCAGCCGTCCGCCCGCATCAGCTCGGTCAGCACCGCGAACTCCTTCTTCGACAGCGGCACGAACCGCCCGTTCCTGAACACCTCCCTGCGCGCCGGATCGAGCGTGATCCCGGCCCGCCGCAGCACCGGCGGCACGGCGGGGCGCGAGCGCCGGCCCAGCGCCAGCACCCGGGCGGCCAGCTCCTGGAACGCGAACGGCTTGGTCAGGTAGTCGTCGGCGCCCATCGACAGCCCGCTCACCCGGTCGTCGAGCTGCGCGGCGGCGGTGAGCATCAGCACCCGCGCGGCGCACGCGGCGGCCACCATCTCCCTGCACACCTCGTCCCCGTGCACGCGGGGCAGATCCCGGTCCAGCACGACCACGTCGTAGTCGTTCACCGCGATCCGCTCGAGCGCGGCCGCGCCGTCGTGCGCGAGGTCGACCGCGTGCGTCTCCTCACGCAGCCACTCGGCGATCGCGTCGGCGAGCAGCGGCTCGTCCTCCACCACCAGCACCCGCATGACGTTACTCAGGCCCCTTTCGTTCGCTGACAAAGCCGAGTGTGGCTGATGCGGCGTTCGCTCCAGGTAAGCCGCCGGTGGAAACGCGGAGGAAACAGCCCGGACTGTTGCATCTGGCCTCGTACGACGTTCGTGCCACGAAGGAGAGCTTCATGCGAGGAAGAAGACGCACCGCGCCCGCCGTCGGGGCCGCGCTGCTCATGGCGGCACTGCTGGCGGCGTGCGGTTCGGGCGGTGACGCCGGGTCGGACGTGGCCTCGGTGTCCGGCACCGGCACCCAGGCCACCGCGAGCGCACAGCCGAGCGAGGACAGGAAGGACAAGGCGCTCAAGTTCGCCCAGTGCATGCGCGAGAACGGCATCGACGTGCCCGACCCCGAGGACGGCCGGTTCACGATGCGGTTCGACAAGAACACCCCGCGGGAGAAGGTGGAGGCCGCCCAGGAGGCGTGCAAGCAGTACGCGCCGAGCGGCGAGGCGGGGCGCGGCGGCAACGGCAAGGCCGCCGAGAGCCTGCGCAAGCTCGCCCAGTGCATGCGGGACAACGGCGTCGAGAGCTACCCCGACCCCGAGGGCGGCATGATGCGGATCACCCCGGAGGTCGGCGGCGACCCCGACTTCGAGTCCGCCAGGAAGAAGTGCCAGAAGGAGGCCGGCGAGGCCGGCATGGGAGACTCCTGATGGAGCCGCCCAGGAAGCGGCGGCGGCGCGGCGGGCTGGTGGCCGCGCTGCTGACCGTGGTGGCGGTCGCGGGCGGCGCGCTGGTCGCCGTCAACGGCGCGGGCCTGCTGGAGGGCGGCGCGAGCCCGACCGGCTCGGCGAGCGCCCTGCCACCGGCCACCGCGACCGTCACCAGGCAGACGCTCAACGACACCACGGACGCCGACGGCGAGCTCGGCTACGGCCCGGTCACCACGGCCGTGGCCCGCAGGCCCGGCACGATCACCTGGCTGCCCGGGAGCGGCGCGACGATCAGCCGCGGCAAGTCGCTCTACCGCGTGGACGACGAGCCGGTCACCCTCATGTACGGCGGCACCCCCGCCTACCGCGACCTGAAGGCCGGGATGACCGGCAAGGACGTCGAGAGCCTGGAACGCAACCTCGACAAGCTCGGCTACGACGGCTTCACCGTGGACGACGAGTTCACCTGGGACACCGCCCAGGCCGTCATGGAGTGGCAGGACGACCGCGGCCTGCCGGAGACCGGCGTGGTGGAGCTGGGCCGGGTGGTGTTCGCCCCCGGCAAGGTGCGCGTGGAGAGCCTGCAGGCCGAGGAGGGCGGGCCGGCGCAGCCGGGACAGCAGGTGCTCGCGTACACGGGCACCTCGAAGGTGATCACCGTGCAGCTCGGCTCCGACGACCAGCGGCTGGCGAAGAAGGGCGCGAAGGTCCAGGTCACGCTGCCGGACGGCGAGAGCGTGAAGGGCAAGGTGACCGAGGTGGCCACCGTCATCGTGCCGGCCGAGAGCCAGAACCAGGACCCGGAGACGCGGGTCGAGGCGCTGGTGTCGATCGGCAACGCCAAGGCGGCGCGCGGGCTGGACAAGGCGGCGGTCGACGTCACGTTCACCGCGTCCAAGCGCGAGAACGTGCTCGCCGTGCCGGTCGCGGCGCTCGTCGCGCTCCAGGAGGGCGGGTACGGCCTGGAGGTCGTCGAGGGCGGCAGGTCCCGGTACGTCGCGGTCGAGACCGGCCTGTTCGCCGGGGGCAAGGTCGAGGTGTCCGGCGACGGGCTGGCGGAGGGCATGACCGTGGGGATGCCGAAGTGACGTACGAGATGATCGCTCTCACCGGCGTGTCCAGGACGTATCCCGGAGGGGTGGCGGCGCTGCGGGAGGTGTCGCTGCGGATCGGCCACGGCGAGCTGGTCGCCATCGCCGGCCCGTCGGGGTCGGGCAAGTCGACGATGCTCAACGTCATCGGCACCCTCGACCGGCCCACGACGGGCAGTGTGCACATCGACGGTCACGACGTCTCGGCGCTGACGGACAACCAGCTCTCCGCGCTGCGCGCCACCACGATCGGCTTCGTCTTCCAGTCCTTCCACCTCGCGCCGCGGGTCCCCGCCCTGGACAACGTGGCCGACGGCCTCGTCTACACCGGCATGAGCCGCTCCGAGCGGCGCCGCCGCGCGGCAGAGGCGCTGGAACGGGTCGGGCTCGGACACCGCATGGACCACGAGCCGCACGAGCTGTCCGGCGGCGAGCGGCAGCGGGTGGCGATCGCCAGGGCCGTGGCGGGCGACCCGCCGCTGCTGCTGGCCGACGAGCCGACCGGGGCGCTCGACTCGGTCTCCGGCGCGGGCGTCATGGAGCTGCTGCGCGAGCTGAACGCGGCCGGCACCACCATCGTGATCATCACTCATGACAGGGAGATCGCGGACAGGCTGCCCCGTCAGGTCCGCATGCGCGACGGGGAGATCGTCTCCGACTCGGCGCAGGAACCCGTGCGGCTGTGGAAGGGCGGGGCCTGATGACGCTCATGGAGGTGCGGCCCCGGCCCGTCCCGGCCCGGATGCGGGCCCGCGACGTGCTGCGGGTCGGCGCGATCGGCCTGCGGACCAGGCCGCTGCGGGCGTTCCTGTCCGCGCTCGGCATCGCCATCGGCATCGCCGCCATGGTCGGCGTGGTCGGGCTCTCGTCCTCGTCGGGCGCCGAGCTGGACCGCCAGCTCTCCGCGCTGGGCACGAACCTGCTCACCGTCACTTCGGGCACCACGCTCATGGGGGAGGCCGCGCAGCTGCCGATGGACGCCGAGGCGATGATCGACCGCATCGGCCCCGTACGGGCGGTGTCGTCGGTCGGGAAGGTCTCCGAGGCCAAGGTCTACCGCTCGGAGCGCATCCCGGAGGCGCAGACCGGCGGCCTCAGCACGTACGCCGCCCGCCTCGACCTGCCCGCCACCATCGGCGCCACGCTGAGCGGCGGCACCTGGCTGAACGCGGCCACCGAGCGCTACCCGGCCGCCGTCGTCGGCGCGGATGCCGCGCGGCGGCTCGGCATCGGCGCGCCCGGCCAGGACACCCAGATCGTGGTGGGCGGCGTCAGGTTCACCGTGGTCGGAGTGCTGGAGCCGGTGGCACTGGCCCCCGACCTCGACAGCGGCGTGCTGGTCGGGTGGCCGGTGGCCGAGGGGCGGCTGGGCTTCGACGGGCATCCGACCACCCTCTACACCCGCTCCGACGAGGCGCGGCTGGAGGCCGTACGCGAGGTGCTCGGCGCCACCGCCAACCCGCAGGCGCCCAACGAGGTGGACGTCTCCCGCCCGTCCGACGCGCTCGCCGCCAAGCAGGCGACCAGCCAGGCGTTCGCCGGGCTGCTGCTGGGCGTCGGGGCGGTGGCGCTGCTCGTGGGCGGGGTCGGCGTGGCCAACACGATGGTCATCTCCGTGCTGGAGCGCCGGGCCGAGATCGGGCTGCGCCGCTCGCTCGGCGCGACCAGGGGGCAGGTCCGCACCCAGTTCCTGGCCGAGTCGCTGCTGCTGTCGGCGCTGGGCGGGATCGGCGGCGTGCTGCTCGGGACGGGGGTGACGACGGCGTACGCGCTCTACAGCGGCTGGCCGTCGGTCGTGCCCGCCTGGGCGACGGCGGGCGGGCTGGCCGCGACTCTCGCCATCGGCGCCGCCGCCGGCCTCTACCCGGCCGTACGCGCCTCCCGCCTGTCCCCGACGGAGGCACTGGCGACCCCGTGACGTGCGCCGGGTGCCGGCGGGAGACGTCGGCGAGCCCGTGATGCTCGTCCGGGGCCGGACGGAGGCTTCGGCGCGCGCCTGGCGTCAGCCGGTCGCGTAGCAGACGGTCCTGCCGATCACGCGGACGCCGTCGCCGTCCTCGGGGCGCAGGGTCAGCTCGAACGTCACCTGGGTGCGCGGGTTGCGGAAGACCGCGACGTCCTCGGCGTCGTCACGCAGATCGGCGTCGTCGGCGACGCGGTCGTAGCCCAGCGCGTCCAGGCGGGCGAGCAGCCCGTCGGAGGGGCCGGCGAGGTCGCCCTCGGCGCGGACCGCGTGCCGCACTTGCCCGGGCACACACGTCTCGTCGTCGAGCAGGCGCACCGCCGGCCCGCTGAGGCCGGCGCCGAGGAGGGTGTCGGCGTCGTGGTCGAGCTGCCGCGACGCCTCTTCGAAAGAGGGCAGATCAGAGGCCGCCGTGCAGCCCACGGTGCAGGCCGTCATCGCCGCGGCGCAGATGAGCACCGCGGAAAGGGCGTGACGGCCGGAGCGCACCCTTCGACCATATCGAGGACCTTCGCGGCGATCGAGGGGGTTTCAGCGGTCGAGGAGCTGGGCCGCCAGCGTGTCGTGCACCCACTCCTCGAACCGCTCGTGCGGCCAGCCCCGCGCCCCCGCGAGCAGCAGGTAGAGCTCGGGGCTGAGCAGCCCGTACAGCACGTCGGCGGCCTGCTCGGGCGGCACGTCGGCGCGGGCGCCCGGCTTGGCCATCAGGCTCCGCGCGGCGGCGGTGTGCACGACGTGACGGGGGTCGGTGTCCTGCGTCCACTCCGCCGCGACCTCGGGGTCCATGGTGACGGCGGTGTCGAGCACCTTCATGATCGGCGCGACCCTGGCGAGCACGGCGGACGACCCGTGGACGAGCGCCCGCAGGTGCCCGGCGGCCGTCGGGGCGGCCAGTGCCTCCTTGAACCAGGGCCTGTCCATGGTCGCCACCGGCTCGTCGTCGCCCGCGATCGTGACGTCGACCAGCTCTTTGAGCAGCGTGCGCTTGTTGCCGAAGACGAAGTAGATGGTCTGGACGGCCACCCCCGCCCTGGTGGCGACGTCCTGCAGGTTGGTGGCGCCGTAGCCGTCCTGGACGAACAGCTCGCCGGCGGCCCGCAAGATGCGCGCCCTGGTCTCTCTGGCCTTCTGGGCGCGTTTGCCCGCCCTCTTGACATCGCTCATTCGCTGAAGTTTAACTCTAGTTTAGTCACTAGAAGTCAACTCTAGCGAAGGACTCCAACCATGTCCGTGCTCCGCATCGTCCGCTTCACCGCCGACCCCGCCGACGCCGACCAGATCCTCGCCAGGCGCGCCGACCTCATCAGCGCCGTACGCGCCCGCTTCCCCGGCCTGTCCGAGACTCGGCTCATGCGGCCCGACGAGCGCACCTGGGTCGACTCCTGGGTCTGGGAGTCCCAGGCCGCCCTGGAGGCGGTGGTCGCGGTCGCCCACGACCTGCCCGAGGCAGGACCGGCGTTCGCCCTGGTCAAGGACCCGACGAGTGAGGAGGGAGAGATCATCGACGAGCGCTAAGGACGCCAGCGGCGCAGGTCCGTCTCCTTCTCGTACGCCTGCGGATTCGGATACGTGACCAGCTCCACCGTCGCACCCCAGGGCGTCCGGCAGTAGACGAACCGGTTGTGCGGGCCCGCCTCGGGACCCGGCAACGGCACCGGCTCCGACAGCGCCGTCCCGCCCGCCTCGGTGACCAGCCGCAGCGCCTCGTCCAGGTCGTCCACGTACACCGCGACGTGCTGCCACCCCAGGTCACACGGCACCACGGGCCCGCCCTGCCGGGGCCCGCTGAACTCGAACAGCTCGATGCCGGGCCCGCCCGGCAGGCGCAGCATGCGGACCGCCACCTCGGCCGTGCCCTGCGGCACGCCGAGGCGCCGCTCGGTCGCCCAGCCGCCCTTGGGTCCCCGCTCGCGCGGAAGGGTGTCGAAGAGCACCTCGGCGCCGAACGCCCGGACGAAGAACGCGGTGGCCGCTTCCAGGTCGGGCACGGTGACCCCGACGTGATCGATGCCGCGGACGGTCATGGCCTACCTCCTGTCGGAACGGGGGGTCGCTCACCTGCGGCTGCGGAACCTCCCGATCAGCCCCAGCTCGTCCACGCAGCGGCCCAGCCCGAGCGCCACGGCCTCCAGCGGGCGGTCCGCGCGGCGTACCGGCATGCACAGGGCCCCGCGCAGGCACCGGCCGAGGCCGCGCAGCAGCGCGCCGCCGCCCACCACGACCGCGCCGCGCACGCCGAGGTCGGCGGCCAGCTCGGCCGGGCAGCGCTCGACGGTCTCCACCGCCGTGCGCGCGATCGACTCGAACGACGGCTCGGTGGCCTCGAAGATCTTCTGTACGGGCAACACGAGGTCGTGCTCGCGCCCGGTCTCCGGGTCCCTGGCCCGCACGGTGACCTCGGGGTTCGTGCCCGAGGACCGGCGCTTGGCCGACTCCGCCTCGTCGTCGTCGAGCAGCAGGCCGTGCTCCCGCTCGACGAACCTGGCGATCGCCCGGTTGACCGCCAGCCCCCCGTACGGGACCGAGCCCGACGCCACCACCGACTCGCCCGACAGCACGGCGATGCGTGCGCTGTCGCGGCCGATGTCGATCACCATGTGCCCCGTGCAGTCCGACAGCTCCAGGCCCGCGCCGAGCGCCGCCGCCACCGCGTGCGGCACCAGCCGGGCGATCCTGGCCTCCGCCTCGTACGCGATGTCGCGCAGTGCCGCCCGGTCGATCGGCGTCGAGTCGCCGGGCAGCGCCATGACGACGCGCGGGCGGGAGTAGGGGTGCCAGTGCACCTTGCGCAGGAAGTGCCGGATCATGCGCCGGGCCAGCTCGGTGTCGGCGGGCAGCCCGCCGCGTACCGGCCAGCACGTACGGCCGCCGCCCCCGAGGGCGGCGGCTTCCGCGCCGTAGCCGATGACCTTCCCGGTGCGGCCGTCGCACATCACCGCCGAGGGCTCATCGAGCACGATGCCCTTGCGCTTGGCGTAGATGCGCGTGCTTGCGGCTCCGAGGTCCATCGCCAAATCACGACCGAAAACACTCATCGCAGGACATATTTCCTGAGCCGCTCCAACGCAACACCAGGAAGAGAACCGGGCATTTTTACCGAATCGGCGTTAGCGCCGCGATACTTGACGCGTGCTCGACTACGACCGGGAGGCCGCCCGCTACGACGAGACGCGCGGCGGCCTGCCCCGCGCGCGGGCGGCCGCGCGGGCGGTGCGCGAGTTGTTGCCCGGCTCGTTGCCCGGCTCGTTGCCCGGCGGCGGCACCCTGCTCGACGTCGCCTGCGGCACCGGGCTGGTGACGCGTGAGCTGGCCGGGGCCGGGCTGCGGGTACTCGGGGTGGACGCCTCCACCGGGATGGCCCGCCTCGCCGCCGGCCGGGTGCCGGTGGTGCTGGGCGACGGCCGCCTGCTGCCCGTACGGGATCGGTCGGTGGCGGCGGTCACCACGATCTGGCTGCTGCACCTGCTCGACGACGCCCGCCCGGTGATCGCCGAGGCCGCCCGCGTCCTCCGCCCCGGCGGCGTGTACGTCACCACCGTCGACAAACGCGCCGCCCATGACGCGAGCATGCCCGTCGACCGGCGGCCCGCCGACGGGGCCGCCACGGTGATCGAGGCGGCGGCCCGGCACGGGCTGCGGCCGTGTGGTGAGACCCGCTTCACCGGCCACGGCCAGAGCACGTCCGAAGCCCCCGACCCGATCTTCCGCCTCCTGGCCTTCACCGCCTGACAACGAGTGGCCGAGGCGGATGACGTCCACGACGGGGGAGAGCGGCAGGTCGCGGGGCAGGTGCCCGCCGAGGACGGTGACGCCGAGCGAGCACGGCCCCTCGCACGACGTGGACCAGGGTGGTGACCAGGCCGCGGCCGGCGTCATGGCCGCCGGGCGCGGCTGGATCAGGTGACGGGACGCCTGAGGTCGGCGAGGGTGTCGTCGGCCCACTGGAGGCCGGTGCGGGCCATGGCGAGGCCGAGGGTGTGGGCGTGGTGGCCGAACTCGCCGGGCCGCAACGACTCCAGTTTCTCCAGCCGCGCCACGTAGCGGGCCCTGATGCGCTCGAGCACGGCGACGGCCTGGTCGCGGTCCACCAGGTGCAGCAGGAACGCCTGGAGCGCGACCTCGCTGCGCACGGTCATCGCGGCGTCGTGCTCCTCCATCCACCCGCCCAGCTCGCGGCGGCCATCGGGCGTGATGCGGTAGATCTTGCGGCCCCTCGCGCCCTCCGACTCGACCTCCACGAGCCCGTCGGCGGTCATCTTCACCAGCTCGGGATAGATCTGCGTGTGCCCGGCCTGCCAGACGTGGTTGAGCGATTGGTCGAACGTCTTGGCCAGGTCGTAGCCGCTGGCCGGGCCCACGGCCGAGAGCAGCCCGAGCAGCGCGATCCGTAGGGACATGGTGGCCAGCATATCGAAGACTTGACATGTCAGAAGTTACATATCACTCTTCACCTGTGAGAGCTGACAAAAAGGGTGGCGTCGTCGTCCTGCTCGCCGTGCTCGGCGGCATGTTCCTGGCGATGCTCGACCAGACGATCGTGGGCACCGCGCTGCCGCGCATCGTGGCGGAGCTGGGCGGCGGCCCGCTCTACACGTGGGCGGTGACCGCCTACCTGCTGACCTCCACGGTCACCGTGCCGCTCTACGGGCGGCTGTCCGACCAGCACGGCAGGAAGCCGCTGCTGCTGATCGGCATGGCGGTGTTCCTCATCGGCTCGGCGCTGTCCGGGGCGGCGCAGGACATGACGCAGCTCATCGCCTTCCGCGCCCTCCAGGGGCTCGGCGCGGGCGCGCTGCTGCCGCTGTCGATCGCGCTGGTCATGGAGATGTTCCCGCCCGGCTCGGGCGGGGCCCGCGTGCAGGGGGCGCTCGGGGGCGTGATGGGGCTGTCGTTCCTGGCGGGGCCGTTCCTGGGCGGGCTGTTCACCGACCACGCGAGCTGGCGCTGGGCGTTCTACGTGAACGTGCCGATCGGCCTCGTGCTGATCGCGATCATCGTGCTGCGGCTGCCGCGCCGGCCCGGCACCGGCGGCGGCAGGCCCGACTACGCCGGCATCGCGGTATTCACCGTGGCCGTCACGTCCCTGCTGCTCGGCCTGACCGAGAAGGGGCTCGACGGTCACACCTGGACCGACGTGGCCGTGGCGGGGCCGATCCTGCTGGCGCTGGTGCTGCTGGCCGTCTTCGTGGCGGTCGAGCGGCGCGCGGCCAGCCCGATCATGCCGATGGAGCTGTTCGCCAACCGGTCGTACACGCTGGTCAACCTCACCTCGTTCGTCACGGCCTTCTGCATGTACGCGGGTGTCGTCTTCCTGCCCCGCTACTTCCAGGAGGCGCTGGGCGTGGCCGCCACCGAGTCGGGGCTGCGGATCTACCCGCTGACGCTGGGCATGGTCGCCGGCAGCGTGCTCATGGGCGCGCTGATGTCGCGGACCGGGCGGTACAAGCCGTGGCTGCTCGTCTCGCCGTTCCTGCTGGTCGCGGGCGCGCTGCTCTGCCTCAACCTGGCGGTGGACAGCCCCGGCCTCGCGGTCGCGCTGTGGATGCTGCCGCTGGGGCTCGGCATGGGGCCGATGCTGTCCGGGCTGACGGTGGCCGCGCAGCAGTCGGTGGAGCCGCGCCACCTCGGCGTCGCCTCGGCGAACCTGGCCTTCTTCCGGCAGATCGGCGGCTCGGTGGCGCTGGCCGTCGGCGGCACGCTCTACACGGCGGAGTTCGCCGCGAGCGTACCCGGGGCGGGTGCCGCAGCCGCGCACGCCTCCGCAGCCGCGCTGGTCGTGCCGTCGCTCGGGGTGGCGGGCGCGGTGATCGCCCTGGTCGCGCTGGTGGCGCTGCCCGACAGGCGGCTCGCGGACCCGGCAGAGCCGGCGGACCGGCCGCCGCGGCGGCCTGAAGACACGGTGGAGGCCGGTTTCGCGTCATGAGCGGGGGCGTGCGAAGCTTTGAGTGTCCCCAACACCATGGAGGTCCTCATGGCGGATACACCGGAGCCGGAAGTCAGCGAAACTCCCGAGGACGAGATGAAGCGCAAGTTCCGCGAAGCGCTGGAGCGCAAGCGCAGCCAGCAGGCGGGCTCGGGCGCGGGTGGCAGGGGCGTCGACCCATCGAAGATTCACGGGGCGCACGGTCCGGCTGCCAATAAGAGATCGTTCAGGCGCAAGAGCGGCGGCTGAGGACTGAATCCTCAGGGGGCACGGCATGCCGTGCCCCCTTTTTGTATGCATTCCCGCTGAAGGTAGATCTTTGTCCGATTCGTGGTGAAACGTTTGCGGGTGTCCGATCCCGTCGTTAGAGTGTTCGCCATTACCAGCCGGTGACCTAGTCCTTACCCAAGACGGACGACCGGCTGGCGCCGAATCCCGAACCATTCGGGAACCGGGGAACCACCCGCATTCGGGGTGAATCCGGCCCGCGCGGCCGGTAGGGCAACTCCACCGCCCGAACCCGTCAGCTAACCCGGTAGGCGTGATGGAGAGGATCACGTATTACATGTTCCAGCGCGTCGTACCCCCAGACCGCTCTTTGACGGCCGCCCGCTGAGCGGCCCCCTTCCCCAGGCTCGTCATTTGCGCTCCGCGTAGCGCCGCGGGGTCCCCCGCCCCGCCGCGCCCCCATCCCCTCGCGCCCGAGCGCAACTCCCCCGTCCCCTCGTGAAGGGTTTGCTGCTTCATGTCTGCTCGTTTCAGCCTGCGTTCCCTCGCCACGCTGACCGCCTGCTGCGTCGGCATGCTGACCTGCGCCAGTACGGCCGCGCACGCCGACACCCCCGACAAAGACAGGAAGATCCTGCTCAAGGGCTCGACCACGGCCTCGTACTTCTGGGACGACGCCTCCGGCCGGGCCGGTGACACCGGGCTGCCGGCCAGCGGCAAGCCCATGCAGAAGGGTCTGGCGGCCAGCCCGAGCTGGCCGCTGATGACCGAGGGTTACGTGGTCTACAAGGGCAAGAAGGCGCCCTTCTTCGTCGGTGACCGCGGGCCGGGCGAGCCCTCCAACCGCGGCATCATGCTCGATCTCGACGCCAAGACGTTCGCCGAGCTGACCGGCGGCAGGTTCAACTCCAGCACGCTCGGTGTGGACGGCGTCGGCGGCCAGGGCCACATCGAGGTCGAGTACGTCATCACCAAGTGGGGCGACGGCGTGGGCAAGAAGAACCACCCGGTCCCGTTCTCGACCGGCGCCTGGTCCAGGCGTGACAGGAACCCGGCGCCCCCGCCCGCCGACCAGGAGCAGGACTCCCAGGCCGGTGGCATCGCCGTACCGGCCGCCCGCTGACGGCTTTACGCCACGTGTACCAGAATGACATTCTGGCCTGCGTGACGACCCGTGTAGCCGCAAACGGCATTGAGATCGCCTATGACAGCTTCGGCGCACCCACAGGGCGGCCGCTCCTCCTGATCATGGGGCTCGGCGCCCAGCTCATCCAGTGGGACGAAGGGTTCTGCCGGCTCCTCGCGGAGCAGGGACACCACGTCGTACGGTTCGACAACCGCGACGCGGGACTGTCCACGCACATCCACGACGCGGGCGTCCCCCAGCCGGGGGCGCCCGCGCCGTATTCGCTGACGGACATGGCCGCCGACACCGCCGCGTTCATGGACGCCATCGGCTGGCCGTCCGCGCACGTCGTGGGCGCCTCGATGGGCGGCATGATCGCCCAGACATTGGCCATCGAGCACCCCGAGCGGGTGCTGACCCTGACCTCCATCATGTCCACGCCGGGACCCGACGTCGCCCCGCCCACCCCCGAGGCGATGACCGCGCTCATGACGCCGCCGCCGGCCGACCGCGCCGGCGTGCTCGACCAGTCGGTGGTGACCTGGTCGACGATCGGCTCACCGGGCTACGAGCTGGACGAGGAGGCCATCAGGGAACGGGCCGGCCTGGCCTACGACCGCTGCTTCGATCCGGCGGGCACGGCCCGGCAGTTCGCGGCGATCAGGGCGTCGGGCGACCGTACGCAGGCGCTGGCCGGCGTCCGCGCCTCCACGCTGGTGATCCACGGCGAGGCCGACCCGCTGATCCCGGCGGCCGGCGGCCGGGCGACGGCGGAGGCGGTGCCGGGGGCGCGGCTGGTGACGTATCCGGGGATGGGGCATGACCTGCCGAAGGCGCTGTGGCCCGACATCGTCGCCGAGATCACCAAGCTGACCGCGTCCTGAACCCTCCGGCTCTGGTCGGCCCGCTGGGGCCGATCAGAGCCGCGCGTGCTTCTCGCGGCAGCGCATGATCTCGTGGACGTTGTCCTCCGCCCACTCGGCCACCACCGAGATCGGCCCGTGCAGCGAGCGCCCGAGGCCGGTCAGCGTGTACTCGACCCGCGGCGGCACCTCCGCGAACACCTCGCGCGTCAGCAGCCCGTCCTGCTCCATCGCCCGCAACGTCTGGGTCAGCACCTTGGGTGTGACCCCGCCGATCCGCGCCCTGAGCTGGGTGAACCGCATCGGCCCCCCGATGAGGCAGAGCAGCACGAGGGCCGACCACTTGTCGCCGATCCGGTCGAGGACCACCCGGGTCGGGCAGTCGGGATCGAAGACGTCGCCAGTATCCATGAGGTACTTATAGCACGATGAAGTAACCAGTACCCGATGGATACTCTTGGCCGTATGAAGATCCTTGTCTTTGGCGCGACCGGCATGGTCGGGCAGCGCATCGCCGCCGAGCTCCGTGACCGCGGCCACGAGGTGACCGGCGTCAGCCGCAGCGGCGGCCCCGTCAAGGGCGACGTCCGCGACACCGCCACCCTGGCCCCCGGCCACGACGCCGTCGTCTCCGCCATCGCCCCGCCGCGCGACGGCACCGAGCCCGAGCCGCCGTTCATCGAGGCCAACACGGCGCTCATCGACGGCCTGCGCGCGGCAGGGGTGCGCCGGCTGATCGTGGTCGGCGGCGCCGGCAGCCTCCAGGTGGCCCCCGGTCAGGACCTCGTGGACACGCCCGAGTTCCCCGAGCTCTACAAGAAGGAGGCGCTGGCCGGGCGGGCCCTGCTGCGCTTCTACCGCGAGGTCGACGACCTCGACTGGACGTTCGTCTCCCCGGCGGCGGAGATCGCGCCGGGGGAGCGCACCGGCGTGTTCAGGGTGGGCGGCGACACCCTGCTCAGCGACGAGCAGGGCCGCAGCTTCATCAGCGCAGAGGACTACGCGGTCGCGATCGCCGACGAGCTGGAGAAGAACGCCAACGTGCGCAAGCGCATCTGCGTGGCCTACTGATCGGGCCTACTGATCGGGCTCACTGATCAGCGTCCTTCGGTAGCAGCGCCCGCTCGTCGGGCTTGTGCACGAGGATGTTGTCCACGTACGAATCCACCGCCTTGGCCAGCCCGACATCGGCGCCGGCCTGCTCCGACAGGTACCACCGGTGGTCGAGGATCTCGTGGAAGAGCTGCGCGGGCTCCAGCTTGCCGCGCAGCTCGGCCGGGATCGCCTCGACCGTCGGCTGGAACACCTCGGCCAGCCACCGGTGCGCCACGATGGCCTCGTCCTCGTGGCGCAGGCCCTTGGCCACCCGGAAGCCGTCGAGGTCGTTGAGCAGCCGCCTGGCCTGGTTCTCCTCGACGTCGAGGCCGGTCAGCCTGAGCAGCCGCCGCTGGTGGTGCCCGGCGTCCACGACCTTGGGACGCACGATGAGCCGGCCTGTGCCGACCTTGCGCCGCACCATCATCTCGGCGACGTCGAAGCCCAGCAGGTTGAGCCGCCTGATGCGCTGCTCCACGCGGTGCCAGTCGACCTCCTCGATGATCTCGCTCTCGTTGATCTCGTTCCAGAGGCGGTGGTAGCGGGCCACGATGTCCTCGGCGGTCTCCATGGGGTCGATCGACGGGTGCAGCAGCCCGCCGGCCTCCAGGTCGAGCATCTCGCCGAAGATGTTGGTGTGCGCGGTGTCGATGTCGCCGAGCCGCTGACCCTCGCTGATCATCGGGTGCATCTCGCCGGTCTCGGCGTCCACCAGGTACGCCGCGAACGCGCCCGCGTCCCGCCTGAACAGCGTGTTCGACAGCGAGCAGTCACCCCAGTAGAAGCCGTTGAGATGCAGCCGCACCAACAGCACGGCCAGCGCGTCGAGCAGGCGGGTGAGCGTGTCGGGGCGCAGGGTGCCCGACATGACCGCGCGGTAGGGCAGCGAGAACTGCAGGTGGCGGGTGATGAGCGCGGCGTCGAGGCCGTCCTCACGGCCGGTGACGTACGCGACGGGTTCGACGGCGGGCGCGTCCAGCCTGGCCAGGTCCCACAGCAGCTGGTACTCCCGCTTGGCGTACCGCTCGCTGATCTCCTTGATCGCGTACACCTTGCCGGAGAGCCGGGCGAAGCGGACCACGTGCCGCGAGATGCCGCGCGGCAGATCGACCAGATGGTGCTGCGGCCAGTCCTGCAGCGGGACTTCCCAGGGGAGGCGGATCAGGTCAGGGTCACCTAGCGCGCCAGTGATCTGGAGGGGCATTTGCTCAGGATATGGTGCATCGGTGGACGAGTTTCTCAAGTGGTACTTCTCCGACCATCCGATCGTCGCCGCCACGCTGGGAGCCGACGGCTACGATCACACACTCGGCGACTGGACCGCTGACGCCTGGCACAACCGCGAGCGCGAGCAGGTCCGCTGGCTCGAACGCCTCTCGGCCCGAGAAGCCTCCACCCTGGACGACGCGATCGACAGGGACCTCGTCCTGTCGCAGCTCAGAGGCGCCATCGCGGAGGCCGCCTGGCCCGAGTGGCGCCGCGACCCGAGCGTCTACCTCGGCACGATCTTCACCTCCATGTACGCCCCCTTCCAGCACCGGCTCAAGCCCGAGCCCGAGCTGGTGAGCGCCGCGCTGTCGCGGCTGGCCGAGGTGCCCGGCGTGCTCGCCGCCTGCCGCGCCAACCTCGACCCCGACCTGGCCGCCCCGCTGCTGGTCAAGCGGGGGCTCGGGCAGGCGCGTACCGGCCGGAACTTCCTCACCCGCACGATCCCGTCCATGGTCGAGGACCCCGACCTGCGCGCCCGCCTGGCCGAGGCCGCCGAGCCGGCCGCGCGCGCCTTCGACGAGCTGGTCACCTTCCTCGAGACCTTCGAGTGCGGCGGCACCTGGCGCATGGGGGAGCGGCTCTACACCACGCTGCTGCGCGAGCGCGAGATGCTCGGCTACGGCGCCGCCGAACTGCACGAGAAGGGCAGGGCCGCCTGGGCCGAGCTGGACGCCCGCATGCAGGAGGTCGCGGTCCAGGTCAACGGGAGCCGCGACTGGCGGGCCGCCATGGAGTTCCTCATGGACGACCACCCGGCCACGCTCGACGAGATGCGCGCCGAGTACGAGGCCGAGACCAGGCGCGCCCAGGCGTTCGTCCGCGAGCACGACCTGGTCACCTTCGCCGACGGCGAGGAGTGCCTGGTGCTGCCGTCCGCCGAGTACAACCGCCCGGTGCTGTCCGTGGCCCACTACATGGCGCCGCCGCCGCTCAGCTCCTCGCGGCAGGGCGTCTTCTTCGTGCCGTTCACGCCGGACGACTTCACCCCCGATCAGGTACGCCAGCGGCTGCGGACCAACGCGCACGCCCAGATGCCGTCGATCGCGGTGCACGAGGCGTACCCGGGGCACCACTGGCACCTGTCGTACATCGCGGAGAACCCGCGTACGGTCAGGAAGGTCTTCAGGACGCCGTACTTCACCGAGGGCTGGGCCCTCTACGTCGAGAAGCTGCTGCAGGAGCACGGCTACTTCGACACCCCGGCCACCCTGCTCGCGCACCTCGACTTCCGGATGTTCCGGGCCGCCCGCATCATCGTGGACACCGCGCTGCACTGCGAGGAGATGTCGATCGAGGAGGCGGAGAGCTTCATGTCGACCAAGTCGTCGCTGTCGCCCGGCACCGCGCAGGGCGAGGTCAACCGCTACTGCGCCTGGCCGACGCAGGCCCCCTCCTACCTGACGGGCGCCATCGAGATCGACCGCATCCGGGAGTCGTTCCGCGGCACCCTGAAGGAGTTCCACGACCGCATCGCGGGCTCGGGCGGGCTCCCGCTCGGCCTCGCCGAGCAGGTCGCGCTGGTGTGACGCCGCTCAGGCCCGGGGGAACTCGGGCGGGTTGAGCGCGCGTTCGACCACGGCGGTGAGCTGCTCGTCCGTCAGGACGGCCGGCTTGCCGACGCCGGACGCGCGCACGTACACCTCGCACAGCCACTCCAGCACCCGCGTGGCCTCGAACGCCTCCTCCAGCGTCGCCCCGATGCTCACCCCGCCGTGGTTGGCCATCAGGGCGGCCCGCCTGCCCTCCAAGGCGGCGCGCACGTTCGCGGCCAGCTCGGGAGTGCCGTACGTGGCGTACGGCGCCACCCTGACCACCCCGCCGAGCAGCAGCGTGTTGTAGTGCACCGGCGGCAGCTCGGTCATGGTCGTGGCCACCACCGTGCCGAAGACCGAGTGCGTGTGCACCACGGCCCGCGCGTCGGTGGTCTCGTAGATGGCCAGGTGCATGGGGGTCTCGCTGGACGGCTGCAGGTCGCCCTCGACGAGCCGGCCCGCCGGGTCCACGATCGGGCACATCTCGGGGGTCAGCCGGTCGAGCGCGACGCCCGACGGGGTCACCGCGATCCGGTCGCCCTCGCGCACGCTGAGGTTCCCGGACGTGCCGATGACCAGGCCCAGCTCTACGGCGCGGCGGCCGTACTCGCACAATTGCTCGCGAAAGGTCATATGCCGGGAATGTAGTCCATCACAGGCGCTCGATCGCGCCCAGCATGATCCGCTCAGCCCGCTCCCGGCTCAACCGCCCGGGATAGAGCAGCAGATGCAAACTCAACCCATCGACCAGCGCCAGCAACTCCTCAGCGAGGTCGTCGAGCTCGTCGGATGTGCTGGGGTCCTTGGGGGTGCTGGGGGCGCCGTGGCGCAGCTCGCCGGCCTCATGGGCGCGGTCGAGCAGGGCGCGGACGGCGGCTCGTAGGTCGCTCGCCTCTGCGCGCTGGACCTCGGCCAGCTCTTCGGTGGCGAGGCTGCGGCTCCAGAAGCTGACCTCCAGGCGGGTCTCCTGGGCGCGGTCGGCGTCCAGGGGCAGGTTGTCGAGGAGCAGTTCGCGCAGGGCGGCCAGCGGCCCGGAGGCCTCCTCGACCTTGGCGGTCAGGCGGGTGCGGATGCGCTCGTGCGACTGCCGCAGCGCGGAGAGCAGGATCTCGTCCTTGTCGGCGAAGTAGTGGGCGAGCACCCCGTTGGAGTAGCCCGCCTCCTTGGCGATGGCGCGGGTGGTGGCGGCGTCGATGCCGTCCCTGACGATCACCCGGCGCGCCGCTGACATGACCTCGCGCCTGCGCTCGTCGTGATCGACGATCTTTGGCATCGGCCCCTCCGTTGACTTTTTATTCGGACGTCTGTCTATTTAGACTATGACCGTCGTCACCGTCGGCGTCCACATCGTCGACATCCTCGCCAGGCCCGTCGATCACATCCCCGAGGGCCAGGACACCGTGCTGGTCGACCAGATCCGCCTGACCGCTGCGGGCGCGGCCGCGGGCACCGCGGTCGATCTGGTCAAGCTGGGCAACGACGTGGTCACCATGGGAGCGGTCGGCGACGACGAGCTCGCCGACTTCCTGCTCATGGTGCTGGCCAAGCGCGGCGTCGACACCTCCGCGCTGGCCCGCAGGGCAGGGGAGCGCACGGCGGCCTCGATCCTGCCCATCAGGCCGGACGGCGGCCGCCCCAGCTTCCATGTGCCGGGCGCCAACCTCACCGTCGCCTACGCCGACCTCGACGTGGCCGTGCTGCGCCGCGCCAGGGCCGTGCACCTGGGCGGCATGGACGTCACGTTCGGCCTCGGCGACCCCGCCTTCTTCGCCCTGCTCGACGAGCTGCGCGCGGCCGGCACCATCGTCACGATGGACCTGCTGTCGGAGATGCCCGACCTGCTGGGCATGGCCAGGGCGTTCCTGCCGCACGTGGACTACGTCCTGCCCAACGAGTCGCAGGCCCTGCTCATGACCGGCGAACCCGACGTGACGTCCGCCGCGCGGGCATTGCTCGCGGACGGCCCCCGTGGCGTGCTCGTCACCCAAGGGGAGGCGGGCAGCCTCGTCGTCACGGCGGACGGCGAGGAGCGGGTGCCGGCGCTCAAGACGGAGGTGGCCGACACGACCGGGTGCGGTGACGCGTACTGCGCCGGGTTCCTGACCGGGCTGCTCCACGACCGCGACGTCCTGACCGCCGCCCGCTGGGGCACCGCCGCGGCCGCCCGCGTCGCCACCGGCCTCGGCTCCGACGCCGGGCTGACCGATCTCGACTCCACCCTCGCCCTCCTGTAAAGGGCGTCTCCTTCCTTGAGGATTCACTCCATGACCGACGCAGAGCTTCGTCAGCGCGCACTCAAGGTCGTCCCGGGCGGCATGTACGGCCACCTCAACGCCGCCCTGTTCGCCCCCGGCTTCCCGCAGTTCTTCGAGCGCGGTCAGGGCTGCCGCCAGTGGGACGCGAACGGCCGCGAGTACATCGACTTCATGTGCAGCTGGGGCCCGGTCGTGCTGGGCCACCACCACCCGCGCGTCGAGGAGGCCGCCGCCCGGCAGGCCGCGCTCGGCGACTGCCTCAACGGGCCTGGCGCGATCATGGTGGAGCTGGCCGAGCTGCTGGTGGACACCATCCCCAGCGCAGACTGGGCGATGTTCTCCAAGAACGGCACCGACGCCACCACCCAGGCCCTCATGGTCGCGCGGGCCGCGACCGGCAGGACGAAGGTGCTGATGGCGCACGGGGCCTACCACGGGGCCGACCCGTGGTGCACGCCGTCGCCCGCCGGCACCACCCCGAACGAGCGGGCCGACCTCGTCGAGTTCGCCTACAACTCGCTGGAGTCGCTGGAGGCCGCGGCCGCCACCGTCGAGGGCGACGTGGCGGCGATCATCGTCACGCCCTTCAAGCACGACTCGTTCGAGGACCAGGAGCTGGTGGAGCCCGCCTTCGCGCGCGGCGCGCGGGCCCTGGCCGACCGCATCGGCGCGGCGCTGGTCATCGACGACGTCCGCGCCGGGTTCCGCATCGACCTGCGCGGGTCGTGGGAGCCGTACGGCGTGCGTCCCGACCTGACCGCCTGGTCGAAGGCGATGGCCAACGGCTACCCCATCGCCGCCGTCACCGGCACCGACGCGCTGCGCGGCGCGGCCCAGCAGCTCTACTCGACCGGCTCGTTCTGGTTCTCGGCGGTGGCGATGGCGGCGGCCAAGGCCACGATCGAGACCCTGCGCGACACCGACGGCATCGCCGCCATGGAGCGGGCCGGCACCCAGCTCAGGGAGGGCCTGTACGCGCAGGCCAAGTCCCACGGGTTCACGATCAACCAGACCGGCCCCGTGACGATCCCGTGGCTCAGCTTCGACGGCGACGCCGACCTGTCGGTGGCCATGCACTGGACGGACGCCTGCCTGCGGCACGGCGTCTACCTGCACCCCTGGCACAACTGGTTCCTGTCGGCCGCCCACACCGAGGAGGACGTGGCGGCCGCGCTGGAGGGCACCGACCAGGCCTTCGCGGAGACCAGGGCGCACTTCGGCTGACACCACGACGGCGCCTCCGGACGCTCACGGGGGCGCCGCCGTACGGTGGTGCCATGGACATCGAGAGCAAGCTCGCCGGAGTGCCGGCCTGGCAGCGCGTGGGCGAGGAGATCAGGTGTACGGTCACCGCGCCCGACTTCCCGACCGCGATCCGCATCGTGGACGAGATCGCGGTACGGGCCGAGGAGCTCGACCACCACCCCGACATCGACATCCGCTGGCGCACGCTGCACCTGGCGCTCACCACCCACTCGGCGGGCCGCCTGACGGACAAGGACGTCACACTGGCGGCACACATCGACGAGATCGTGGCAAAACATGGTGCTGCAGCGGAATGACGATACGTAGCGGCCCGGTCACTCGTTAGAGTGGGTGCCTCTCGGAGCCCGCGTGCCGGAAGGGCTCGGATTCATGGGGGGTCTCATGCGTGTGTCCGCGTTCCTGCTCAGCCTGGCGGCGACCGCCACTGTGGCGGCTTCCATCACGTCGTGCGCGGGGCCGTCCGCGCCGGTCCAGAACGCCAAGACCGCGCCCGAGGAGACGATCAACCTCAGCGCGGCGGGCGAGTTCTCCAAGGACGACACCGCGGCCATCGTCTACGACCGCAAGCTCGCCCCCCAGGGGGCGCAGGCCAGCATCACCGTGGAGTCGTCCGGCGGGCAGACCCGCACCTCGCTCGTGGTCGAGGGGCTGCGGCCGCGCCGCACGTACGGCGCCCACCTGCACGCCAAGCCGTGCGGCACCGACCCGGAGGCCGCCGGCCCCCACTACCAGCACCACCCCGGTCAGATCGACCCGGTGAGCGAGGTGTGGCTCGACTTCACCACCAACGAGGAGGGCCAGGGCCGCTCGGCCGCGCGCAACGACTGGGCGCTGGAACGTGCCAAGCTGCCGGGCTCCCTGGTCATCCACTCCAAGGCCACCAAGAAGTCCGGCCCCCAGGTCGGCACCGCCGGCGACCGCGTCGCCTGCCTGACCCTGAAGTAGAGCCGCCCGGACCAGGCGCCCACCCAGACCAGGCGCCCACCCAGACCAGGCGCCCGCCCGGAGCCGGGCGCCTGGCCGCTGGAGGCCCGCAGCGACGCTCGCCCGCAGCGACGCTCGCCCGTGGGGGCGCTCGTCCGAGGCGGGGCGCTCGTCCGGGGCGGGGCGCTCGTCCGGGGCGGGGCGCCCGTCCGGGGCGGGGCGCCCGGCCGTTCTGGGTGCGTCAGGAGCCGTTGGCGAGGGTGAAGGCGCCGCGCGCCACGGCCACCTGGTCGAGCGTCGCCGCCTCGCTGATGGGGGCCTTCCCGTCGGCCCCCATCGCCACCACCACGTACGTCTTCCCGCCGGCCGTCCGCGCGAGGAAGCTCAGGTCCGACAGGCCGGGCTCGGACCCGCCCTTGAACCACACGGTCGGCCACGCCTTCTTGTCCAGCCCGAGCCCGGCGTCGTTGATCGACATGACCTGCCCGACGCGCTCGTCGCCGAGTTTCACCAGCTCGGCGTAGGCGCGGCAGATGTCCTTGGGGGAGGCGAACCACTCCACGGTGTCCAGCTCGCGCGGCGCCGTGTACAGCTCGAACGCCGACAGGTCCTGCCCGGCCACCACCTTCTCCAGGTAGGAGCGCTGCTTCGCGTCGCTCATCGCCAGATACTTCCTGGCGTGGCGCGGATACTTCACGCCCTTGAGCACGAACAGGTCCCTGGTGGTCAGCAGCGGCTCGTTGCGCCGGTCGCGCACGCCCCAGGAGCGCAGCGTCCGCTCGACCGCCTTGCGGCCCACCTTGTGGATCAGCAGGTCGGTGGCCGTGTTGTCGCTGATCGAGATCATCAGCTTGGCCGCCTCAAGCACGGTGACCTTGCTGCCGTCGGGCCGCTCCTGCAGCTCGCCGCCCGGCAGGCTCTTCAGCTCCCGCGTGATCGTCAGCTCGGTGTCCCAGCCGAACCGGCCGCTCTTGATCTGCTGGGCGACCGTGCCGAGCACGTACAGCTTGATCATGGACCCGAGCGGCAGGCGCTTGCCCGCGGCGATGGCGTGCACGGGGCGGCATCCGCCGCCGGCGGTCAGCTCGGCCGCCAGGAAGCCGGTGCGCGGCGCGATCGCGCGCAGCCGCCGGTCCGCCTCGCTCCAGTTGCGCACCTCAGGCGCGCCGAACCGCAGCCCGTCGATCAGCCCGCCGCCGTCGACGGTGAGCGCCAGGTCGATCGGGGTGCGGCCGACCAGCACGCGGGCCACGAGCTGCCGGTCCTGCGCGGACGTCAGCCGCTCCAGCTTCATGCCCTTGAACGTCGTCAGCGCCTGGTTGAGCTGGGCCGGCGGGATGCTCGCGAGGAAACCGGCGGTGAAGTGCGCGCGCAGCTCGGCCTCGGGGAGCGGCGCCCGGGACACCGCCTCCAGCACCCAGCCGAGCTGCTTGCCCGCCGGCGTGTCCGGGATCGCCGGCGCCGCGACGGCGCCCGCCGCGGAGGTGCCTGCGGCCTGGGCGGGTACGGCGGCGCTCCCGTGAGCCGCCGTCGTCGTCAGCGTCGTCGTCACCGTTGTCGTCACCGTTGTCGTCACCGCCATGGTCGCCGCGAGCGTGGCGGCGGCGAGGAACCGGGCGGGCTTCGATCGGGTGGTCATGCACCCTCCTTCGGGGGTCGGCTACGTGACCACCATTCGATCGCCGTCGCCCGGCCGGGGACCACCGTGTGAGCCACCGTCGTGGCAGGTGCGGGTGGCCGTACGAAATATGCGGATAACCTCATAGACGCCCACCCGCACGCTCGCCACGATGGGAGCCTATGAGTTCGAGGCCGCTGGCCGGGCTGACGGCGCTGACCGCGGCCGCGACCGCCACCACGGGCGCGCTCCTGGAGAGCGGGCTGCCCGCCCCGGCGACGCAGTGGGTCTACGTCGTGATCGCGCTGCCGCTGCCCGCGCTGGGCTGGCTGCTGACCGTGCGGCGGCCCGAGCTGCGCTACGGCCCGCTGCTGCTGACCGCCGCGCTGCTGTTCGGGCTGGGCGGGCTCGGCGTCGGCCTGGCCGCGCGCGGCGCACCCGACCTGCTCGTCGTCCCGCTCACCGCCCTCTACGCCCCCTTCTACGCGCTGACCTGGGTCTTCGTGCCGCTGCTCTTCCCCGACGGCCGGCTGCCCTCGCGGCGCTGGCGTCCGGTGGCGTGGATCTCCGCCGCCGCGCTCGTCGTGCACACCGCCGGCACCGTGCTGATGGCCGAGAACCCCTACGGCCCGCCGGGCGGCCCCACGACGCCGCTCGATCTCGCCGTCGGGCTCGTTCAGGCCGCCGGGCAGCTCGTCGTGATCATCATGGCGGTGGTCGTGTTCTGCGGGCTCGTGGTGCGCTGGCGGCGCAGCGCGCCAGGGGAGCGCGGCCAGTACGCGTGGATCGTCGGCGGCACCGCCGCCACCCTGGCCGGCGTGGTCGCGCTCTTCTTCGGCCTGGGCGGCTCGCTCGGCGCCCACGAGCAGGCCTGGCCCGTCATCATGGTCGGGATGCTGGCGATCGTCGGGGCGCTGCCCGCCGCGATCACCGTGGCGATCTTCCGGCACCGGCTGCTCGACGTCCGCGTCGGCATCAGGGGCTCGCGCCTGCACCTCGTGTTCGACCTGCGGCCGACCGCGGACGAGGTGCTGTCCGACCTCGGCACCGCGCTCGCCGGCACCTCCGAGCCCGTGGAGCAGCTCGGTCGGCTCGCCGCCGCCATCCGCGCCGGGCTCGACCTCAGGTGGGCGGCCGTCACGCTCGCCGACGGCACCCGCGTGGTCGCCGGCGAGGAGGACGGGCCGGCCGCCCTTGAGCTGCCCGTGCCCGGCGATCTCGGCCGCATCGCCTGCGGGCCCAGGGACGGCGGGCCGCTCACGCGTACCGACCGGCGCCTGCTCGAAGCGCTCGCCGTGCCGGCCGGGCTCGCCATCCAGAGCGCCGGGCTCGTCACCCGCCTGGTCAACGCGCAGGAGGCCGAGCGGCGCCGCATCGAGCGCAACATCCACGACGGCGTGCAGCAGCAGCTCGTCGCCCTCATCGCCGGGCTCGAACTCGCCAGGGCCACGGGCGCGGGCCCCGACATGCTGACCCACCTGCGCGAACAGGCCCGCCAGACGCTCGACGACCTGCGCGAGCTGGCCGCCGGCATCCACCCGTCATCGCTCAGCCAGGGCGGGCTGGTCGAGGCCGTGGAGGAGCGCTGCTCGCGGCTGCCCGTCCGTACGACGGTGAGCGCGCCGCCGCCGCTGCGCGCCCGCCGCTTCACCGACGAGGTCGAGGGCGCCATGTACTTCACGGTCAGCGAGGGCGTGGCCAACGCACTCAAACACGCTGAACCCGGCCACATCGACGTGCGCCTGTCACAGGACGACGGACGCCTGCGCGCCATCGTGGCCGACGACGGCGCGGGTTTCGACCCGCGTACGGCGGCTCGCAGAGGGCTCGCCACCCTCGCCGACCGCCTCGACGCGCTCGGCGGCGGGCTGACCGTGGACAGCGAACCGGGGAAGGGGACTCGGATGGACGCATGGGTGCCCGTCGATGGCTGAGCAGATCCGCACGGTGGTGGCCGACGACCACTACCTCGTCCGCGAGGGCACCAGGCGGCTGCTCGAGCTGTCGGGCGAGGTGAGCGTCGTCGGCGCGGTCGGTGACGCCGACGAGCTGCTCGACGCCGTACGCCGCCTGCGCCCCCACGTCGTCGTCACCGACATCAGGATGCCCGGCGGGCAGTGGCGGCAGGGCTTCGAGGGCATCGACGCCGCCCACCGCATCCGCGCCGCGCACCCCGAGGTGGGCGTGGTGGTGCTGTCGCAGTTCTCGGACGCCCTGTTCGCGTTCGAGCTGTTCAAGCACGGCACCGAGGGGTACGCGTACCTGCTCAAGGACCGCGTCGGCGACCTGGACGAGCTGCTCGGCGCGATCCAGGCGGTGGCCGCGGGCGGCTCCGTCATCGACCCCAAGGTGGTGGAGGGCCTGCTGGCCAGGCGCGACGTGCGCGGCCAGCAGGAGGAGCTGACCGCGCGGGAGCGGGACGTGCTGCGCGAGATGGCCCACGGCCGGACGAACGCCGCCATCGCCCGCGCCCTGCACCTGTCGATCTCGTCGGTGGAGAAGAACGTCAACGCCATCTTCACCAAGCTCGGCCTGGAGAACAGCGGCGACGTGCATCGGCGGGTGGCCGCGGTGCTGGCCTACCTCGGCCCGGAGCCCTGACGGCTCAGCGGTAGGCCAGGCGCCGCAGCAGCAGCTCGGCCGGGCCCCGGTGACCGGCCCGCCGCATCACGTCGGCCAGCAGCAGCGACAGCGCCCAGGTGGCCGCGCCGACCAGCGTGGCGCCCGTCCTGCCCAGGTCGTCCTGGAGGCCCAGCGCGTACGGGGCGAAGAGCAGGACGAACGCGACCGACTGGAACAGGTACATGCTCATCGACCGCTGGCCGAGCGACTCGACCATGGTGGTGAACCGGCCGCGCCGCTTCGCCGCCCTGATCGCGATGAGGGCGACGATCGCCGCCATGCCGATGCCGCCGGCGTACCCGGTGAGCGGCTGGGCCAGGACCGCCGCCCACAGTGCCGCACCGGACGGATCGGTCCACACGCCGGCGTGCATGAGCGCGGCGGGCAGTGAGCCGGCGATCGACACGACGGTGGTGAGCACGGCCACGCGCACCAGGAACGGGCGGTGCCGCTCCGGCTCGTCGAGGAAGCGGCGGCGGGCCGCCCACATGCCGAGCACCACGCCGGGGATCACGAGGAGCAGCTCGATGATCAGCGCGAGCGGCCACACGGAGACCCGCTCGACGAGCCCGGCCGCGTAGGAGCCGCCCGGCTCGACGGCCACGCTGCTCGCGTCGTACGTGTGCCGGCCCTGCGACATCGGCAGCCACATGGCGGCCCCGGTCAGCAGCGTGGCGGGCACCAGCGTGAGCCCGGCCGTCCACAACAGCGCCCTGTCCGAGCGGCGCAGCAGGGGGACCAGGATGAGGGCGGTCACGCCGTAACCGGCCAGGATGTCGATCGGGACCAGCAGCGCCGTGTGCGCCAGCCCGAACACCACCAGCCACCAGCCGCGGCGGCGCAGCAGCTTGCGCGCCCCCACCCAGCCGGCGCCGCGCGCGAGCCGCCGGTCGAGCAGCTGGACCAGCGAGTAGCCGAACAGGAACGCGAACAGCGGCCGCGCGTGGTTGTTGACGAACAGGAAGTGGAAGACGTCGGTGATGACGCCGGCCAGGGGCGGGCTCTTGCTGGTGCCGTCGATGAACAGCGGCGCGTGCGCGAACGCGATCGCCAGCAACATCGCGCCCCTGGCGAGATCGGGCGCCAGCGCTCGGGAAACAGTGCCAGCCGGCACGGCCGGCGCCTGCGTGGACACGGTCATGAGACTCCCCCTCTGGGATGTCGTCGTGCTCACTGGAGGTACGCGGGGAGGCGATCGCCGCTGTCGTCGTGCGGGGCCGGGAGCTGCGTGAAGAGGCCGCCCCGGTCGGACGGCCTCCTGGAGGTCTGCGGAGAGGGCCGTCCGGTGCAGCGTCGTGCGTCTCGTGGAAGGTGTGCCGGGAGGCCGCCCTCCCGGTGGCGGCCCGGTCCTCGGGTGGGCGGGGCCGGCGGGGCGGGTCAGCCTTCGCTGGCTGATCTCTTGATGGCGTCGATGATCTTGCGGAGGGCGGTGGCGATCGGTTCGACGGGCTTGGCGAGTTGTTCGACGCGGTCGCGGCCGTCGTGCGGACCGCCGTCCCCGACGACCGATCTGATGCGGGCCGCCGCCGCCAGCGCGGCGAGCACCCGGAGGTCGGGCTCGACGCGGCTCACCGGCCGGCCGCCGCGCACGGCCCTGCTCACCCGTTCGGCGAGCCGGCGCGAGACGTACGGACGGCGCGGCACGACCCGCTCCACCGGGAACAGCAGCACCCGCCGCCGCTCCACCCGGATCAGCCGGTCGGCGGCCAGCTCGTCGCGGACCAGCGTGACCGCCTTCGCGTGGTCCTTGCGGATCCAGCGCCGCCAGGAGCGCGGCGGAGAGGTGGAGATCTCCTCCCAGACGGCCGCGGGCAGCGAGGCGGGGGCGAGGCCGGCGGGCGGCCGCACGGCCTTGGCCTTGCCCCCGTCATCGGCCAGGCTGCCCTGGAGCAGCAGCTCGGCGAGCGCGGCGGCGCGCAGTAGGTGGCCCAGCTCCATGTGCTGGACCAGCCGGTCCTTGCGCAGGTCGAAGGCCAGCAGGAAGGCCGATCGGGTCAGCGGCTCATGATGCCTCACCGGCGTCTGCATCGGGTGGTTCCTCCTCATCGCGGCTCTCGCCGTCGGGTGTCTTGCGCGGGCGCCCGCGCGGGCGTATCCGCCCCACCCCCTCGGGCAGGCGTCCCGCCTCGGCCAGCGCCCTGCGCAGCAGGAACTCGATCTGGGAGTTCGTACTGCGCAGCTCGTCGGCGGCCCACTTGGCGAGCGCGTCGTGCACTACCGGGTCGAGCCGGAGCAGGATCTTCTTGCGTTCCACGGGTTACTGGTAGAGCGTGCCGGCGTTGACGACGGGCTGGGTGTCGCGGTCGCCGACCAGCACCACGAGCAGGTTGCTCACCATGGCCGCCTTGCGCTCCTCGTCCAGCTCGACCACCTCGTGCTCGGCCAGCTTCTCCAGGGCCATCTCGACCATGCCGACCGCGCCGTCGACGATCCGCTGCCTGGCCGCCACGATCGCGCCCGCCTGCTGGCGGCGGAGCATGGCGTGAGCGATCTCCGGCGCGTAGGCCAGGTGGATGATGCGCGACTCGATGACCTTGACGCCGGCCGACGACACCCGCGCCGCGATCTCCGCCGACAACTGCTCGTTGATCTCGTCGGCGTTGTCACGCAGCGACAGCCGCGGGTCGCCGTGCGCGTCGTACGGGTAGCTGCCCGCGATGTGCCGGACCGCCGTCTCGGCCTGGATGGCCACGAACTCCAAGAAGTCGTCCACCTCGAACACCGCCTGTGCGGTGTCCTCCACCTGCCAGACCACCACGGTCGCGATCTGGATCGGGTTGCCGTCGGCGTCGTTGACCTTCGTCACGTCCGTCTCGTGGTTGCGGATCCTCGTGGAGACCCGCCGGCGGGCGGTGATCGGGTTGACCCACTGGAAGCCGGGGGTGCGCAGCGTGCCGACGTACCGGCCGAGCAGCTGCACCACCCTGGCCTCGCCCGGCGCCACGGCCGTCAGCCCGAAGAACATCACGAACCCGATCGCCATCACCAGCGCGCCGGCGATCATCGTGAACAGCCCGCCCTGCCCGGCCCCCGAGGCGAGCAGCGCGATGCCCACCACCAGCAGCGCCACGCCGGCCAGGAACACCAGCGTCGAGACCGCCAGCATCACGAACCCGTTGGCCGCCCTGACCGGGCGCTCGCTCGTGCGCGGTGCCGGCATCTCCACGACGGTGCTCTCAAGAGCGACCCCGCCCGATGTCTCCGCCATCGTCTCACCCCTTCTACGTGACTTCACCTTGCTAGCAAAGTGATATCACTTTTTCCAGGAAGAGGAAACCCCTCCCGTGGCGACCCTTCCGCGCTCGGCCGCTGCGGGCGGTTGGGCGGGGGCGGTGGTGTCGGTGGCGGTGGTGTCGGTGGCGGTCGGCATGACGCCGATGATCCGGGCGGGGCCGCCGGACGTCGCGCGTGTGATCGCGTGTGATGAGGTCGGCTTCCAGCACGCTCACGGTGTTGGTGTAGATGAGCCGGCGGTAGCCGAGAGCGGCGTAGTTCGCCCAGACGGCGGCCAGGTTGGCCTCGGTCATCGCGGTCCTGTGCGGGTCGCCGTCCGGCGCGGGGTGCGCCTCGCAGAGGTCGTCGCCCTCGATGAGGCAGTGGGCCACGTCGGCGGCCCGGCCGCCGGAAGCGCGAAACCGGTGTTCAGCCGAAGACGGCGGGCGGCGGCACCGGAGCGAGCACGGCGTCACCGTCGTTGATGGCGGCGGCGCCGGCGATGAAGTTCGTCAGCGCTTCGCCGTGCACGCAGCGCGCCTGCGTCAGCCCGCCGGCCGCGCGCCGGGTGAGCAGGTCGGTGGGCAGTTCGGTACGCGAGGCGGCCACGATGAGGTTCCCGAACCGCCGCCCCCGCATGACGCCGGGCTCGGCCAGCAGCACGACGTGCCGGAACG
The DNA here is from genome assembly GCF_040676845.1 of Nonomuraea sp. NPDC049504. Taxonomy (NCBI): domain Bacteria; kingdom Bacillati; phylum Actinomycetota; class Actinomycetes; order Streptosporangiales; family Streptosporangiaceae; genus Nonomuraea; species Nonomuraea sp. NPDC049504. The sequence goes on from NZ_JBFAPT010000007.1 coordinate 201,779, forward strand.
TGCCGGTCACGGTGGCGAGCAGCCGCTTGGCGAACGCGAGCCCCTTGCCGTCGGCCAGGTTGATCAGCAGCGTGCCCCCGGGCCGCAGCACGCGCGCGATGTCGCCCATGTACTCGGCGGTGGCCAGCTCGACCGGCATCGTCGCCCCGCTGAACGCGTCGAGGACCACCAGGTCGGCGGTGGTGTCCCAGACCTTGCCGGTGCCTTCGCGCCCGCCCGCGACGATGACCTTCAGCTTGGGCACCGAGCGCAGGTCGAGCTGCTCGCGTACGAGGTTGACCAGCAGCCCGTCGGGCTCGATCACGATGTGGCGGGAGTCGGGCCGGGTGGCGGAGACGTAGCGGGGGATCGTGCAGGCGCCGCCGCCGACATGTACGCAGCTCAGCGGCCCTTCCGGCAAAAGGTCGATCACATCCGCTATGAGTCGTACATACTCAAATTCGAGAAATGTCGGGTCTTGTAGATCAACATACGACTGCGGTACGCCATCCTTGGACAGCACCCAGCCGTCCTGCCGGTCGAGGTCTCGGAGCAGCTCGATCTCTCCGAACGTCACCGGATAACGGCCGGGCATAGGTTCCCGCTGTCCACGTGCCACGTCTCATCGCCTCCTGGGAGCACCGTATGCGACGTCGAAGGCTGATTGTGCTCGTTATCGCCGTTGTCGCGATAGTTGGGGCCGGTGCTTTCGCCGTCATCGCATCCAACCGGATCAAAGGCAGCGCTGCTCAGACGGCCGCCGCGTACTTCGCCGCCTGGGGCAAAGGGGACCTGCTGGCCATGGCGCGGCTGGTCCACCAGCCTCCCGGCGACTTCTCCGTACGGCATCGGGAGCTGAGCGAGGACCTGCAGGTCGAGTCGCTCCAGCTCACCCCGGGCGCGCTGCGCGGCACGGGGGAGGAGAGCGCCGAGGTGCCGTTCTCGGGGGTGCGGGTGCTGGCGGAGCTGGGGGAGTGGCCGTTCGACGGGGTCCTGCGCATGGCCGTGCGCGACCGCGCGTGGAAGGTCTTATGGACCCCCGAGACGCTGCACCCGCTGCTCAAGGACGGCGGCACGCTGGAGCTGACCGAGATCGACGCCTCCCCGGCCGAGCTGGTCACCAGCGAGGGCGACAAGATCCCGGTCGACAGCTACGCGGAGGCGTACCTCGAACCGCTCAGGCCCGAGTTCGAGCAGGCCAACCACGGCTGGGCGCTGGTCGCCAAGGCGCCGGGACGCCCCGACCAGCGGCTGCTCACCCGCAAACCCGAGGCCGAGGTCGAGCGCACCACCCTGTCCCGCCCGGTGCAGGCGGCGGCCGCGCGGGCGCTGGACGGCGTGGACGACTCCACGATCATCGTCATCCGGCCCAGCACCGGCGAGATCCTGGCGCTGGCCGACCGCCTGGAGGACAACTACAGCGCCGTGCGCGACGTCTTCCCGCCCGGCTCGGTGTTCAAGACGATCACCGCGGCGGCCCTGCTCAAGAGCGGGCTCGACCCACAGGCCCAGGTCGGCTGCCCCGGGACGTACCAGATCCCGTTCCACCGCCTCTACAGCAACGACGGCGAGGTGGACCGCGGTGTCGTCACCTTCACCGACGCGTTCGCGCACTCCTGCAACACGACGTTCGTCGAGCAGACGACGACCAGGCTGACCAGCGCGGACCTGCGGGTGGCGGCCGAGGAGTGGGGGTTCGGCCGGTCCATCGCGACCGGCATCGGCGGCAGCTGCGGCGCGGTGCCGGAGACCGACGACCCCGACATGCTCGCCGCCGACGCCATCGGGCAGGGTGAGGTCGTCACCACCCCGCTGTGCATGGCCGCGCTGGCCGCCGCCGTCGAGAGCGGCACCTGGCGCTCGCCGCGGCTGCTGTCCAAGGAGCAGGTACGCCGCATCGACGGCGTCCCGCACGGCGACGTGGTGATGGACTCCCGGCTGGTTTCCGCGCTGCGCGACATGATGGCCGCCGTGGTCGACCACGGGACGGCCGGTGGCGCGGGACTCCCCGCCGACGTCTCTGGCAAGACGGGCACCGCCGAGGTGCCGGACGGCACGTCGCACGCTTGGTTCATCGGCTTCCGCGACGATCTGGCCTTCTGCGTCTTCGTCCGGCACGGCGGCTCGGGCCGCTCCGCCGCCGTCCCGATCGCCGCCCGCTTCTTCAGCGGCTTGTGAGGCGCTCCCCAGCCACGGCTTGCGAGGCGTTCCCCAGGCGGCGGCTTGTGAGGCGTTCCCCAGCGGTCTCCCGCACCTGGCCCGCCACTTCCGGCGGCCTTCCGCACCTCGCCCGCCGCTCCCAGCGGCTCAAGCGTTTCGCCCTTGTTCTACGGGTCCCGATACCTTTCCGACTAGTAACCTACGGTACCGTAGGTTTCATGACGACCATCACCGCCAAGCCCAGGCTGCGAGGCTGGTTGCACACTGGAGCGCTGCCCGTGACGCTGGTCGCCGGGTTCGTGCTCGTGGCGCTCGGCCCCACCCTGCAGGCCCGGCTGGCCTCCGCCATCTATGCGATCACCTCGGCGTTGTTGTTCGGCATCTCCGCCACCTACCACCGCAGCACGCTCGGCCCCCGCCTCGCGGAGTTCCTGCGCCGGATCGACCACGCGAACATCTACCTGATCATCGCCGGCACCTACACCCCGTTCGCCCTGCTGGCACTCGACGGCACCCCACGGGTGGTGGTGCTGTCGGTGATCTGGGGCGGCGCCCTGGCCGGCGTGCTGTTCCGGGTGTTCTGGATGAACGCCCCCCGCTGGCTCTACACCGTCCTCTACCTGGCACTCGGCTGGACCGCCGTCTTCGTGATGCCCCAGCTCCTGGAGGGCGCGGGCGTGGCCGCCGTCGTGCTGGTGGCGGTCGGCGGCGTCTTCTACTCGGCGGGCGCCGTCGTGTACGGCCTGCGCCGCCCCGACCCCGCACCCCGCTGGTTCGGCTTCCACGAGGTCTTCCACGCGTTCACGGTGGCGGCCTACCTCGTGCAGTACATCGCGGTGTCGATCGTGGTCTACTCCCACGTCTGACGCACCGACCTGCGACTTGTCCGGCCCGTGGTTTAAGAGAAGCTGGCGCGCCCATAGGCATCCATGACGCTTCTCAGGGGGAAGGACCATGTCATGGGCAAGAGAGCACGGGTCGTCGTCGTGGGCGCGGGTTTCGCCGGGCTGGCCGCGACCCGCGAGCTGGCCAGGAGCGGCGCGCTGGTGACGCTCGTCGACCGCAACCCGTACGCGACCTTCCAGCCGCTGCTCTACCAGGTCGCGACGGCCGGCATGAGCACCTCCGACGTGTCCTACCCGACCCGCACGTACGCCGCCCGCTGGCCGAACGTGCGGGCCAGGCGGGGCTCGCTGAGCAAGATCCTGGCGGATGACCGGCGGGTGGAGTTCGAGGACGGCACCTCGCTCGACTACGACTACCTGGTGCTGGCCACCGGCGTCACCACCAACTGGCTCAACGTCCCCGGCGCCCATGAGAACGCGCTGCCGATCTACTCGCTCGGCGACGCCGCCGTGCTGCGCCGCCGTCTCCAGCACCACCTGGAGGACACCGCGGCGGGCCGGCGCGAGAGCATGCACGTCGTGGTGGTGGGCGCGGGCGCGACCGGCGTCGAGATGGCCGGCACGCTGGCCGAGCTGCGCCGCAACACGATCCCGCTGACGCATCCCGAGCTGCGCGACGACCAGACCAGCGTGACGCTGGTCGAGCGGTTCGACTACGTGCTGGCGCCGTACAAGCCGCGGCTGCGCGACGCCGCCGCGGAGGCGCTGCGCAGGCGCGGGGTGCGCCTGCGGCTCGGCGCCACCGTGGCCTCGGTCGAGCCCGACGCGGTCGTGCTGGCCGACGGCACCCGCCTGCCCAGCGACGTCACCGTGTGGGCGCTCGGCGTCACCGCGCCGCCCGAGGTGGGTTCGTGGGCGCTGCCGCAGGGCAAGGGCGGGCGGGTCACGCTCACCGACACGCTCACCGTGCCGGACCATCCGGAGATCTTCGTGGCCGGCGACCTGGCCGCGCCGCCCGACGTGCTGCCCCAGCTCGCCCAGCCGGCGATCCAGATGGGCAAGCACGTGGGCAGGCAGATCGCGGCGGCCTGGCGGGGCCGCCCGCTGCAGCCGTTCTCCTACCGCGACCCCGGCATCATGGCGACCGTGGGCAAGGCGGAGGCGGTGCTGCAGCTGGCCAACGGGTTGACCATGCGCGGCCTGCCGGCGTGGCTGGTGTGGATCTTCGTGCACGTGGCGTACCTGCTGGGCGGACGCAACCGCGCGGGCGTGCTGCTCAACTTCTTCTGGCGGTACGCCGGCCCGCACCGCAGCAGGGCCAGCGTCACGCAGTAGGACCGGCTAAAGGGCCGCCGACAGGGCGGCCAGGCCGTGGTCCACGTCGGTCTCGGGGATGTTGAGCGCCGGGCGCAGGCGTACGGACCTGGGCCCGCACGGGAGCACCAGCACGCCGTGTTCCTCCCTGAGCCGGGTGATCAGAGAGTCGCGGGCGCCCGCGTCGGGCAGGTCGAAGGCGCACATGAGACCGCGGCCCCGTACGTTCGAGACGGTCTCGGGGTGCTCGGCCTCCAGCTTCGTCAGGCGTTCGAGCAGCGTGGCGCCGAGGGTCCCGGCGCGCTCGATGAGGCCGTCGCGCTCGATGATCTCCAGCAGGCCGCGGCTGCGGACCATGTCCACCAGCCCGCCGCCCCACGTGGAGTTGATGCGGCCGCTCCGCTGGAAGACGTTGTCCGGCACCTCGTCCACCCTGCGGCCCGCCATGATGCCGCCGACCTGCACCTTCTTGGCGAAGGCGACGACGTCGGGCTCGAGGCCGAGCTGCTGGTAGGCCCACGGCGTGCCGGTGGTGCCGCCGCCGGTCTGCACCTCGTCCAGGATGAACAGCGCGTCGTGGCGGTGGCACAGGTCCTGCATGGCGCGCAGGAACTCGGGCCGCATGTGGTTGTCGCCGCCCTCGCCCTGGATCGGCTCGGCGATGAAGCAGGCGATGTCGTACGGGTCGCGCTCGAACGCCTCCCGTGCCTGCGCCAGCGCCCGCTCCTCGGCGGCCTCGACGTCGCCGAAGTGGATGGCGGGCACGTCGATGCGCGGCCAGTCGAATTGGGGGAAGCGGTCGGTCTTGCCCGGCTCGGTGTTGGTCAGGCTCAGCGTGTAGCCGCTGCGGCCGTGGAAGGCCTTGGTCAGGTGCATGACCTTGGTGCCGAGGTCGCGCGAGCGTCCCGCGGCCTCGTTGCGCCGGCTCTTCCAGTCGAAGGCGGTCTTGAGCGCGTTCTCCACGGCGAGGGCGCCGCCCTCGACGAAGAACAGGTGGGGCAGGTCGGGGTCGCCGAGCACGCGGCTGAAGGTGTCGACGAAGTCGGCGAGGTGCTCGGTGTAGATGTCGGGGTTGGCCGGTTTGTTCCGCGCGACCTGGCCGAGGAGCTGCGCGAAGTCGGGGTCGAACGGGGGGTTCACGCCCAAGGGGGCTGAGGCGAAAAACGTGTAGAAGTCCAGATATCGACGACCGTCGCGGGCGTCGACCAGCCAGGAGCCCCGGCTGAGCTCCAGGTCGAGCACGAGACGGTAGCCGTCGACGAGCAGGTGGCGGGCAAGGCGGGTGTGTACGTCCATGGCGCCTCCACAGCGATTCTGACATTCCTCTTGAGGAATGCCGTCACGTATACAAAATTTACGGTACGGGAGCGCCAGAAGTGAAGTTCTTCACGCGGAAAGCAAGAGCGATCATCGCGATGCCGTACAGGACGGCGAAGATCCCGATCAACCACGCCAGGCTGAGCAGCCCCGCGCCGGGCCATGCGAGCAGCAGCACACCGAAGATCACCGACAGCGCGCCGCCGAGGATGAGCAGCCACTCGTTGTCGATCCGCTTGCGCAGCTGGATGCCGGCCACGATCTCGGAGACGCCGGAGACGATCGCCCAGACGGCGACGACGAAGAGCAGCGCGATCGAGGTGATGCCGGGCCAGGCCAGCGCCACGAGGCCGGCCACGATGCCGATGATCCCCGAGAAGATCAGCCAGGCCCGCGACTGCGCCCCGTGGCGGAACCCGGCGAACAGTGCGAAAAGACCGCTGACGAGGGCGTACGCGCCGAAGAAGATGACCAGGGCGAGCAAGGTGAGCCCTGGCCAGATGAGCGCGAGGATGCCGAAGATGACAGCCGCGATACCGCGAACCAGCAGCAACCACCACGAGCGCGTGATATCTCCCATGCCTGGTCTGCTTTCCGCGACGTTCCCGCAAACAGACCAGTGCGGAGTCAAAAGTCGGTGACCCACCGGCCGCGGAGCGCGCGTGGGCGCGGGGCGTGCGGCCCGGCACGCCCCTGACGAGGCGGGAGCGACGCGGCCCGGGGGCGGCCGCGCCGTCTCAGACGCCCGGTGTCACTCCTGGCGTGACAGCCACAGCCCGATGGCCGTCACCCGGGAGTCGACGCCGAGCTTGGCGTAGATGCGGTTGACGTGGTTCTTGACCGTCTTCTCGCTCAGGAACAGCCGCTGGGCGATTTGCCCGTTGGACTGACCCGTCGCGATCAGGTCCATGACTTCGGCCTCGCGTTTGCTCAGGGACGTGAACACGCTTTCGAACGCTGCGTCGTCGACTCTCATCCGGCCTCCGAGGGCGCGCGCGGACGGTGATCGCCGATGGCCCCCGTGCTCCCGGCGTTGGCAGTAGACAGCGAGCATAACCCGCATTGTCATGTTTTGGGGGTGTTGCCCGGGAAAAACGCGGACGATGACCGGAACAATGAAAAGGGCGAGGCCCCAACCCGCGACCGAGACGATCTCTCAGGTCACAAGGTGCGGAACCTCGCCCACATGGGGTGAGTGAAGGGACTTGAACCCTCGACATCCAGGACCACAACCTGGCGCTCTGCCAACTGAGCTACACCCACCATGGCCGCCCGCGAGAAGCGGCACAGGAAAAGTGTAGCGGGGTTCGGGAGTCTTTACGCCACTCCTTTAGCCCGTGACACGCTCGGCGAGTGCTCGGGCGGTCGCGGAATCGGGCCCCGGCTGACCCACGAAGATGGCCGCGCGGTAGTAGCGCAGCTCCCTGATGCTCTCCGTGATGTCCGCCAGAGCACGGTGTCCGCCCTGCTTTTCCGGCGCCGCGAAGTAGACCCGGGGATACCACCGGCGCACCAGCTCCTTGATGGAGGAGACGTCGATCATCCGGTAATGCAAATAACCATCGACCCCGGGCATGTCGCGCGCGATGAACGTGCGGTCGGTGCCGATCGAGTTGCCGCACAGCGGCGCCTTCTTCGGCTCGGGCACATGACGGCGGATGTAGTCGAGCACCAGCGACTCCGCCTCCGACAACGTCACACCGCCCGCCAGCTCGGGCAGCAGCCCTGAGGCCGTGTGCATCTCGCGTACGACCTCGGACATCTGCTCCAGCGACTCCGGCGGCGGCTTGATGACCACGTCGACGCCCTCGTCCAGTTGGTTGAGCTCACTGTCGGTGATGACGCACGCCACCTCGACGAGCGCGTCGCGGCTCAGGTCGAGCCCGGTCATCTCGCAGTCGATCCAGACCAGCAAGTCACTCATTCGATCTCCTCGCCCAGCGGCTCGGAGCAATCCGCCCGCTTGTTACATCCATCAGCCTAGTGCCACCTGTCAGGCGGGCTTGAGCGAGTCGAGAACCTCGCCGACCACGCCGGTGCCGAGGTTGTCGGGGACGGAGACGTACACGATGGCCGGGCTCTGGCCCGCACCCCGGTCCATCAGCACGATCGCGCCGTTCTCCTTCTTCCACTTGTAGCCGTTGTCCTCGGCGACCTTCGTGAAGTCGAGCTGAAACTCCAGCACCCACGCGTCCTTGTCGCCGATCTTCGTCTTCTTGTCGGTGACGACCTTGCTCTCGTGGGCGGGCCCGTAGTACTGGGTCGTGAAGTGCACGAAGACGGCCTTGGCGGTCTCGCTCATGCCGGAGACGCCGTTGTAGGGATAGAGCTCGTTGAGCACGCCCGTGTAGACGTTGCCCACCCAGTCGGACTGGCCCCGGTAGTTCTCCTGCGCGATCTTCTGCACCGCCGCGGAGAACTGCTGCTCCACCGGGCTGCCGTTGTTGACCGCCTCCCACCGCGGCACCGTCCAGCCCTCGGGCACCTCGAACGAGACGCCGGCGCGGGCGTCGGTGACGCGGTCGCCGGACGGCTGCGGGAACTGGGCGCCCTGGCTGGGCAGCGGCTCCTGCGACGGGGGCCCCTGCGACGGGGGCTCCTGCGACGGCGGGCGCTCCGGCTCGAACGTCGGCGTCGGCGCGGCGCTCGGCGTGGTGTCGCGGTTGATGAAGAAGATGCCCGCGACCACGATCAGCGCGAGCACCATCAGGGCCGCCAGCCCGCCGAAGATCCACGGCAGCGGGTTGCTCTGCTTGGGCGGCGGCCCGTAGCCGGGGCCGGGCAGCGGGGTGCCGCCCCAGTGCGCGCCCGACGGCGGTTGCTGCTGCGCCGGCGCGCCGTAGGCGGCCTGCCCGTACGTCGGCTGGCCGAACTGCAACGTGGGGTTGGCCGGTGTCGTCGCCCATCCCGGCCCTGCTTGGGGCGCTGTCTGCGCCTGGGACCGGGGGAGAGGCGACTGGGGACCGGAGGGCTGCTGGGCCGGACCCGGCTCCTGGGCGTGTGTGGCGTCCGTCCATTGGGTGCCGTCCCACCAGCGGAGCTGCGGCTCTCCATAGGGGTCCGGGTACCAGCCCGCGGGGGTCTGCGTGGTCATGGTCGCCAGATTAGTCAGGTTCGCCTGGCCACGCACAGGGCGGTGATCAGCACTTGTACGTGAAGCTCGCCTTGTCGCTGCGCACCGGGCCAGGGGTGAGGATGCGCAGCGTGGCCGTGGCCTTGACGTTGCTCCTGCCCTGCAACGTCCACCGCAGCGGCACCTTGTACGACGTCTTGTCGGACTCGGTACGCAACGTCCCCTTCACCACCTCGTCGTCCAGGTTCTTGCGCCACTCGTACGTGATCTCGCCCGGCGCCCCGTTGGTGACCACGGTCGCCGTGACCAGGACCGCGCTGTCGCAGCCCTGCGTCTTCTTCGGCGCCACCACGTTCAGCGACTTGACGGCGAGGTCGGGCGCGTTGCCCAGCCGCAGCCAGGCCAGCACGGCCCCGGACATGATGACCGCGAAGAGCACCCCGGCCAGGATCGTGCGCCGCCGCCTGGCCCGCGCGGCCCTGCCCTGGCGTTCCGTGCGCTGCAGGGTGGCCGCCTCGTCGCGGCCCTCCCGCCAGATCCGCTCGACCGGCGTCTCCGGCCGTTGCGACTGGGTGCCGGTCTCTGCGCCCACCCCGGGGCCGAAGTGGACAGGCTGCACCGATCCTGCCGGAACGTGCAGGAGGGTGACGATGTCGCCCTCGTCCTGGGGGACGGGCACCGGCGCCCGCGCGTACGACGGGGGCTGCGCGAACGCCGACCGCCCGCGTGCCGCCCGCGCCAAACCGTCCCTGCTGATCCGCCCGCCCGGCAGCCTGCCCCGCTCGTTGACCAGCAGGTCCCTGGCCGCACTTAGCCCCAGGGCGGTCGCGGCGGCCGCGGCCCGCTCGAACAGGTCGGCCGGCGCGCCGGGACCGAGCGAGGCCGCGAGCCCGCGCGCGAGCGACGCCCAGCCGGCCGCGTCCCGCTCGGGCGGCGAGACGCGGGCGCGGATGGCGTCCGACAGCCCGCGCTCGGATAACAGCGACACGCCCTCGGCCGTCACGACCACCGTGCCGGGGTGCACGGAGCCGTGCGTCACCCCGGACGCGTGCAGCGCCTGCAGCGTCTGAGCGGTCTCGACCAGAAGGGACGCTGCCCCGTTCGGGTCCACGGGCCCGGCGGCCAGCAGGTCGGCCAGCGTGGGACTGACCGCCTGCGCGGTGAGCAGCCACACCTGATCGCCGGCCGCCACCACGTCGGCCACCGGGATGAGCCCGCCCATCCCGGACATCACCAGCCGCTGATCCGTCATGACGGCCTGCACCACCCGGTCGCGCACGCCGGGCAGGCCGATGATCTTGGGATCGAACAGCAGCGCGCCCGCCCGTCGGCCGTCGGGCGAGATGGCGTCGATCCAGTTGCCGAGTTCGGTCATCCACGTGTGCTCGGTGAGCCGGAACCCGGCGATACCGTTTCCAGGGTTGTTCATCGCCGTTCGTGCCCCCCGGCGCCCATCAACGCTTGTTTCGGCTTGGTCCCGTCCTGCGGCCCTTCACCGCAAGTGTGACCGGTGGCGCGCCCCTCGTCACGAGGGCGAGCCCGAGCAGCTTCTCTCCGTGCCCGCCTTTCAGCGGGGGACGTCGTCCGTCGGCGTCTGCACGCGCGGCGACTCAGGGGACGTCCCGCCGGACTGCGTCGGCCGGCTGGTGGGCCGATCGGGGTCGCGGGTCGGCGGGTTGATCGTCGGGGCGGGCCTCGACGTCTGCGTGGGCGTGCTGTCCGGCGTGACGCCCCTGGGGTCGTCGATGTCGCCGGTCATCCGCGGCTCGTCGGGCTCTTCCGGCTCGTCGGTCGGCGTGCTCGTCGGCGTGGGCTTCGGAGCGGGCGTCCTGACCGGGCGGCGGGTCGGCCGCGTCCTGGTCGGGGTCGCCTTCGGCGTCCTGGTGGGCCGCACGGCCGGCGGCGCCTGGGACCGCGTCACCGACGGGACGGTCGCCGGCGTCTCCTCCGCGAACGTGGGCGGCGCCTCCTCGGTCTCCTCCGGCTCGCTCGGCTCCTCCTCGGGCTCCGTCTCCACGGGCTCAGGCGTGCCCGGCTCGGCCGTGGTCGGCGTGACCTCCGTGGTCTGCGCCTGCAGCACGGTCTCGTCCGACCTGTTCCCGACCGCGAACACCACGGCGCCCACGATCACGCCCACGCCGACCACGGCGACCGCGATCTTGGCGGGCAGCTTGCTGAGCAGGCCCTTCGGCTCGGGGAAGCGCGTCTCGGCGAGCGAGGTGTCGGCCTGCGCCGGCTCGTCGGCCAGCGCCGTCGGGAAGAGCGCCACCAGCGCGCCGGCCAGGGCGGCCAGGCGGCGGCGGCCCCGCTCCTCCCAGTCGGGCCCGTACGCGGCCGCCGCGATCTCCTCAAGCTCGGCCAGGAACGCCTGCGCCGACGCGGGACGGTCGTCCGCCCGCTTGGCCAGGCCGCGCTCGACCAGCCCGCGCAGCGGCTCGGGCACGTCGCCCACCGGCGGGGCGGCGCTCTGGTGCTGGCGGGCCAGGGCCGCGACGTTCTGGGCGCGGAAGGGCCGGTTGCCGGTCAGGCACTCGAAGAAGACGACGGTGGCGGCGTACACGTCGGTCGCGGGGCTCGCCGGGGCGCCCGCCCACTGCTCGGGCGCCATGTACGGCGGCGTCCCCGCCGCGCTCGCCCCCTCGCCGACCCTGACCGCGATGCCGAAGTCCACGAGCTTGCTGGTGCCGTCGCGCTGCACCATGACGTTCTCGGGCTTGAAGTCGCGGTGCACGATGCCGATCGTGTGCGCCGACGACAGGCCGCGCAGCGAGCCCTTGAGCACGGTCAGCGCCGCCTCGGGCCCCGTCGGCCCCTCGGCCCTGATCAGCTCGCGCAGCGAGGCGCCGTCGATCAGCTCCATGACGATCGCCGCGCCGTATCCGGACTCGACGTAGTCGATCAGCCTGGCGTGGTACGCGCTCTGCACCGTGGCCAGCAGCCGCGCCTCATGCCGGAACCTGGCGACGAACGAGACGTCCGACCTCAGCTCGTCGCTGAGGTACTTGATGGCCACCTCGACGCCGTCGTAATCGCGCCTGGCGAGGACCACCCGGCCGGCGGCGCCCGAGCCCAGCTCGCGCACCTCCGTGTACCCGGGGACCCCCCATGGCCCATCACCGTGCATAACGGTCTCCTCTGGAGTCTGTGGGCCCCCACCCTCATCAAACGGACCGTAGCTTAACCAGAAGCGAGCACCATCCCGCTACCTAAATCCAGACATGCGGAGAAATATCACTTGATCATGCCTTGACCACCGGATCGCGCGCGGCGGGCGGCGGCGCTCACGCAGCCGCCCGCGACCGCGTTCACCTGGGACGGGCCTCCTCTGACGGGGTCCGCTCGGCCGGCGGCTGCTCCTTGGACGGGCTGTCCTGCGGTACGGGGGAGGACTGCGGCTCGGGCTCCTCCTCCCTGGGGCAGGGCGGTGTGCTGCCGCTACGGGTGGCCGCGCCGCCCGCCGCCGCCGGAGCGGTGACGGCCGTGATCGACCAGCGCGTGCCGCAGGGCAGCTTGGCCGGGTGGCTGAAGGACCGGCTGTAGGAGGTCGCGCCCGACAGCGTGACCGTCTGCGCGCCGCCGCCCTCACCGGCCGCGAACCTGACCGTCAGCCGTACCGGCCGGGTGTTCGCGGTGGTCACCCTGACCTGCGCGCGCAGGCCGCCGTCCGCGCCGGCCGCCACGATGGCCACCCTGCGCACCTGCGGGGGACAGGGCACCGCGACGCGGGCGGTGTCGGTCCTGCCGCCCGCGCTCACCTGGACCGACAGCGTGGACCCGCAGGGACGGGAGCGCAGGGCGAGGGCGAACGACTCGGCGTAGGACGTGCGTCCCGACAACCGCGCGGTCCGCGTCCCCATCGACTCCCCGTTCACCGCGAACCTGGCCCGCACCGGGATCACGCCCGTGCCGCTCGCGGTGACCCTGACCCGGGCCGTGGCGGTGCGCGCGGGCGCGGCGGGCAGGTTGAGCGCGACGTTCAGCGCGGTCACCCGGGTCGGGCAGGGCGGCACGGACACCGTCGCCGTCGCGGGGCCTCCGGGTGCGGCGGGCGAGGTGGTGACGGCCAGGGAGACCCTCTTACCGCACGGGCGCTCGCCCATCGACCAGGTCAGCGTGCGGGTGTAGGTGCGCGCGCCGCTGAGCCTGACGCGCTGGGTCCGGCCGTCCTCGCCGGCGGCCGTCCAGGCGGCGGTGGCGGTGACGCGGCCCTCGCCGCTGGTGCGGAGCGAGAGCGTGCTGCGGGCGACGCCGTCCGAGCCGACCGTGATCCGGCCGAGCGACACGGCCTGCACGGAGGTGACGGGCTCGCCGGTCTCCGTCGGGGTCGGGGTCGGGGTCGGAGTCGGGGTGGGCGTAGGAGTGGGGGTGGGCGTGGGGGTGGGTGTGACGGTGGGCTCGGTCGGCTCGGTGCCGGTGGGGGCGGAGGACGACGGGCGCTCGGGCCGCGCGTCGTCCGGTCCTGGGACGCGGGCGCTCCGCGTGGGCCTGGCCCGTTCCGGCTCGCCGGCCTCAGGCGAGCCCTGCGGCACGACCTGCGGCGTCGCCTCGGGCTCCGGGCCGGACGGCTCAGGTGTCGGCCCAGCCGACAGCCCAGGCGTCGGTTCGGTCTCGGCGGGTGTCGCGGGCGGCCCGGTGGCGGGCTGCGTCGCGATCTCACTCGGCGGTACGACCGCCGCCGCCCCCGCCGCCTCTTCGACCGGCGGCTGCCGGTTGATGAGCACGACCACCACGGCCACGGCCGCCGCGGCGGCGATCGCGCCGCCCATCGTCAGCCGCCGCGCGTTCGACCGCATGCCGCGGAAGACGGTCCGCGCCAGCGAGGTCGTCACCTCGGGGGTGGACGCCTGCGGCCTGGGCAGCAGCAGCGCGAGCAGGGCCACGAGCGCGGCCAGCCGCCGTCTGCCGCGCTCCTCCCAGTCCTCCCCGTACGCCGCCCGCGCCGTGGACTCCAGCTCGGCCACGAACTCCAGGGCGCTGCCCGGCCGCCGCGCCGGGTCCTTGGCCAGCCCGCGCCTGACCAGCTCGCGCACCGGCTCGGGCGCGTCGTGGAAGGGCACGGGGGCGTGGAGGTGCTGGTAGCCGAGGACGCTCGGCTCGGTCGAGCGGTAGGGGCGGTGCCCGGTCAGGCACTCGAAGAAGACGGCGGTGGCGGCGTACACGTCGGTGGCGGGCGAGGCGGGCCCGTTCTCCCACAGCTCGGGCGCCATGTACGGCGGCGTCCCCTCCGCCCTGGTCGCGCTGCCCTGGCGGACCGCGATGCCGAAGTCGACGAGCTTGCTGACGCCGTCGTCGCGGACGATCACGTTCTCCGGCTTGTAGTCCCGGTGCACGAGCCCCAGCGCGTGCGCCTTGGCCAGGCCGAGCAGCGAGCCCTTCAGCACGACCAGCGCCGCCTCAGGCTCGGTGGTGCCGTTCTCGCGTAACAGGGCGCGTAAGGAGACGCCGTTGACGAGCTCCATGACGATGGCGGCGCCGCCGGCGTCCTGGATGTACTCCCACATCGTGGCGATGTGGGGATCGCGCAGCGTGGTGAGCAGCCGCGCCTCGGACTGGAACCTGGCCAGCGCCGCGGGATCGCGCAGCAGGTTGCGGGACAGATATTTGATCGCTACTTCGAGCCCGGTGTCGTCGTGCACGGCCAGCGCGACGCGCCCGCTGGCACCCGCCCCGAGCTGCTTGACCTCTGTATAACCGGGAGCGCTCCACTCCATATGCCTCTCCCATCAGGAGCCGGCCCACCTGATGAGACGTGTGATCAAGGGGTCTGGTTTGCCAGGTGGTTCCGGAATTATGGAACTACTCCCGGTGGAGGATGTGAACAGGCGTGGCGATACCTTCTGGGAGCACCGAATCCGGCTCGAGTTCGCCCCACGAGGTGACCAGCGGCAGCACGCCGGCCCACACCGGCAGCGCGTAGTCCTCCTCCTCGTCCTTCGGCCCGCCGCTGCGCATCTTCACCGACGCCTCCTCCAGCGACAGCGCGAGGACGGCGGTCGCGGCCAGCTCCTTGCGCGAAGGGCGGCGGACGTAGTCCCACTGGCCGGGCGCGAGCCGCTCCGACAGGGCGCGCAGGCCCTCCATGCGCTCGTCGGGGTCCGTCACCGGCCTGGCCCGGCCGTAGATGATCGCCGAGCGGTAGTTGACCGAGTGGTGGAAGATCGAGCGGGCCAGCACGATGCCGTCGAGGTGGGTGACCGTGACGCAGACCTCTCCGCCCTCGCCGGCCCGCAGCGAGGCCGCGCCGGTGGAGCCGTGCAGGTAGAGGGTGTCGCCGATGCGGCCGTAGCCGGTGGGGACCACCATCGGGTGGCCGTTCACGATCACGCCGAGGTGGCAGATCAGGCCGGTGTCGAGCACCTCGTACAGGTCGTTCCTGTCGGTGCTGCCGCGCTCCTTGGAGCGTCCGAGCGTGGTCCGCGGAGTGGTGGAGAGCATGATTCGACCGTAGCCACGAAGTGGACCTACGCTGTAGGGCCACTATCGCCGCCTTTGTAGAGACCACTTCCATGCGTACGCCCGTTGACCTGCCGCTCTCCCTCTCCCGCACGTCGGCCGAGCCGCTGACCGCCCAGCTCGCCGGGCGGCTGCGCCGGGCCATGCTGGACGGCGCGCTCGCGCCCGGTGAGCGGCTGCCGTCCACCCGGGCGCTGGCCGTGCAGCTCGGGGTGAGCAGGACGGTGGTGACGGAGGCGTACCAGCAGCTCTACGCGGAGGGCTGGCTGGATGGCCGGCACGGCTCCGGCACCTTCGTGGCCGACCTCACCCCTGGAGTCCCGCAGGAGGCGGGACCGGCCGAGCGTCCCCGCGCGCCGGCCGCGCCGCCGCCTCCGGACGGCGCGATCGACCTCACGCCCGGCAGCCCCTGGGTGCGCGACTACGACCGGGCCGCGTGGAAGCGCGCCTGGCGCAAGGCCGCCGACCTGCCGCCGAGCGCCTCGCCCGACCCGTACGGCCTGCCGCGCCTGCGCGAGCTGCTCGCCGAGCACCTCAGGCGGGCCAGAGGCATGGTCGTCGGCCCGGAGAACGTCCTGGTCACCAGGGGCACCGGCAACGGACTCGACCTGGTCGCGCGCATCCTCCTGGAGCCCGGCACGAAGGCCGGCGTGGAGGACCCCGGCTACCCGGCGGCTCGGGTGATCTTCGGCTCCAGGGGCGCCGAGGTGGTGCCGTGCCGGGTGGACGAGGACGGCGTGATCGTCGATCGCCTGCCCACGGACCTGCGCCTGCTCTACACCACCCCGGCGCATCAATATCCGCTGGGCGGCCGCCTGCCGATCCCGCGCAGGGAGCGGCTGCTCGCCTGGGCGAGGCGCACGGGCGCGACGATCGTCGAGGACGACTACGACGCCGAGTTCCGCTACGACGTGGCCCCGCTGCCCGCGCTCTACGGCCTCGACCCGGCCCGCGTCGTGCTGCTCGGCACGCTGTCGAAGACGCTGGCCCCCGACGTCGGGGTGGGCTGGCTGGTCGGCACCCCTGAGCTGGTCGCCGAGGTGGCCGCGCTGCGCGTGGCGGTGGCCGACCGCACCAGCGGCCCCGTCCAGCAGGCGGTGGCGACCCTGATCGAGCGCGGCGACCTCGACCGCCACCTGCGCAGGATGCGCCTGGAGTACGCCCGCCGCCGGGCCGCGGTGGTGGAGCTGCTCGGCCCGCTCTGCCGGCTGCGCGGCGACACGGCGGGGCTGCACGTGCTCGCCGAGCTGCCGCCCGACCTGGTGCCCGTGGTGATCGAGCGGGCGGCGCGGCGCGGGGTGCTGCTCGACTCCACCCTCCGCCACCACCACGCGGAGCCCCGCCTGCACGGCCTGGTCATCGGGTACGGCTCCGCGTCCCTGGCCGACGTGCGGCGCGGCTGCCGGATCATCGCCGAGCTGATCCGCGACGCCGGTTGAGCCGGTCAGTTGAGCCGGTCGGTTGAGCCGGTCAGCCGTGCGGGCCGCGCTCCGGTGGCTCCAGCCGGCTGAGGACGGGCAGTGAGCGGAAGGTGTACATCGGGTCGACGGGCAGCACGTGACGGGCCCACCAGCGCGCGGGCAGCGGGTCGGGCGAGGGGTCGGTGAAGCCGGGGGCGTAGTCGTCGTACGGCGGGTCGTACAGGTAGCCGGTCGAGACCCCGCCCCGCTCCAGCTCGGCGATCGCCGCGTCGCGGTCGCGCACCAGCAGCGGCACCCGGAACAAGGGCCTGGACAGGTCGTCGAGCACGGCGGGCGCGACGGTGGGCAGCTCGGCCAGGCGCTGCACGCCCGCCAGCCGGCGCGCGCGGTCGCGCGGCACCCGCGCCACCCGCCTGGCCTGGTACCAGCGCACCAGGCGGCTCCTGCGCGCCCGGTAGTGGTGCAGGTCGGCGCGGACCCACGGGTCGAAGGGCGGCAGCACCGGCACCTGCTTGAGCGCCTCCTTGAGCCGGTCGGCGGCGAGCGGGATGCGGTAGCCGTCGCGCGGCTCCATCAGGCCGAGGCGGCGGGCGAGCGCGAGCGCGGGGCGTACGAGGTCGAGCTTGAGCGCCGCCTGGCGGGCCATGGAGGTGGCCACGCTCAGCATGTCGGCGCGCAGCGAGCCGGGGACGAGCAGCGCGTCGCGGGCGCGGGTGAGCGCCTTGAGGTCGGACTCGTGCTCGACGGCCAGCACGCCGCCCGAGCCGGCGGACGGATGCTTAGACAGACTGAAGACCCCGGCCTGCCCGAACGTGCCGAGCGGGCGGCCCCCGAGGTCGGTCTCCATGGCGTGGGCGACGTCCTCGATGAGGATCTTCCCGGCGAAGGCGGGGACGTCGTCGGGCAGGCCGTACAGGTTGGTGGTCAGCACCGCGTCCACGCCGGCGAGGTCGACGCGCGAGGTGTCGATGTTGCCGTCACGGGGTGACAGCGGTGCGATCACCGGGAGCAGGCCGGCCGCCAGCACGAGGAAGAGGATCTCGTCCGCCGAGATGGGTGACATCAGCAGCCGCTGGCCGGGGGTGCACCAGTGACGCAGCGCGAGGTAGAGCCCCAGCCGGTTGGACGGAAGCGACAGACAGTGACGGTCTGTACGCTCTGCGATGCGTTTCACCCTTGTAGGACAGTACGCAGTCTCCCGTACGTTTTCAATGCTTTGTCGGCGGTCTTGAGCAACACCGGATTGGCCATCACCGTGGCTCTGGTCTTGCGCACCGGCACCCGCATCATCCAGTGGACGCCCGCCGCCACGCCGGCCCTGGCCACCCGGCCCTCGGCCACCTCAAGCTGGCCGTTCTTGAGCTTGTCCTTGTACTCCTTCTGGCCCCGCCCCATGTCGATGATCTGGATGCCGTCGGCGGCGGCGCGCTCGGCCATCGCCAGGTGGTGGATGAGCCCGGGGGAGTATTTCGCGAACGCGGTGTCGTAGGCGGGGAACCAGCCGGCCAGCGTGGTGCGGGTGCGCACCCCGAAGTGGCCCGCCACCGGCCGGTCGTCGACGTAGACCATGTCGAGCACCCCGGCGAACGTCTCGGTGCGGGTGGCCAGCAGCCGCTCGACCAGCTCGACGATCCACTTGTGGGCGAACCTGTCGGTGCGCCCGGTGCGCCGGTATTGGTCGGTCTTCCAGTTCAGCAGCGTGCGCAGCGGCGCGAGGTCGCTGGTCGCGTAGTCGTGACGCAGCGTGCCCATCTCGCGCTGCAGCTTGCGCGACTTGGCCAGGGTGGACTTGTAGGTCTTGCCGGACTGCTTCTTCAGCGTCTCGGTGTAGGGCTCCCAGCCCTCGCGCAGGTCGATGATCGGCGAGGGGTGCCGCTCGGCGCGCGCGTTGAGCAGCGGCTGCCCGCCGACCAGGTGGTCGAACTCGTAGACCGAGAGCCCGCACTCCTTGATCAGCCGCATCGGGTCGATCTCGACGTCTTTCGCGTGGACCAGGCCCTGGGCGTCGGTGAGGCCGGCGGCCACGGGTTTCCCGATGCCGAGCGGATGCCGTTCGAAGGGGAAGAATCCCACTATTTCCGGACCGTCGTAAATGACGGCGACACGTACGACGTCTCGGAGTTCGCCCACGATGAGGGTGAATTCTGGGGATAGGAAGGGGTTGTCGAAGGCGGTGTCCGCTTCCTGCAGGGCACGCCATCGGGTCACTTCCGGCTGACCCAGTTCACGAGGCAGGGCAAGGGTGACGCGCATGAGCTCCTACTGTCGGCATGCACTCTGTCCAGCATGTGGCCAGGGGTGTATTACCCAGAGTAAAGGATCTCGCCCCCTGCGGTCGCCGCAGCTCCGGAACGTTACAAGATTCCCAGCTAGCGCTCAGGACCGAGTGACGTTCTAATGTGTGTTCATGACCGAATCTGGGACCGTGCCCGGCATCGACCACCCCCGTCTGGTCGCCTGGATGGGCCAGAACGTGCCCGACGCCGGCGAGCCCGGCTCCGTCTCGCTCATCTCGGGCGGCAGGTCCAATCTCACCTACCTCGTCGAGGCCCCGGGACGACGGCTGGTGCTGCGCCGGCCGCCCCTCGGTCACGTGCTCCCCACCGCCCACGACATGCGCCGCGAGTGGCGGGTCATCTCGGCGCTCGCGCCGACGCCCGTCCCGGTGCCGGAGCCGGTCGCGTTCTGCGCCGACGAGGACGTGATCGGGGCGCCGTTCTACCTCATGGGGTACGTCGAGGGCGCCGCCGTACGCACCCGCGACGAGCTCGGCGACCCGGCGCCCGAGCGCGTCCAGCGGCTGTCGGAGCGGCTGGCCGAGGTGCTCGCCGCCATCCACGCCGTCGACTACAGGGAGGTCGGCCTCGGCGACTTCGGCCGGCCGGAGGGCTACATGGCCAGGCAGCTCGAGCGCTGGAGCCAGCAGTGGGAGCGCTCGAAGACGGCCGACCTGCCCGACTACCACCGCCTGGTCGAGCGGCTGCGCGCGCGGCTGCCCGCCGAGGCGCCCGGCACGCTGGTCCACGGCGACTACCGGCTGGACAACACGCTGCTGCGGCTCGGCGACCTGGAGATCGCGGCGGTGGTCGACTGGGAGATGTCCACGCTCGGTGACCCGCTGGCCGATCTGGGGCTGACGCTGACGTACTGGCATGACAGGGACGACGAGGAGCGGGCGCGCATCCCCGTGGCCGGTGACGTGACGGTGGCGCCAGGATTCATGAACGCGGCGGAGTTCGCCGCCCACTACGCCAAGGTGTCGGGTCGCGAGATATCCGACCTGGGGTTCTATGTGGCGTTCGGCAACTTCAAGCTCGCCGTCATCGTGGAGGGTATCCACGCGCGCTTCCGTCAGGGTAAGACCGTGGGAGAGGGCTTCGACCGCATCGGCGCGGCCGTGCCCACGTTGATCTCGCGCGCCCATCGCATGCTCGACCAGCACTGAACGCCTCGAACCCCCCAGGCAAGGAGCGTCATGAGCACTGTTGCACTCATCACCGGAGCGGCGAGCGGCATCGGGGCCGCCGTCGCGCGGCGCCTGGCGTCGGGCGGCGCCCGCTGCGTCCTGGTCGACCTCGACGCCGAGGGCGTGGAGCGGCTGGCCAAGGAGGTCGACGGAGCCTGGCTGGCCGCCGACGTCAGCCAGGAGGAGGCGTCGCTTGAGGCCGTCGCGCTGGCCGAGCGCCGCTACGGCCGGCTCGACCTCGTGCACCTCAACGCCGGCATCGCCGGCAAAGTGGACTTCGCGGACTTCGACGCCGAGCGCTACCGCAAGGTGGTCGGGGTCAACGTGGACGGCGTGGTGTTCGGCGTGCGGGCCAGTGTGCCGCTGCTCGTACGCTCGGGCGGCGGCGCCATCGTGGCCACCGCCTCGCTGGCCGGGCTCGTGGGCTTCGCCGGCGACCCCGTCTACACGATGACCAAGCACGCGGTGGTGGGCCTGGTCAGGGCGCTGGCCGAGCCGCTGGCCGCCCAGAACGTCCGCATCGGCGCGGTCTGCCCAGGCTTCACCGACACGCCGCTCGTGGCCGAAACCCGCGAGCTGTTCGCCAACGCCGGCTTCCCCCTGCTCACGGCCGACGACGTCGCCGCCGCCGTCGAGAGCGCCTTCTACACCGACATCCCAGGCACCCTCCTCGTCGTGCAGCCGGGGCGGCAGCCCGTGCCGTACCGGTACGCCGGCGTGCCGGGACCCGTCACCGGGCAGCGCCCGCCGAACGTCGGCTGACGAGTCCAGATCAACGGCAAGCGCCTCGCAAGCGGGACCACTACCGTGAGGAGGGCCGGGCACGCAGCCCGGCCCTCGTCACTTTCCGGACCTTGTAGGTTCGTTGTTCCCCCTAACATCTCGTGAGGATGAGGAGCGTTCAGTGATTCCGACCGAGGGCCGACACGCGCGCAGGCGATCGCCGTGGCCGATCGCGATCGGGGCGGGCGCGCTCGCGGTCGTGCTGGTGGCGGGCATCATGATCTACGCCGCCATCCGCACTCAGGCCCGCACCGAGTTCAAGGGCAGCGACGTCGCCACGTCCGTGCCCACCCAGCCCGCCCCCACGCTGGAAGCGCCGCCCGCGTTCGACAAGTGGCCGCGCTGGGGCATCACCCACACCCAGTTCAGCGCCGACAACGAGCCGGAGCACGTCGCCGAGCAGGCGAGAGGCGTGCTCGGCCGGGTCCCCATGCTGCAGAACCAGCACATCATGGGCTGGGGCGTGGGCAACCCCGAGCCGAGCCCCGGGCAGTTCAACTTCCGCGACCTCGACCGGCGGCTGACGTTCATGGCGTCCTCGCGAGCGATGCCGGTCATCACGCTGTGCTGCGCCCCCGACTGGATGAAGGGCGGGCAGGCCGGCCGCACCGACTGGAGCAAGAACCACACGGTCGCGCCCAAGAAGGAGCACTTCGACGACTTCGCCAAGCTCGCCGCGCGGGTGGCGAAGCAGTACCCGACGGTCAAGCACTACATGGTCTGGAACGAGTTCAAGGGCTTCTGGAACGCCGACACCAACCGCTGGGACGCCGAGGGCTACACCGAGCTGTACAACAAGGTCTACGACGCGCTGAAGAAGGTCGATCCCCAGATCAAGGTCGGCGGGCCCTACGTGCCGATCGGCACCCTGTCGGGCACCGGGCCGTCGGAGCTGACCGGGCCCTGGGGCACCGTCGACCAGCGGGCGCTCGACGCCATCGAATACTGGATCGAGCACAACAAGGGCGCCGACTTCATCGTGGTCGACGGCGCCTCCATGACCAGCGACAAGGGCAACGTGCCCGACGACTTCAGCGCGCAGGCCAAGTTCAGCGCGATCACCACCTGGCTGCGGCAGAAGAGCGGCGACAAGCCGGTGTGGTGGGCCGAGTGGTACGTCGAGCCGGAGAACTCCGGATGGAGCGAGGACAAGCGCACGGCCGTGCAGGCGAGCGCGCTGATGGAGTTCGTCAAGAGCGGCGTCACCACCGCCCTCTACTGGAACCCCCAGCAGGACGGCGAGGGCGAGTGCCCCGGCTGCCTCTGGGCGCCCAAGGTCGGCGGTGAGATGCCCATGGCGGGGCTGCTCAGCGGCTTCACCCGGTGGTTCCCCGCCGGGGTGAAGGCCGAGGAGGTGAGCTCGTCCGACCCCAAGGTCAAGGCGATCGGGCAGGAGCAGCAACTCGTCATGGTCAACACCAGCGACCGGAGCGTCACGGCCACCGTGGACGGGCGTCAGGTCAGCCTGCGGCCGTACGAGATCAAGTGGTCGGGGCGCGGCGGCGCCTGACCCCCGCCAGCGCGCAGCACGCCACCAGCACCGCCCCGAACGCCGGCAGCCAGGTCAGCCTGGCCGCCACCCAGGCCGCCGACTCAGGGGCGGTGTGCAGGCCGGGCAGCACCCGGCCGGTCAGCAGGCCGAGCGCCGTCACGGCGATCATCGCGGTCTGGTGCCACAGGAAGATCGTGATCGCGTGCACGTTCACCAGGGCGACGGCGGCCCAGGCCAGGGGGCGGCGCAGCGCCCGGCGTAACGGATCGGCCAGCAGCCGCGCCGCCCCGCACTGCGCCAGCCCGAACATGACGACGGCCGGCGTGGGCGGATCGAGGTTGGACACCGCCGCCCCCGGCACACCCACCATCGAGGCCGGATAACCGGCTGCGAGCACGAGCGCGACGGTGGCTGCGCCGCCGCCCAGCAGCAGGCCCCACCCCGTACGCCGGGACGGCATCCCACCCGCCCAGGACACCCCGAGGCAGTACGGCACCAACCACCCCGCCACCACATTCACCCACCCCAGCCACCCAGGCCCACCCGCCCAGAACCGGCCCACATCGACCAGCGCGACCACGACCACCAGCACCGCCACGGTCACGGCAGGGGCCCGCCGGACCGATGCCGACGTGGTGGGGGCGGGGGCCTGCTGGGTCGGTGCCGTTGTGGTCGGGGTGGGGATCTGCCGGGTCGGCGCCGTCGCGGTCGGGGCGAGGGCCGGTTGGGTCGGTGCTGTCGTGGTGGGAGCGGGGGATTGCCTGGGCGGTGCTGTCGCGGTCCTGAGTGAGACTGACTTGGTGGCCAGGGGGGTCAGGGCCGTGAGTGCCGCGAAGACCAGCAGGAACCACAGCGGCGACCAGACCAGCCTGGCCAGGGCGAGCACGACGTCCAGGGAGACCCCGGAGGCCAGCATGGTCACGGCGGCCACCGTCCACACGGCGACCACGGTGACGACCGGTCCGAACAGGCGCGCCAGCCGCCGGCCGAGCCACACGCGGTAGCGCTCGGTGGAGCGGGCCCAGCCGCGCGCCGCGACCAGCCCGCCCACCAGGAAGAACACCGACAAGGTCTGGAACAGCCAGGACGCCGGGGCCAGCTGCGGCAGCGCGCTCAGCGGGCTCGCACCGCGCAGCGTGCCGGAGTCGGCGACCAGGGCCGTCACCAGCCAGTGGCCGAGCACCACGCCGCCGATGGCGAGCGCGCGCAACCCGTCCACGGCCCGGTCCCGCCCCGCCGGGGTGGCGCGCTCGACGCGCTCGAGGAGCTCACGCATCGCCGGAGACGATCCGCGCGATGGCACGCAACGCCGGGGAGCCGGGCCGCAGGTAGTCGCTGTGCCCGCCGTCCCCGGCGGGGAAGACGCGCGTCCCGGCCGCCGGATCGACCGGGTCGAGTCCCAGGCCCAGCGTGACGAACGGCAGGTCGAACCGGGCGTGCGGCACGCGGGCGATCCAGTCGCCGCCGGCCCTGGCCGCCCACACCGGGGCCTGGGTGCCCAGCGGGCCGGTGGTGCCGGTGCCGGGAGCGCCGAACAGGACGATGCTCGCCACCCCGTCCAGATCAGGAGCGGCCCGCCCGCAGACCACGGCGCCGTACGAGTGGCACAGCAGCGACACCCGGGCCGGCCCCAGCTCGTCCACCAGGGCCCGCAGCGCGGGCGCCGCCGCGTCGGCCCGGTCGGGGGTGAGCAGAGCGGCCTCGTACGTGCCGGGCGTCCGATACCCCAGCCACGCGACCACCGCCGCCCGCCCGCCCAGCTCCTCGTGCAGGGCAGAAGCAAGGGCAGAAGCACCGGAACGCAGCCGCCCGTACCGGTCGAGGCTCGTGTCGGAGCCCGGCACCAGCACCGCGACCCGCTCGGCCGTGGCCGGATCGCCGAACACCTCCGCCGCCCTGCCGCCGTCCCGCCCGTCGAAGAACAGGAACCGCCGCGCGGGATCGGCCATCGCCCGCAGCACCTCCGCACGGCGCCGATGCCCGTGCCCGGCCGCCATCCGCTCGGCCGCCAGGATGCCCTGCCGGACGGCGGCGTAACGGGCCTCGGACAGCCCTGAAGGCGGCTGGACGGGCTCGGGAGCGGGAACCTCGGCACTGGACAGCGGAGCCGCTAAGGAGACCGTTAGAGACGCGATGAGCAGGCTGCGGCGAAACGGGAAGCGCATGCAGCCGAAGCTACGAAGCGCCCCCCGTCATCGTCGTCACGCCACGGAGTGGACCAGGAACGTACCCCTCAGGTACTACGCCGCTCAGTTGTTCGCCGCGATGTAGAGGAATCTCTCCACGATCACCGCCAGCGCGACCGCGAACGCCGGCACGGCCAGGAACAACAGGCGTTTGCGGGCCCGCGGCGCCCGGTTGGGGCCGTTGAGGCGGATGATCTCGTAGCTGAAGAGCGCCACCCACGTCACCGCCAGCGCGGCGATGCCCACCGGCGTCCACGGCGAGGTCGGGTCGCCCCTGCCCTCGTACGGGTTCGGCTCCGGGATCTCGGTGCCTCTGACGAACTTCTTCCACGTGTAAAGCGCCGCGTCCTGGTTGGCGTAGACCCGCTTGACGTCGGGTGACTTGTCCAGGGCCGCGCGGAACCGTTCGCCCCAGTCGGCCGGGAAGCCCTCGTTGAGCTGCAGGTAGCTCACCTGGCCCCGGCTCACCATCAGGTACGAGTTACGCGGCGCGCTCTTGAGCTTCGCCACCGCGTTCTCGATCTTGGACGGGTCCTTGAACACCAGCGCCTGCTCGGAGAAGCTCACCCGCTCGATGTCCCGCTCGCCCCACGGCAGCGTCGGCGTGACCTCGGGGCCCTCCTTCGGCACCAGGTAGAGCACGCGGGCGCTCGGCTTGTCGTGGTCGTAGACGTAGTGCAGCGCCGCCACCTCGCCGGTGGTGACCCGCTCGAACTTCTCGTTGCCGTACCTCGCCAGCAGGAACGCCATCGCGAACACCACCGCGAAGCACGCCGCGAGCACCAGCGAGATCCGCTTGGTGAGCTGCGGGTTGAAGCGCACGTTGCGCTTGCGCAGCGGCACCGTCTCCTCGCGCACGTCCGCGCTGTCGGCCGGCAGGTTCGGGAAGAACGCGTACGCGGCCAGCAGGCACGCGCCCGGCAGCGCGAACATGTAGATGCGCAGCCCGATCTCACCGCCGTAGCTCTGCAGGCCGAGTGCCAGCACCGGCACGCAGAGCAGGATCAGCGCGGAGCGGTCGAACACCCCGCGCCGCAGCCGGCGCAACAACCCGGCCGCCGCGCAGGCCAGGATCACCGCGAGGATGCCGAGACGGGCCTGCAGCACCATCGCGTGCGCCGGGTCCGTGCCCTCGATGCGGTCACCGGTGTTGCTGCGCAGGTTCTGCAGGATGTTGCCGAGGCCGCCGAAGATCGTGTCGATCTGGCTGGCCCAGAAGCCGACCGTCAGGTAGCTGATCCAGGCCAGCACGATCAGGCCGAGGAAGAACGGCAGCGCCCACGTCAGCGTCGTCCGCTTGAACAGCAGGAACGCCGTCACCACGCCCAGCATCATGAACGGCGTGATCTGATGCGAGGCCACCGACGCCAGGAACAGCGCGATGAGCAGCATCAGCATCAGCAGCTTGTCGGCGCGGAACGTGCCGGTGTTGGCCAGCTCGCCCGGCGTCATCGCGTCCAGCTTGCCGATCCACTTGCGCAGGCCCTTGGGCGGCACCGGCTTCGTCCGCTGCTCCACCCGGCCGAACCAGCGCAGCAGGATCGCCACGAACGCCAGATAGAGGGCGAACGTGAAGCCCTGCGGGGAGAAGTAGTCCTGGCCGATCCACTGCACCAGCACGAACAGCAGCGCCGCGAACCACCTGGCCCGCGTCGTCGCCACCACCTGGCGCAGGATCAGCACGAACGGCAGCAGGTAGAGCAGGTTCGACAGCAGCGGCGTCCACTGCAGGATCGTCGTCATGTCGCTGATGCCGGCCGCCTTCGTCACGAAGGCGAACAGCGCGAAGAAGCCCGGCCAGCCCATGCGGGCGTCGATGTTGATCGCGGTCTCGCCGGTCCTGCCGATGAACTCCACGAAACCGGCATGGATGTACGCCGTGGGGAAGCGCGGCTCGTCGGCCACCAGCGCGCCCGCGCCGTGCAGGGCGAACGTGATGGCGGCGATCTGGAACAGCAGCAGGAACTTGCGGTCGGTGCTCTGGGAGACCGTGACGAAGAACGACACGATCATGATCAGGATGGCGATGAACGCCGTCGCCGGCAGCGCCGAGATCAGTCCGAGCCCGTCGATGTCGGCGGGATCGACCCCACGCCAGGGCCCAGGGGGCACCTTGAGCGCGAGGATGTACATGACGAGGCCCTCAAGGACCAGCAGGACGGGCAGCCACTTGGGCGCGCTGGCGACCAGCGCCCCCAGCCGCGCCCCGATCCCCTTCTTGGGCGCCTGCTGCCGCTGGGGCCCGCCGTAGGGCGCCTGCTGAGGGAGCGGCGGGCTGCTCACCGGCGGGCTGCTCACCGGCGGGCTCTGCACCGCCACCCCGCCACCGGGCGGCCCGGGGACGGTCATCGGCTGCACGAGGTCCGCCAGGCTCCGCGCCCCACCGGGCGCCTGGGAGGCGGCCGGCGCGCCGCCGGACGGCGCGGCCGCCCCGCCGGCGGGTGGCATGCCGGAAGGGGCGCCTTCGGTCGTGGCGCTCGTCGTGCTGGGCGCGTCGGCGGGTTTGGGTGCGTCGGCGGGCTTCGGTGGCGTGGCGGGCCGCACCTTCATGGGCTGCGTGCCCCCGACCTCCTCGCCGGCGTCGGAGGCCGGCGGCTTCGGAGGCTCCGCGACGACCGGGGGTTTGACGCCCGCCGGGTTCGTGTCGGTGGTGTGGGTGTCAGGGGCGGGCAGCGGGAGGGGGAGCCGGATCGCCGTGGTCGTTTCCGCGTCGGGGCCGCCCTCGTCCGCAGCGCCCTTGTCCGCAGCGTCCTTGTCCGCAGCGCCCTTGTCCGTGGAGCCCTTCTCCTCGGTGCCCTCGGTCTCGGTGCCCTCGCCGTCGGCGCCCTTCGGGGCCTCCTCGGCCGCGTTCGGGCCCTCACCGGACGGGGGCTCGAACGTCAGCTTCGGGATGACTCCCGTAGCGTCCGGATCGAAGGGCACGTCCGACTCCTCCTTGTCACCACGAACGTCCGGGGAGCTGGTCCCCGTGGTCTTGCCATCGCCGTCCCGTTGCCTCACGTTGACCATCATGCGGCCCCGGATGACCCCTGGGTGACAGGCGACCGACCAGTTTCGTCCACTTTGAGAATCTTGCGGAGATTTCCAAAGATCACAAGTGCGACGAGCACCTCGCTGACCAGCAGACCGTACCCGACCGCGTTCACCCCGAAGTACGGGAAGAGCAGCAGCGTGGACACCAGCACCAGCACGGCCAGCCCGATCTGCACGATCGCCAGCGTCCGCGCCTGGCTCTGCGCGCGCAGCGCACTCAGGTACACCTCGATCAGCACCCGGGGCAGCACCGCCAGCGCCATCAGGCGCAGCAGCAACGTGCCCTCCTCGGCGAACTCGGAGCCGAAGATCCGCAGGATCAGCGGCGCACCCAGCACCGCGACCGTGATGATCGGCACCACGATCATGAACGCCCGCCGCAGCGCCCGCCGGCAGTTCTCCGCCAGCGCCGCCCGGTCGAAGGAGCCCTCGACGGTCAGCGACACCGCCATGTTCATGGCCAGCAGCTCGATCATGCTGGCCAGCGTGTGCGCCATCGAGAAGCGGCCGAACGTGGCCTCGCCCACCTGCGTCGCCACCACCACGGGCACCAGGTAGACGATGGCCAGGATGGACAGCGTGCCGGGGAAGTCACCGGCCAGGAAGCGGCCGACCTCGCGCAGCCTGGGCGGCTCCTTCACGGGGTCCGACTCGCGGACGTGCCGGCGTACGACCACGCCGAAGATCAGCCACTGCACCGGGATCAGCGCCAGCGCGGTCGGGATGACCCACGAGACGAAGATCCCGCCGGAGGGCAGCGCCCCGGCGAGCGCCACCAGCAGGCCCATCTTGACCAGGCCGAAGACCAGGTTGTTCAGCGGCACGAACGGAGCCCTGCGCAGCCCGGTCAGCACGACGTCCTGGAGCGTGAAGACCGCCCACACGACCACGGACCCCAGGAAGAACAGGCCGGGCCCGAACCCGGCGAGCACGGAGTACGTCTTGCCCCACAAGGGCAGCGTCAGCAGGAAGCCGACCGCGGCGACCCCGCCGGTGGCGGCGGCCAGGCCGTACCCGCGCAGGATCAGCTCGGGCGTGCGGCGGCCGGCGATCGGCAGGAAGCGGGCCAGCGCGCCCACGAAGCCCAGCGCCGTCAGCGAGGCGAACAGCCGCATCGCGGTGATCACCGCCTGGCCGCGGCCGAACTCCTCAGGCGTGTAGAAGTGGGCGGCGAGCAGCCAGTAGCCCATGCCGAGCACGCCGGTGATGACCGTGTTGGCCATCAGCGCGTAGCCCTGCCGGAACAACGGGTTGCGCAGATCGGTGACGACCCTCGCCCAGACCCTAGACATTTCCGCGCACCCGCTGCAGCCCGTACCTCGTCCTGCGCACGACCGCGTACCCCTTGGTGAGGATGCGCTCGCGCAGGTAGATGAGAGGTACGGCGGTGCCTTCGACGGCGCGCTTGAACATGTTGATGGTCGTGCCCTTGCCGACCGTCAACCGGGGGATGGCGAGCATGTCGTGACGATCGGCGGCGATCGTGTTGCTCACGGCGCAAGCAGCAAAGTATCCGGCTTTGCGCACTTCACGGCGTACGCGGGCGCTGGAGTACCCGTACGGGTAGGCCATGGTGGCGACCGGCGCGCCGATCTTCTCCTCCAGCAGGCCCTTGTTCCTGCGCAGCTCCTGCCGCAGGTCCTCGATGCGGAGCTGGTCGAGCTGCGGATGGCTGTGGCTGTGGCCGCCGATCTCGATGCCGGTCTGCGCGGCCTCGCGGGCCTGGCCCCAGGACAGCATGTCGTCCAGGGGCCGGCCCGCGGCCTCCTTGCCCGCGTCGGAGACCCAGCCGCTGGTCAGGAAGACCGTGGCCGGGAAGTTGTAGCGGTCCAGCAGCGGCAGTGCGTGGCTGTGGAAGTCGGCGTACCCGTCGTCGAACGTCACCACGATCGGCTTGTCCGGCATCGAGCGGCCGTTGTTCTTGTTGAGCGCGGCCACCAGATCGCCCAGGGTGAGCGGGGTGAAGCCGCTCTCCTTCAGGTAGGCGAGCTGCTCGGCCAGGTCGGACGGCCGCACGGCGTGCGGCTTGGTGTCGTCGTTGGGCGTGTCGGTGACCGAGTGGTACATCAGGATCGGTACTCGAGTCATGATCGTGCCACTTTCAGCCGTACGGAACCGACGACGTAACCCCAGGTCGTCCAGGCCAGCCCGATGACGATGGCGGCGGCCCTGCCGAGCCCGCCCAGGTCACCGCGCAGGGCCTCGCCGACCCCGCGCAGCGCGCCGAGCGGCAGCGTCTTCATGGCGTGCGCCCGCTCGCTCGACAGCCCGTCCTGGGTGCCGACCTCGCGGGTCACCAGCGCCTTCGACAGCCCTTCCGCGTAACACCTGGACCTGAAGTACGAGAACCTCTCACGCTGTGTGGACACCTTGTGCCCGATCACCGCGCGCGGCTCGAAGAGCATGACCGAGCCCGGCTTGCGCTGCGAGAGCCTGATGCAGAACTCGGTCTCCTCGCACCCCAGCGGGCGCGACTTGCGTCCTTGCACGCTGCGGCCGATGCCGCTGTGGAAACCGCCCACCTCGGACACCGCGTCGCGCAGGAAGGCGGCGTTGCCGCCCATGACGTTGCGGATCGGCGCCCTGACCGCGGGCATGCCGCGGTAGGTGCAGCCGACCGTCCAGTCGAACTCGTACGGGAACCACGAGGGCCGCCGCCCCGACGCCCACAAGGGGTCGGTGCGGCCGCCCACGCCCACGACACCGGGTTCCTGGAAGCCCTCCTCCAAAGCCTCCAGCCACCCGGGATCGGCGACGGCGTCGTCGTCGAGGAACGCGACGATCTCACCGTTGGCCGTGGCCACACCGGTGTTCTTGCCACCGGACAACCCCTGCTCGTGCGTGTTCTCCACCACGATGGCCTGCGGGTACTCGCGCTTGAGCTTGAGATGCAGGTCGGGGTTGTGATCGACCACCAGGATCAGCTCGTGTGCCGGGCGCGTCTGGTTCTCGACCGACTCGACTGCCTGCCTGATGTCCTCCCACCGCTCCTCGGTGTAGACGCAGATGACAACAGACGTGTTCACAGAGATCCTTTTTTAAGCGACGCCTCGATCAGCGGCGGGAGTGGCGGCGGGCTCAGGCTGAGGGGGAGTGGGCTGGCGACGCCACTCCTTCAGGATGGTCTTGAGCACGCGGAAGCCGTCCCGTACGACGTGCAGGTTGCTCTCGCCGTGGATGCGATTGCGCTCGTGGCTCGGCACCTCGTGCACCTTCAGCCCGGCCTTGGCGGCCCGCACGTTCATCAGGGTCTCCACCTCGAAGCCGTCGCAGTCGAGGTCGAGCACGTCCAGGTGGCGCGCCCAGAACGCGTTGTAGCCATAGCAGAGGTCGGTGTACTGGGTGCGGTACATCACGTTGACGATCCCCGTGAGGATCTTGTTGCCGAGGCGGCGGTTGAGCGTCAGGTCGTCGCTGCCGCCGCCGGCCGCGTAGCGCGAGCCCTTGACGAAGTCGGCGCCCGTGACCAGCGCGCCCACGAAGTTGATGATCTCGCGGCCGTCGGTGGAGCCGTCGGCGTCGATCATCACGATGATGTCGCTGGTGCACGCGTCGAAACCGGCGGCCAGGGCGTCGCCCTTGCCCTTGCCCGTCTGGGTCACCACTTTGACGTTGGGCCGCAGCCGCTTGGCGACGGCCACGGTGTCGTCGACGGAATTGCCGTCGACGAGCACGATCTCGTCCACCCACTGGGGGATGGTGGCGAACACATGAGGGAGGTTCTCGGCTTCGTTCATCGCCGGCACGACCACGCTGACCGTCGGGGAGATGGCCAGGTGCGGAGTGACCGGCGTGAAGCTGGAGGGCGGAGGCATCGACCGCAGGGGTGCGGAGTGGACCTTGCCGTTGTGCTTGGTTATCTCGGGACTCATAGCGAGGGAATTCCTTCCGGGACCCGCATCACGCGCCTGGCACGGACCCTCCCCGGGTGCTGCGGGAACGGTGAAACCGGCGAATGATGCATCGGTGGATCCAGTGGAGTGAGGGTGTTGGTGCTGTGCCGGGGGGTCTTGCCCGGGAGCGGTCTAACGTGCTCCCGTTGGTTCCTGACTTACCGCATTGGATGGCTCCTGATGTTGCATCGAGGTGCGCACCCGACCGAAGCCCTTGAGCACTCGGTCGGCCGCCCTATAGAGAGACGGCCGGTCCATGACAATTGTTCGGGCCTTGTTGAAAGGAGTTCGGCCCATCCAGTGGACCGCCGCCGACGGCGACGGCCGTGAGATGCGGCCTTCGGCGACGTACAGGACGCCGCTCTTGAGCCAGTCCTTGTACTCCTTGCCGCCCTTGCCCATGTCCACCATGTGCAGGCCGGCGTTCGCGGCGGCCTCGGCCATCTGGAGATGGTGCACGATGCCCGGCGAATAGCGGCCGAACTCGGTGTCGTAGGCGGGGAACCACCCTACAAGCGTGGTCGCCGTACGGAGGCCGAAATGCCCGGCTACCGGCACGTCACCGGCATAAAGCATGGTCAGCACGCCCGCGAAGTCCGATGAGTTCTCGGCATGCATCATGTCGGTCAGCTCGACGATCCACGGCTGGGCGAATCTGTCCACCCGGCCGGTTCTTCGATACTGGTCGGACTTCCACGCCAGCAGGGTGCGCAGCACCTCGGGGTCGGGCGAGGCCCACTCCAGGCGCAGCTCGCCGTGCTCCCTGCCGAGCTTGCGTTCCTTGTACCTGACCGTCTTGAGGTTCTTGGGCGAGTTGGACTTGACCTGCTCCAGCCAGGCGTCGAAGCCGGCGGTGAAGTCCATCACGGGCGCGGGCCTGACGTCGGCCTCGTACGCGGTGAACGTCGGCTGCCCGGCCACGAGGTGGTCGAAGTCGAACACGCTGAGCTTGCAGGCCCGCAGCAGGGCCTTGGCGTCGAGCTTGAGGTCGGGGACCGAGATCAGGCCGTGGCAGGTGGTGAGGAAGCCGCCGAGGGGTTTGCCGATGCCGAAGCTGTGCCGCTCGTACGGGAAGAACCCGACGATGCGGCCTCCGTCGGAGATGACCGCCACCCTCACGTAGTCGCGCAGACGATCCATCGCCACGGCGAATTCGACCGACAGGAACGGGTTGTCCAGACTCGGATCGGCCTTCTGCAGCTCACGCCAGCGCGCGCGCTCGGAGTCGCCGAGTTCTCTGGGCCGGACTACCTGGATGTTCACCTTGCCCTGGCCCCCTGTTCGGTCTGCATGCTCTTCCCCCGGTACAACACCCGAAGCACGTACATGAATCCACCGAGCACGGCGACCGTCGCGACACCGGCCCGGGGCGACCACGCGTTGAAGAGCAGCATGGCCTGGGCGAGCAGTACGTTGAGCACAAGGCTCGCTGCTGCTCCCACGGAGAGTGCGGCAAGGGGGTCACGATCACGCAACAGTCCCACCACTGCCGCTCCTGGCACGACCAGGAGGAACAAGGAGATCAGGAACGGGCGCAGCGGTGTCTCGATATCGAACAGCGCGATGACCGCTCCTGCGATGCAGGCGAGCGCGACCAGCCAGGCCAGCGCTCTGCGGTGCTGCTTGAGCATCTCCTGTCTCTCTCCTGCCCTTGCTGGTTAGGACGCCGAACGATCGCAATTCATGGGACCAATCGGCGCCTGGACACGTCAATGCCGACGCTTGGCGACGCGCGCCGGTTTACCGGCAGGCGGGGTCTTTCGTGTGACCTTCAGCACACGGTCAAGTGATCGCCCACCCCGAAGCGGTCCCCAAGCACACCAGAATGCCCTATGTGGCCTAGGATCTTCGAGCCAGGGTCCGATTTATACCCGTTTGTCGATCAGATTTGTCAATCTACTGCGGGTTGACTTCTGCTTTGCGCAGGCCCTCGGCATCCGTCTCATCGGCGGATGAGGTGGCCACCCCCGACGTGGGCACGGGGGACGGTTCCTCGCTCGCCGTCGGCTGGTCGGTCGGCGGCTCGGGGAGCTCCTCGCCCTGCCAGGACAGCGCGCACGTGGCGGTGCCCGCGTTCGAGGTGAACGCGACCCGTCCGGTGCCCGGCTCGTACGGGTCGGCGACCGTCACCCTGACCGTCGCGGCGGCCCCCGCCTTGATCGAACCGCTGGCCGGGACCACGTCCAGGCCCTGCGAGGCGGTCGCCACCCAGGAGACCGCCGCGTTGCGGGCCCGCAGCCCGATCTCGCCGGCACCGGTGATCGCCCGCGGGCATGTGGTGACCAGCCGGGCGCTGGGCGCGGGGCGGCGGCGGGTGGCCGTCGGCGGTGCGGGTCTTCTCCTCGGCGGCCCAGCCGCGGGTCGTGAGGCCACGCGCGAGGGCGGGGCCGCCGACGGCGTACGGCTGGGCGACGGCGTCGGGGCCGGCTCGACCTCGTCGATCTCCAGGTCCTCCGTCGGCTCCGGGCTCTCCTCGACGGGCGGCGGCGTGGTCACGGTCGGGCGGGGGGCCGCGGTGCCGACGTCGGAGGCGTTCGAGCCGTTGATCACCACCACCGCGCCCGTCGCGGCCAGCAGGCAGGCGCCGGCCAGCACGAGCGGACCCACGCGGCGCGAGCGGCGCCGGCGCGGATGCGACTCGGCCACCACGGGGAATCCGGCGCGGTCCAAGCTGTCACCGCGGTCGTTGATCAGCTCGCGCGTCTGGTCCAGCTCGGGGCTGACGCACGTGTCGATCACCCGCCGGCGCAGCGAGATCCCGGGGTACGCCACCGGCACCAGGTCCAGCAGCCGCGCCGCGGAGACCTGCCGGTGCCGCCCCTCCGTGCACACCTCGCATCCGCCGATGTGCCCCGACAGCCGCCGCCGCAGCAGCGGGGTCAGCGGGCCCTCCCACGAGTCCACCATCGCCGACAGGTCGGGGCAGTGCGCCCGTCCGGTCCGCGCCAGCACGACGGCCGCGGCCGCGATCTCCAGGTGGTCGCGGGCCCGGCTCAGCCGGTTCGCCGACTGGCGGCCGGTCAGCCCGAGCACCGCGCCGACCTCCGCCGGGGTCAAGCCGTGGCGCAGCGACAGCTCCAGCACCTCGCGCTCGCCCCTGCGCAGCTCGCCCAGCGTCTCGTGCACCAGGTCCGCCAGCTCGGGGTCGTCCTGCTCGGCCGGGTCGGGCAGCGTCAGCCCGGCGGGCGGGGTGCCGGGGCGGTGGGCCAGGCGGGCGCGTACCTGGAACCTGGTCAGCGCGTACAGCCAGGCGCGCAGCTTGGCGGGCTCCTTCAGCCGCTCGACGCAGCCCTGCGCGGTGACCAGCGCGTCGTGCACGGAGTCGGCGGCGAGGTCGCGGTCGGCGGCCATCGCGTAGGCGTAGTCGTACAGGCGCTCGCCGTAGGAGTCGTAGAGCGTGGCGGGAGCTTCGGGGGCCGCACGCCGCAGAGCCTCGATCAGCTCCTGGTCGTCGGCGCGATCGATGGTCGGCCATCCAGGCACGGATTTCCCTCCCCGCGGGTAGTACGGGCACTAGAGCCCCACGCGGAGAGGACGCGGCCTGGTTCGTACCGGTTCGCCCTCCATACCCAACGGGCATGAAGGGCGAAAGGGTCAGCCGTCGCAGTTCGGTGTGCAGAGGCGGCGTTCCATGCCCTGCAGGAAGAAGTCACGGACCTGCAGGATGTCCTCGGCGATGTACGCCTCGCCGCCCGTCGCCTTGGCCAGCGCCTCCATCTGCCGCTTGCCCTTCTTGGCGTCCGGTCCGAACGCGATGAGCAGGATGCTGATCGGCCGCTTCGGGTTGTAGGTCTGCTTGAGGAACTGCAGCAGCTCGGCGTTCTTGACGCCGCCGTCCGGGTCGTCGTTGCCGGCGCCGTCGGTGAGGATGAGCAGGGTGTTGACCTTGTCCTGCTTGTACGTCTTGGTGAGCTGGGTGTAGGCCGCCTTGACGGTGTCGTTCAGGCCGGTGTCACCGGTGGCCTTGGCCTTGATCTGCGCGAACGTCGTGGCCAGCACCTCCTTGCGGAGCGCGCCGTCGATCGACTCGCTGAGCGGCCCGACCGGGACGTCCTCCCTCCAGTCCTTGCCCTTGCCGTCGAGGTGCGTGGAGAACGTCCACAGGCCCATCTCGGAACCGGCCGGGAACAGCGCGAGCCCCTCGGTGGCGATCTTGTTGATGGCCTGCATGCGGGTCATGCCGGTGCCCGGCACCGGCAGCGCCATCGTGCCCGAGACGTCGAGCAGGGTGAGCAGGCGGGTGCCGAGGTTCAGCCGGGTCCAGGTCTGCACCATGCGCGCCACGGTCGCGCCGTCCGGCGGGTCCAGCGCGGTCGGCGTGTCCTGGGTGAAGCCGTCGCCCTCCGCCAGCACGTCGCCCGGCTTGCCGTCGGTGCCGCGGAAGCCCGCCTCGCGCAGCGTCCGCTTGGCCGACTCCGAGGACAGATCCTGCTTGAAGTCCGCGGCGGCCTTCAGCACCTCCGGGTCCTTCGTCAGGATCGTCACCGGGTAGTCGAGGCTGAGCGTGCCCTCCTTGGGATAGAGGGCGACGACCGGCGCGTCCGGCTTCTTGCTGTTGTGCGCGTAGATGGCCTGCTCGGAGGTGACGCCCACGGGCACCTTGCTGCCCGGCTTGACGGTCAGGCTGGCCAGCAGCGCGTTCGAGTCGGCGGCGAGCTGGCCCGACAGCTCCTTGAGCGCGCCCACCAGCGCTTTGTCCTGGCCGGCCTCCTTGGCCGTGCCGGCCGCGGCCAGCAGCGCGGCGAGGCCGGCGGAGTTCTTCTGCGGGTCGAGGGCGAGCACCCTGACCTTCCTGCCGGGGCCGTCCACGTTGGCCACGTTCGCGGCGGCGATCATCGAGGTCCAGCTCGGCTGGAGCGCGCCCGACAGCTTGCCGGCCGCCGACTTGGCCGCCGCCAGCACCACGGGCGACGTCGCGATCGACCCCTCCACCTGCGGCAGCGCCTCACCGGCCGGGGTCTGGCGCATGCTCTCCATGAGCAGGCTGGAGTCGGCCACCCAGAAGTCGGCGGTGACCTTGCCGGCCGCGAGCGCGTTCGCGGTCCGCGCCGATGCCTCCTTGGCCACCGTCACCTCGACGCACCTGCCGTCGATCGAGTGCAGCGCCTTGTTGTAGCGGCCGGCGATCTTGTTGAGCGCGGGCTGGATGTCAGGGGCGGCGACCACCTTCAACGGCAGCTTGCCGCCGGAGCAGTCGTGGTCGCGGGTGAAGATGACGAACGCCGCGACACCGAGCAGGACGGCCATGGCGACGGCGCCGGCCAGCGGGACGAGCACCCTGCCACGGCCGTTCCTCGGCCGTCTGCGCGGGACGGGTTCGCCGGCTCTGTAGTCGCCATCGAGATCGTCTGTGCGGTGTCGCCCCACGATGTCCTCTTAGGTGTTTTAGAGACCGTCCGGAGACCCTAGCGGGAGATGCTCCGCAATACTCCGGGAACGATACTCGGTGCGGTCTCTGTGGCAAAACAGCCCTTTTGGTGCGACGATGACGCAGGGTGACCATCAATGGCAACAAGTGTGACCGATCCAGGCGCGCCGCCCCTCGCGTACGGCGACCGCCGCGAGGAGCACCGCCACCGCCGGATCGACCCACCACCACCCGAGTGTGTTCAGGTACAAACCGGCCAGCACCCCGGCCGCCATGGCCGCGCACATGAGGTTCTGGGTGCCCTCGCCCGACGTGGCCGCCGACGCCAGCCGCGCCCCCAGCCGCCGCTTCGCCAGGCCCAGCGCCGGCATGCTGACCAGGCTGACCGCCGTCACCACGATGCCCAGCACGCTCGGCGTCGCCCGATGCCCCGCGTCCAGGTCATGCGCCACGTGCAG
Organism: Nonomuraea sp. NPDC049504; assembly: GCF_040676845.1. Taxonomy (NCBI): domain Bacteria; kingdom Bacillati; phylum Actinomycetota; class Actinomycetes; order Streptosporangiales; family Streptosporangiaceae; genus Nonomuraea; species Nonomuraea sp. NPDC049504. The sequence goes on from NZ_JBFAPT010000007.1 coordinate 239,020, forward strand.
GACCAGGTAGGGGGCCAGCAGCCAGAAGCTCACCGCCACCGCGCGGCGGGCCGTGCGCTCCGCGTGCGGTGACAGCGTACGCGTGCCGGTGAACCGCCACACCACGATCAGGCTCGCCGCCGCCTCCACCAGGGCCGCCAGCCCCCAGCCGATCAGCGCGACCGAGTGCGCCGCGAGCCCCGCGGCCAGGCCGAGCGCGCTCTCCACGCCCAGCCAGGCCAGCGTGACCAGCGAGAGCGTACGAGCGGCGCGGGCCGCGCGCAGCCAGTCCGCTGACGCGGCCGGACGCTCATGAATCCGCTGATCAGGCACCATGAACCCCCGAACTCCGGCTTATCCGGCCGTCGACAGCGATACGTACCGTACCCACTGCGGAGCGTGACGAGGAATGGCGGCGGCAAAGCCTGATCAAGGTTCGCCCGCATAATGAGGGGTCGATCATGAGGGGGAGGTCCTGTTGCCGTTCACGCCCAGCCACATCGCCGCCGTCTTACCGCTCATCGGGCCGTCGGCCCGGATCCGCAAATATCTCGACCCCTGGGCGCTGGCGTTCGGCGCCATGGTGCCCGACCTGCCGCTCTTCCTGCCGTTCCTGCCCGACTACAGCGACTGGCACTCCTGGCTGGGCGTCGTCACCATCGACCCGCTCGCCGTGCTCATCCTGCTGCCGTTCTTCCACCTCGTGCTGCGCGACCCGCTGATCGCGCTGCTGCCCGCCTCGCTCGCCGGGCGGGCCGCGCTCCTCGCCCCCGAGCGGCTGCGCCTGCTCCCCATGGCGGCCGGCGCCGTGACCGGGGCCGCTACCCACGTCCTGTGGGACTCCTTCACCCACTCCACCGGCGTCATCGAATGGGGGGCCTGGCTGTCGGTGAGCGTTCTGGGGGTGATCAGCCTCTACCGCCTCCTCCAGTACGTCTCGTCCGCCATCGGGCTCGCCGTCGTGATCTGGTGGGGATGGCGGGGCCTGTCCGGGATGGCGGCGGCGCCCGTACCCGAGCGGCTGCGCCTGCCCGCGCGCGTCCGCGCCGCCGTCCTGTCCGTGGCCGGGCTCGGCGTGCTGGCCGGCGCCCTCGTGTGGCCGCTCATCGACGAGCCCAGCCCCCGCCACGGCATCGCCAGCGTCATCACCAAGACCGGCGCGGGCACCGTGGTCGGCCTCTGCCTGGTCCTCGCCTGCTATGCGCTGGTCTGGCAGGTCAGGCGGCGCATGGCAGTATCGGAAGGTGCTTGAGTACGTCACCGACCCCGACGACCCCCGCCTGTCCGACTACACCCGGCTGCGGGACGTCGAGCTGCGCAAGAGTCTTGAGGCCGAGCGCGGCCTGTTCCTCGCCGAGGGCGAGAAGGTCATCAGGCGGGCCATCGGCGCCGGCTACCCGATCCGCTCCGTCCTGACCACCCGCCGCTGGCTCACCCCGCTGCAGGACGTCCTCGGCGACGCCACCGTCTACGTCGTCAGCGACGAGCTCATGTCCGGCATCGCCGGCTTCCAGGTGCATCGCGGCGCCCTCGCCTCCATGGAACGCCTCCCCCTGCCTTCCGTCGACACCCTCCTCAAAGGCCCGGCCCGCCGCATCCTCGTCCTGGAGGACCTGGTCGACCACTCCAACGTCGGCGCCATCTTCCGCTCGGCGGCGGCCCTCGGCGTAGGCGCCATCCTCCTGTCACCCCGCTGCGCCGACCCCCTCTACCGCCGCGCCGTGAAGGTCTCGATGGGCGCCGTCTTCTCCATCCCGTACGCCCGCATGGACGACTGGTTCGAGGGCCTGACCCGCCTGCGCGAAGCCGGCTACCACACCCTCGCCCTCACCCCCGACCAGCACGCCACCCCCATGGACCGCGCCCGCCTCACGGACCGGGTGGCCCTGCTCCTCGGCTCGGAAGGCGACGGCCTGTCCTCCCACTGGCTCCAGGAGGCCGACGAGGCGGTGTGCATCCCGATGAGCCCCGACGCGATGGCCGCCGGCGTCGACTCCCTCAACGTCGTGGCCGCCGCCGCAATCGCCTGCCACGGCCTGATGCGCGCAACAGATCCAGTACAGAGCTCTGCCTGAGTTCTGTGCTCGGATCAGCTGGTCAGGACATGCGCCATCTCCAGCCGGTCACCCACGGCAAGGGCCGCCGCCAGTGACGTTCTTCTGAGCGTCCGGTCCACGGCGGCGGCGAACGCCGCGCCCTGCGCTGCTGTGAGCTCCGGCCTTTTCGCCATGCCTGAGCTGGGGGACGTTTAAGTGCGGCTCAGGGGGCACGGGCATACGCCACGCGAGCGTAAGGAGTGGGGATGCAGCCCGTGGAGAAAGTCACGTCGCTGGGGATGAGCCTGGTGAGCGGGGCGGTGGCCGCCGCGTTGTTCAGGCGGGCCTGGGCGATGGTGTCGGGGCAGGATGAGGCGCCCGATGCCGATGACCTGAGCCGGGGGTGGACCGAGGTGCTCGTCGCCGCCGCCGTGCAGGGAGCCGTGTTCGGGGTGGTCAGGGCCGCGGTTCAGCGTACGGGGGCCAAGACCTTTCAACGGCGGCGGTGAGCCCTCGTCACTGGTTGTCGTCGTTCAGCCAGTCGGGGTAGCCGTTGAAGTCGTGGGCGATCGGCTCGCGGTCGATGGGGTGGCGCGCCCCGATGCTGCGCATGTGACGTTCGAGCGCGGGCACCTGCTGCCCGGTCGTGACGAGGGTGAGCTGCCAGGTCGTCGCGTCGGCCGCGGACGGGTGCGGGACCTCGGCGATGTCGATCGAGGTGGCCAGCCCGGCGAGCAGGATGCCGTGCGCCAGCTCGGCCGCCGCCTCGTGACCCTCGATCAGAGTGCGGACCTCGAAGAATTCCGCCATCAGGGTGTCCTTAGGGAGGGGTGTGTGGCTCACCCTACTCGGCAACGGACGGCGGGCCGAATCCATCGGAAAACGTACAGCGGCGTCGTGGCGGGGCGTCCGGCCGCAGACGAGGACGGACGGCGCGGCCGATGAGGCACACTGTAATCGTTCGATTACCATACGTGCGTCCATCGCGCAGGCCGGAGGGTCCATGAACGGGGCTTGGATCATCACGCTCACCGTCGCCACGGGGCTGCTGGCCCCGCCGTCACACGCCACGACGGCGTCCCCTTCCGGTTCCGCGGAGGGTGGGGCGGCGCCTTTCCGGCTGGCGGCGCCGTTCTGGCCGGCCACCGCCGGTGCTCCGGGCGGGCCGGCGTTCGGGTTCTCGGCGGGACGGGGGTTCGGGCCGGCGTTCGGGGCGGCGCTCGGCCGGTCCGCGGGGGCGGACTTCGGGGCGGCGCTCGGCCGGTCCCTGGGAGCGATGTTCGGGGCGGCGTCGGAGGCCAGGGTGGCTCGGTGGCCGGGTGAGAGGGCGCGGAGCGGGGCGCTGACCTGTGCCGTGTCGACGCCGTCGGGGCGGCCGCTGACGTTCGCGCCTCGGGTGGGGCTGACGACGCGGCGCATCTCGGCGCGCGGCTACCTGGAGTTCACCGGGTGCACCTCGCCCGACGGCTCGGCCACGTTCCTGCGGTCGGGCTGGGTGAACGTCAAGGCCACCGCCCAGGCGTCGTGCGCCACCGCCCGCCGGGTACGCGGCACCGCCAGGATCACCTGGTTCGGCGCCACGGGACGCCCGGCGGGCACCTCGAAACTGGGCATCAAGGCCGACCGCCTGGTCGCCAGGCACCCGGCCGACACGCTGCTCACCGGCACCGTACGTACGGGCTGGCTGGCCGGGCGGCGGGCCAGGGGCGGCATCGCACCGCCCACGGCCATCCTCGGCTGCGCCGCCAGCGGCCTGCACGCCTATCCCGGCCACGGCACCATCACCTTCGACTGACCGGCCCCGGCGGGCGCCCGCCGGTCGGCCGAAGCGCCCGCAAGCACCTCCGGCCGCCGACCCCCTAGCCGGTCGGCCGAAAGCCTCATGATGGTGTCGGCCGGTCAGCCGAAGGCGACCTGTTCGCCGGCGTAGTCCAGGAGTTTCTCCGCCGTCGAGAAGCGGCGCTCGTTCTGGTCGCCGAGCAGGACGCCGACGATCTGCAGGCCGTTGCGCTCGCCCGCGAACAGCAGGCAGTAGCCGGCCGCGTTCGTGTACCCGGTCTTGACGCCCAGCACCCCGTCCGCCCGCGACAGGAGCTTGTTGGTGTTGCGCCAGGTGTGCGCCCGGTGCACGGCGGTCTTCGACACCCTGTGCACCTTGGCGCCGACGACGGTCGTGAAGATACTGCTGCGCAGCGCGTACTGCGCCAGCTTGGCCTGGTCGGCGGCGGTGGAGTAGCCGCCGTTGGCGGGAGTGGGCATGCCGTCCGCGTTCGTGTAGCGGGTGTCGGCGAGGCCGAGCGAGCGGGCGGTGCGGTTCATCTTGGCGATGAAGGCCGTCTTGCCAGGGCCGTAGTGGCGGGCCAGGGCGTTGGCCGCGTCGGCGCCCGAGGGCAGCATGAGCGCGTACAGCAGATCCCTGACCGTGAACCGCTCACCCTTGCGCAGCCCGGCGGTGGCGGCGCCGCCCTTGGCGGCGTACTTGACGTCGGCGGCGCTGATCGTGATGACGTCGCTGAGGTCGGCCTCGCGCAGCACGACGTACGCCGTCATGACCTTGACCAGGCTGGCCACCGGCACCCGCCTGGTCTCCCGCTTGCCGAGGTGGACCGTTCCTGCTGAATCGACGATGTACGCCTCTTTCGCCTTGACGGCTGGCGCGTTAGCGGCCTGGGCCGGAGTGCTGCCGAACCCGACAACCAGCGCGACCACCGCAGAGCTGATCAAACCCCCAATACGCATGAGAATCATGGTGACAGGAGATCAAGGATTCGTTTGCCTAACCAGGCCACGCGTCGCCCTCAGATGGGGGTAAATCCTTCATAGATCCGATATGGCGGGGGGCGGTGGCCATGGCGGGAAAGTTCGTCATCACTGAGGATGAACAGGGCGAATACCGGTTCGCACTCGTCGCGAACAACGGGCAGACCCTGGCGGTGGGGGAGGGATACCCCAGCAAAGTGGCATGCGTAAACGGCATCGAGACCCTCCGCAGGAACGCCCCGCAGGCGACGATCGAGGACCGTACGACGAGTCCGGCAGCTACCGGGTAGTCACGAGTCCTGCGTCACCAAGGGCTGGTCGTCGGTGGTGCGGCGGCGCCGGCGGCGGATCATGAACCAGGCCGCCCCGGCGACGGCCACCACCGCGACGACGGCCGCCGTGATGGGCGACCGCGCGGCCAGCTCCAGCCATCCCCACACGACGGCGGTCAGCCCAAACCACCACAAAGGCGCCCAGGTCAGGCAGCCGAGCGCGCTGGCCACGACGTACCAGGGGTAGGAGACGCGCAGCGCCCCTGCCACCCAGGGCAGCGTGTGGCGCAGCATCGGCACCCAGAAGCAGCCGTAGACGGCGAGCGCGCCCCAGCGCTCGACGACGGCCTCGATCTTCGCGATGCGGTCGCGGCCGAGCTTGACGCCGACGCGCGACTCGTACAGCTTCTCGCCGAGCCTCCGGCCGACCCAGTAGTAGACCTGGAACGCGCCGAACAGGGCGATGATGAGGATGACCCCGACCTGCCAGTACTCCAAACCGAACCAGAACGGCGCAGTGGGAGCGGGGACGGCCATCGTCAGGTACCACATGTCCGGGCCCACCCCCCTCCGGAATCCTTAGGCCAGCCTTACCTTAATTCACGCCACCGGCCGGTGCCATACCGGGTTGCAAGCAGCGCGCAACGGGTGCAACTCACCGACAACCGCTACTCAACCACCCGGTCTCACTCTATGGGTGAGCAAAAGGGGTGCTGACCATGCCGACGAGAAGCGCAACCGTCCTGACCAGCGGAACGTCGAACGCCGCGAAGCTGTTCGTGGCCGCTCTGGCGTTCACCAGCGCGTACGTCGGCTTCTCCGCCTACAGTAACGCCGGCACGGCCGAGCCGCGGAAGGCAGCCGAGCCCGCCCCGATCTCCCTGGCCGCCCGTGCCATGCCCGCCTCCGAGCAGCTGGCCGGCGGCATCGCAGGGGAGCCCGGCGCCCTCACGGTGAGCACCCTGCCCGCGGAAGGCTGCGCCGGGTCGTACGTGGCCCGCACCTTCCTGGCCAACCCCGACCCCGAGGACACCGTCCTCTACCGCTGGAAGCTGACCCGCTACAGCCCCGCCACCAAGACCTGGCGCACCTACCTGTCGGACCACGACGGCTTCGCCACGGCGGGCAGGACCGTCGAGTGGCGCGCCGAGGTCAACGGCACCCCTGGCTGGTATCGGGTCGAGCTGTCGGCCGAGGGCGCCGAGACCGTCAAGAGCCCCCGTTTCGAAGTGAGCTGCTGACCGACTGCCGGGCCGCGTCGACCCAGCGCGGCACGCCGATGCGCTCGGCGACCTCCAGCGCCTTCTCGTAGTGCTGCCGGGCCGCGTCGGGCTGCCCCAGGCGGATCGCCAGGTCGCCGAGCGTCAGCGCCACCGGCCACAGGGCGACCACGCCGGTGCCGGCGCCCGCCACCCGGTCGGCGAACGGCTTGAGCTTGTCGTAGCAGTCGACCATCCGCTCGCGGTCGTCGAGCAGCATGCCGGCCAGCGCCCGCCAGGTCATGACCAGCTCGTAGAGGAAGTCGGGCCGCACGGGAGGCCGGGTGGCGGCCACGGCCCCGGCGTCGTCGAGCCGCCCGGCGGAGGCGAGGGCCAGCGCGTACGCGTCGAGCGTCCACTTGGCGCCCCGCTGGTGCGCCTCGGCCAGCGGCGCGACCATCTCGGCCGCCCGCCCGGCCACCAGGTGCAGGCAGAACGTGGTGATCAGCGGCAGGTCCTGGCGGCCCTCCAGCATGCCGGCCCGCTCCGTCATGCGGGCCGCGTCGCGGTAGGCCCGCTCGGCGCCCTCGTAGTCGCCGGAGATCATCAGCCGCTGCCCGGCGTACCAGACGACGACCGCGGCGGGCGCGGACAGGTCGTACTGCTTGGCGAGCTGGTCGGCGGCCGCCGCGTGCTCGTCGGCCGCGGCGAACTCGCCCCTGGCCGCCGCGCACTCCAGCAGCACCAGGTGGGCCAGCGCCTGCGTGGCCATCTGCCCCGAGCGCTGCGCCACCTCCAGCAGCTCGCGCCCGATGCTCTCGCGCGAGTCGACGGCCGGGATGTCGTACGACTGCCGCAGCCGCCCGCTCAGCGCCGCCGCGATCAGCGCGGGGTCGCCGCTCTGCCGGGCCAGCTCCAGCGCCTCCAGCGAGGCCTGCCTGCCCCGCTCGGGCGAGGAGGAGCCCTCCAGCTCAAGGGCCAGCGTGGTCAGCAGGCTCGCGCGCAGCCGCTGCTCACCGGCCGGCAGCTCCATGAGCGCCCGCTCGGTGACGTCGACGATCTCCCACGCCGTACGGGTGAAGTCGCGCGCCATGCCCTTGTGCGGCACGGCCAGCGACGCCGCCACCTTCGCGGTGATCTCGAGGTCGCCCAGCGGCAGCGCGGCGTCCATGGCCTGGCGGCGCAGCAGCCGCGCCGCGTGCATGTCGCCGCACAGCGCGAGCGCCCTGATCTGCCGCAGCATCAGGTGCAGCCGCTCCTTGGCCCGCTCGGGCGCCTGGTCGCCCTGGTCGTCGGCGCGCGAGCGGTCGAACGCGGCGATCGCCTGCTCCCACAGCGTGGCCGCCTCGCGGTGGGCGAAGCGCCGCTCGGCCTGCTCGGCGGCCAGGCCCGCGTAGTGGACGGCCTTCCCGGCCGCGTCGGCCAGGAAGTAGTGGTGGGCCAGCGCCGCCACGTCGGACGGCGTGTGCCGCTCGATGACCGCCGCCACCGCCGCGTGCAGCCGGGTGCGGCGCAGCCGCGAGGCGTCGGAGTAGATCGTGTCGCGGACGAGGTCGTGGTCGAAGCGCAGCAGCCCGGGACCAGGCTCGGTCACCAGGCCGGCCAGCAGCGCCGCCTCGACGGCCTCGATGACCGCGTCCTCGTCGCCGGCCACCGCGATCAGCACGTCGAGGTCGACGTCGCGGCCGATGACCGCGGCCTGCAGCAGGATCTGCTGCGCGCCCGAGGGCAGCCGCGAGATGCGCCGCCGCAGCACGTCGCGCACGCCGGACGGCACCTGCGAGAGCACCTCGGTGGCGCTGGCGCGGTCGGCCGCGCCCTCGGAGTCGAGCAGGCGCACGGTCTCGCGGACGAAGAACGGGTTGCCGCCGGTGCGCTCGACGATGGACTCGACCGCGTCCTCGTCGATCTCGCGTACGCAGGTGGCCTTGACCAGCTCGGCCACCGCCTTCGGGTCGAGCCCCGACAGCCCCACGCGTACGGGACCGAGCCTGGCCAGCGCGGCCAGCACGTCGGACTGGCGGTCGTCCAGCTCGCTCTCCCTGCACGTCACCACCAGCAGCACCCGGCTGGTCGCGAGCAGGCTGGGCAGCGCGCGCAGCAGCGCGAGCGTCTGGTCGTCGGCCCAGTGGAGGTCTTCGAGCGTCAGCAGCACGGGCCCCCGCCGCGCCACGCCGGCGAGGTAGCCGCCGACCGCGCGGTGCAGCCGGAACCCGCCGGACGCCTCGTCCTCGTCGGGGTCGGGGGCGGCGTCGTCGAGCAGCGGCGCGAGCAACTGCGCGTATTCGCCCGCGCCGGTCATGTCGATCAACGTGCGCAGGATCTCCACCCACGCCCAGCCCGGCGGGGTGGCGCTGGAGTCGGGGCAGGCACCCGACGCGGTGGTCCAGCCGTCGGCGGCGAGCCTGCCTTCGAGCTGGCGCAGCAGCGTCGTCTTGCCCGCTCCCGCCACACCGGTGACGACCGCGACCTGGAACCTGCCGGTGCGCGAGGCCGCGGTGGTGAGCCTGGCCAGCTCGGCGTCGCGGCCGACGAACGGCTCGGGCTCCAGCGGCGGCGGCTCGATGTGCGCGGCGGGCCGCGGCGGCCAGGTGTCGGTGACGGGCGCGGCCGGCCTGGCGGCGCGGGCGGGCAGAGCGAGGTCGAGCTCGGGCGACTGGGCCAGGATGTCGGACTCGAGCTTGCGCAGCGCCGGGCCGGGGTCGATGCCCAGCTCGTCGGCCAGGATGTTGCGCGCCCTGCGCAGCGCGGCCAGCGCGTCGCCCTGCCGGCCGCAGCGGTAGAGGCCGAGCGCCAGCAGCCGCCAGCCCTCCTCGCGCAGCGGATGCTCGGTGGTGAGCGCCTCGAGGTCGGGGACGGTCTCGGCGTGCAGCCCCAGCCGCAGCCCCGTGTCGGCGTGGCGCTCGCGGGAGACCAGGCGCAGCTCGGTCAGCCGGTTGACCTCGGCCTCCGCCCACGCCTGGTCGGCGAAGTCGGAGTAGGGGGTGCCGCGCCACAGCCCGAGCGCCTTCTCCAGGCGGCCTCTGGCGGCCTGCGGATCGCCCTCTTCGAGGTGCTCGCCGGCCGCGCGCACGAGCTGCTCGAACCTGAGCGCGTCGACCTGGTCGGACGCCACGCGCAGCGCGTAGCCGGACGCGACCGTCACCAGCAGCCGGTTGGGGCCGCCGCGCGGACGGCCCGGCTCCAGCACCCTGCGCAGGCGCGAGATGTAGACCTGCAGGCCCGACTGCGCGCCTTTTGCCGCGTCGTCGTCCCACAGATCGTAAAGAAGTGTGTCAACGGGCACGACCTGACCTCTGGCCACGAGCAGGCGGGCCAGGACGGCCCGCTGTCGCAACCCGCCGAGGTCGAGTTCGTCGTCGTGTTCGTACGCCTCGACTGGCCCCAGAACTCGGAACGCCACCATGTCAGCCGCCACGCTATGCGGGCCTACGAATCACGCACAAGGGCCGTGGTCGATTAGCACGCGATGGGTTTGGGATTGTCACTAGGTGGCCTTCGAGATCGCGGACGGGGGCTCCGCGCCGGCGTCCCGGCCGCCGCGCCTGCGCAGCAGTGCCCAGGCGCCGAGAGCCAGGCCGCCGAACGGGATCTCGATAGTGTAAGTCCAGAAGCCGAAAAGCAGTGCGGTGGCGATGGCGGGCGTGGCGCCCACGCCGAAGGCGATGAGGAGCGCGGCCACCCCGCTCTCCATGATCCCGGCGCCGCTCGGCGTGATCAGGGCGCTGGTCAGCACCCGCGACAGCGCGAAGACGGCGATCGACTCGGCGAGGCCGGGCCAGGCGCCGGTGGCCGACATGCAGGCCGCCATGATGGCCCACTGGAAGCCGAGGAAGAACACCATGCCGAGCGACAGCCCGGGCCACCGGGTGCGTACGACGCCCGCGGTGTCGGCGCGCAGCCGGTGGAACGCCTCCGAGGCGTGCACCTTCAGCCGCAGCAGCCGGGTGAGGCCGTCGAGCGCCCTGCCGAGCGCCCGCGCGGCGCGGTCCCAGTAGAGGGCCGCGGCCACGACCAGGCACAGCACGAGAATGGAGATCGCGCCCGTCCAGCCCGCGTTGGCGACGGTGGAGTTGGGCGCCTTGCCCGCGGCGAGCAGCGCGATGATGCCCACGGCCGGCAGGACGAACCTGAACAACGTGTTCCAGATGCCGCTGACCAGCGTCATCACCACGAACGCCCGGCTCGTGAACCCCCAGCCCTTCGTCATCGCGAACGACAGCGCCACGCCCACCGCCCCGCCGAACGGCAGCAGGTTGCTCACCGCGCTGCCCGCCGCGTTGAGCGCCAGGCCCTGGAGGTTGTTGAGCCCCGGCAGCGAGCTGGTCAGCACGAACGTGTAGGACAGCAGGCTGAGCAGCCACAGCGCCGTCATCAGCGCGATCTCGCCGCCGCCGAGGGTGGCGAACAGCGCCCCGATCTCGCTCCACGAGACCGGCTTGCCGGTCAGCGCCCGCACGATCTCCGGCAGGTAGACGACGAGCAGCACGGCCAGGCCGAGCGAGAGCACGGACAAGGCGATCTGCAGCCACTTGTTCTTCATCGGGGTCCAGTCTGCCGGTTGGCAGCGGGCCGCGCGTCACCCCCAGGTATGAGGCGTAGGTGTCAGGCGGGCCACCCGTCGAAGGGATGACGCAGGCGGGCTCCCGGCGGCAGGTCGCGGCGGACGTACCACTCGGTGCCGAAGACGAAGCGGTAGAGCGGGCGCGGGACCTTGAGCATCACGGCGAGCGTGCGGTCGCTGTCGCCGCCGCTGGCCTGCGAGGCGTGCGCGGCCATGGACGCCCGCTTCTGGCGGGCGTAGCGGCGGACGTTGACGCGGTGGGTGATGGCCTCGCCCGGTGAGTACGCGCTCTCGAACGTGCGGACGTCGAACTCCGGCGGGAACCGGTAGACCTTCCCCGCCAGCTTCAGCAGCCGCACCAGCGGGTCGCGGTTGACCGTCGCCTCCAGGACGATCTCCGTGCCCGCGATCTTCGCCGCCCGCCTGCCCACCCGGTGCACCTGCACGTGGTCGGGGTGCCCGTAGCCGCCCGCCGGGTCGTAGATGGTCAGCAGGTCGGCCCGCTCCTCCTGGAGGATCGCGGCCAGCGCCTTGGCGGCCGCCTCGGTGTCGGCGTCGATGAAGGCGTTGTCGGGGCGCTCGTCGGCGACGCCGCCCTGCGGGCTCAGGCCCGAGTCGCCGTAGCCGAGGCACTCGACGCGGGCGCAGCCCAGCAGCGCGGCCGACTCGTACAGCTCCTTGAGCCGGGTCTCGCCCAGCTCGTCGCCCGGCTCCATCTCGGCCAGGCCGCGCTCGCCCGCGGTGGCCACCACGAGCACCACGCGGTGTCCTTCGGCCGCGAGCATCGCCATGGTGCCCGCCGTCAGCAGGGCCTCGTCGTCGGGGTGGGCATGGAAGAACACAGCGGTACGTGGAGGCACAGGCCCAGATTAGTCTGGGAGGGGTGCGGATCTTTCACGTGAGTGACTGTTACCTGCCGCGACTCGGGGGGATCGAGGTCCAGGTCGCCGATCTCGTGCGCGTGCAGCGGGAGGCCGGGCACGAGGTGTCGGTGGCCACGGCGACCAGGGGAGAGCCGCTGCCCGGTGTGCACAGGATCGTCGCCCCGATGCCGTTCGACCTGCCCGTCCACCCGTTCGGGGTGGGGCATCTCACGCGGCGCATCACCTCGGCGCGTCCCGACGTCGTCCACGTGCACGCGGGGGCGGTGTCGCCGTTCGCGTGGATGGGGGTGCGGGCCGCGCATCGCGCCGGTGTGCCGTGCGTGGTGACCGTGCACAGCATGTGGGATCCGGTGACGCGGGCGCTCTATCGGCTGCTCCGGCTGGCGTACGGGTGGGAGCGGTGGCGGCTGGTGGCCACCACGGTCAGCAACGCCGCGGCCGCCCCGATCCGCGCGGTGGCCGGGCCGCTGGTGCCGGTCCGCGTCGTCTCCAACGGGCTCGACCTGTCCGGCTGGGCGCCGCCGCCCGGCGCGCCGGACTCCCGGTCCGACGTGCACGTCGTCGCCGTCGGACGGCTGGCTCCGCGCAAGCAGCCGGTACGCCTGCTGAAGCTGCTGCTGGCGGCCCGGTCCCAGGTGCCCGCCCACATCCCCATGCGGGCCACGATCGTCGGCGACGGGCCGGCACGGGGGCAGATGGAGCGGTTCCTGGAGCGCCACGGCATGGCGTCCTGGGTGTCCCTTCCCGGGCGCTACACCCGGGAGCAGATCGCCAAGGTGCTGGAGTCGGCCGACGTGTTCGTGGCGCCGGCGCCACGCGAGTCGTTCGGCATCGCCGCCCTCGAGGCGCGCGCGGCCGGGCTGCCGGTGGTGGCGCGGGCGCAGAGCGGCGTCGCCGACTTCGTCAAGGACGGCGTCGAGGGCCTGCTGGGCCGCACGCTGGGCGATCTGGCCAGGGCGGTCGCCCGCCTGTGCCGCGACCCGGAGCTGCGGGTGGCCATCGCCGCCCACAACCGCACCACCCCACCGACCGCCGGCTCCTGGGAAGCCGTCCTCGACGGTTTCGACCACGCCTACACCCACGCCCTCACCCTCCGCACCTCGTAACGAGGCTCGCCTTGGTGATGGCGGGTGTCCTTTGGGTGGGGTGGGCTCGTGGGACGTGGTGTTTGACGTCTTCGGTCGCGCTTGCACCGACGCTTTCCGCGCCTTGTAGCGGGGGCTCGCCTCGGTGAAGGCGGGCGTCCTTTGGGTGGGAGAGGGGCGGGCTAATCGGACGTCGTGCTCGACGTCTTCGGCCGCGTCTACACCCACGCCCTCACCCTCCGCGCCACGTAGCGAACGCTCGCCCTGGTGGTGGGTGTCCCTTGGGTGGGGTGGGTGGGCGTCGGGCTCGGTCAGTTCGGCTGCGCCGGCGGTTCTCCATAGGGAGGCCGGTTGGGGTCGTGGGGTCTGCGCGTAGGGATGGGTGGAAACGGCGAAGCCCGCCACCTTGGTGGCGGGCTTTCCCCAGGCCCCGGGTGGAGGGTGGTGGGTGCCCCCGTGACGTCACGCCCTCCGGGCAGGGCCGGGACGCGGCCGCCGGAGCACCTGTCCCCCACAGGTGTTCACGGCGACCGCGAGTCTGCTAGGAGCAGGCCGAGACGATCTTGCTCTGGAACCCGCTGACCTTGCCGGTGAACTCGCTGGCCTTGGACAGGTCGCCGCCCTCGATCGAGGCGAACCCGTCGGCCAGGTCGGTCAGCGCGGCGCCGACCTCGCCGTCGTACTTGCCGGCCAGTTCCTTGGTCTTGGTGGCCGCCGTCTTGGAGGCCTCGCCGATCGCGTCCTTGTCGGTCGCGCTCGCGCTGATCGCCGAGCTCCACTCGGTGACGATCGTGGTGGCTTCCTGGGCCGCGGAGTTGCAGTCGACGGCCTGGCCGAACGCGCCACAAGCGGTGGTGAGAGCGGCAAGAGTGAGCGTCGCGGCCACAGCGGCGAGGCGACGAGGGGGAGTCATGTACGTGCCCTTCGTTGGTTCAACTTACGAAAAGCACCATATGGGCGATCACTTGATCGTCACTTGCACCCCACTAACACCACCCGTATCAACCCAGCGTAAAGCCGTGCAGCAAAGCTCGCACGATCTCGTCCGGTTCGGGTAGCGGGAGCTCGAAAATCCCCCGATAGGTGATGAAACCGACGAACATGTCAGTCAGCATCCACAGGTCCGCGTCGGGCCGCAGCTCGCCGCGCGCGATCGCCCGCTCGTACACGACCCACGACCGCTCCATGCGGGTGCGCATGGAGGTGCGGACGACGTCCGCGATCGCCGGGTCGCGCCCCGCCTCGGCGTACACCTGCCTGGCCAGGCGCGACACCTCGGGGCGCCGCCACAGCGCGATCGTGTCGGCGACCACCACGCTCAGGTCGCCGGCGAGCGAGCCGGTGTCGGGGACGGCGACGTGGACGTCCATGAGGCCGCCGAGGGTTTCGAGGAGCATGTCCCGTTTGCCGCCGTATCGGCGGAACACGCTCGCCCTGCCGACGCCTGCCGTGGCGGCGACGTCGTCCATGGTGAAGTCGAGGCCGTGGGAGAGCACCAGCGCGGCAGCGGCCTGCCTGATGCGGTGATCAACCGAGGGGTCGGGTTTACGACCGCGCGCAGGCATTGTGATACTCCAAGTATCCGATATCGAGCGTCTCACTATTCAGGGGTCGTTATGAGAGTAGTCGTCATCGGCGCGGGGGTCGCGGGGCTCGCCCTGGCCAGGGGGTTGCTGCGCAAGGGCCACGACGTCGAGGTGTATGAGGAGTCGCCCGAGCCGCGCACGGCCGGCGGCTCCGTCTCGCTCTGGCCCGGCAGCACGGCCATCCTGGAGGAGCTCAAGGTGGACTGGGCCGGCGTGGGCCGCCGCCTGGAGACGCTGGAGTCGTGGGCCCCCGACGGCCGCCGCCTGCTCACCCTCGATCTGACCGTCCCCGAGCGCCGCTTCGGGCATCCCGTCGTCCACGTCGCCCGCAGCGAGCTGGTGGAGCTGCTGGCCGACGGCGTGCCGGTGACGTACGGCGCCCGCGCCGAGCACGTGGTGCCGGAACGGGCCGAGGTGCGGCTGTCCGACGGCCGCACGGTACGCGGCGACGTGCTGGTGGGCGCCGACGGCCGCCGTTCGGCGGTGCGCTCGGCCCTGTGGGGCGCCGACGCGGCCACCCTGAGCCCGTGGGTCACCTGGCAGGGGTTCACCACCGAGCCGACCCTGCTGACCGAGTCCGGCAGGGCGGTGATGATCGCGGGCAGGCACGGGCTGTGCGGGCTGATCCCGGCGGGCAGGGGGCGGCTGCTGTGGTGGTTCGACGTCAGGTCGGCGCCGGGGCGGCCGTTCTGGGCCGGCGACCCGCAGGTGGTGGAGCGGCTGCGGGAGCGGTTCGGGGAGTGGGCCGACCCGGTGCCGAAGGTGCTGGCCTCGATCGCGGACATTGACTTCTTCCCCCACCACCGCCAGCCGATCCCCAAGGTCTGGGGGAGGGGGCCGACCACGCTGGCCGGTGACGCGGCCCACACGATGCCGCCCACCATGGCCCAGGGCGCCAATCAGGCGCTGGAGGACGCCTGGCTGCTCAGCCGGTCGATCGGGGACCTGCGGGCGTACGAGAAAGCCAGGTCGAAGGTGGTGCGCAGACCCGCCAGGCTGGCCGCCACGGAGGCCACCGACATGCAGCGGCCGATCGCCGGACTGCTGCCCGACGGCCTCACAACCCGCATCTACACCCTGTTGTTGCGCCGCTACAGCAACTACCTCTTGACAGCCCCCTGAGGCCGCCCGACTATGTCGCATATAGAGCAACTCGGTGCGTAATGCGCAACAAGGGCGGTGCCGGTTGACCATCACGTCCAGCCTGATCTCCACGCTCCCAGGCAGCGCCTACACCGATCCTGAGGTGTTCGCCGAGGAGCAGGAGAAGATCTTCGAGAACCTCTGGTTCTGCGCCGTCAGGTCGGCGGATCTGGCGAAGCCGGGCGCGTTCAGGACCGTTCAGGTGGGCCGGGAGAGCGTCATCATCGTACGCGGGCGCGACGATCAGGTGCGCGCCTTCCTCAACGTCTGCCGGCACCGTGGGGCGCGGTTATGTCTGGAGGAGGCCGGCGAGGTCAAGCGGACGATCAGGTGCGCCTACCACGCCTGGTCCTACGACCTGAACGGCCGGCTCGCCGCCGCGCCCAACCTGGCCAGGATGCCGGACATCGACCGGGTCGCGTACGGAATGGTCCCCGTGCACCTGCGCGAGTGGCTCGGCTACGCCTGGGTCTGCCTGGCCGCCGAGCCGCCCTCGTTCGAGGAGACCGTCACCCGGGCCGCCACCGAGCGGCTCGGCGACCCCGCCGCCATCGAGCGCTACCACGTCGAGGACCTCGCGCTCGGCCGCCGCATCGTCTACGACGTCAAGGCCAACTGGAAGCTCCTGGTCGAGAACTTCATGGAGTGCTACCACTGCGCCACCATCCACCCGGAGCTGACCGCCGTGCTGCCGGAGTTCGCCGGCGGCTACGCGGCGCAGTACTACGTGGGCCACGGCGCCGAGTTCGCCGAGCGGGCCGCGGGGTTCACCGTGGACGGCAGCCCCGGCTTCGGCAAGCTGCCGGACGTGGCGCAGGAGCAGGACCGCCGCTATTACGCGATCACCGTCAAGCCGCAGGTCTTCGTCAACCTGGTGCCCGACCACGTGATCCTGCACCGCATGTTCCCGCTGGCGGTGGACAGGACGGTCGTCGAGTGCGACTGGCTCTACCACCCCGACGTGGTCGCGTCGGGCGCCGACGTGTCGCTGTCGGTCGAGCTGTTCCACCGGGTCAACGAGCAGGACTTCGACGCGTGCGAGCGCACCCAGCCCGGCATGTCGTCACGGGCCTACCGGGACGGCGGCGTGCTCGTGCCCAGTGAGCACCACATCTCGCTCTTCCATCAGTGGGTGAACCAGCGCTTGCGCGGATAGCGCACGGTGAGCCCGCCGTACTTCGCCCGGCCGGTGATCACGAAGTAGAGGGCGCCTGGCCGTGGCCTGCTCGGCACGTCGTCGGTCCGCGTGGCGCCCCAGGTGCTCTCGAAGCCGTCGATGTTCGCCACCGCGCCCTCGGGCACGGTGATCCTGGCGTTGCCGTACTGGAGGTCGAGCTCGATCTCCACCACCTGGTGCGGGATCACGGCATCGGAGAAGTCGAGGTCGACGGTGCCGTACTTGCTGCCCGCCCGCAGGCGGCGGGGCACCGCCCAGTCGCCTGAGCGCTTGACTGCGCCGTTGGCCTGCTGGAGCTCCACGACGTCGCCGACCCGCGGTTCGTCCGCGGGCAGGTCGTCGATCAGGGCCAGCAGGTCGGCGTACGTCTTCGCGGTGAGCGCGCGTTCAAGCCGCTCGTCGAGCTCGGGGTGGGTGAGGCGGCCCTCGGAGAACGCGCGTTGCAGCCGCTGGGCGGTCTGCTCGCGGTCCTCATCCGAGACGCGCATCCGCATTTCCGACATGTCCTGAGCATAGGTTCGCTTGACTCAGAAGGGGAGTTGCCGCCCTGAAGGGGTGCGGAGATCGAGGGGCAACGGACGGTGTCCTGGACGGGGGCGCTGAATCACCTGGACTCTCTTCACACCCAATAGGTACCCATCGGATGGCTTTGAAGACACCAACCTTAGGTAGCCTGTGGCTGATGCCGGCAGACCCGTTCCACCATCCCGCACTGCTCTATCGGAGTGATGGGGAATATGTGGCTGCCACCACGGCCTTCGTGACCGACGGCCTGGCCGCCGGCGACCCCGTCGCGGTGGCCGTACCCAGCGCCAGGCTCGCGCTCATCGAGGGCTCGCTCGGCGCCGCCGCCCGCGACGTGCTCATGCTCGACATGACCGAGGCGGGACGCAACCCCGGCCGCATCATCCCCGCCGTGCTGCGCGGCTTCGCCGACCGGCATCCCGGCCGCCACGTGCGGATCATCGGCGAGCCGATCTGGCCGGAGCGCACGCGCGACGAGTACGCCGCCTGCGCGCAGCACGAGGCACTGATCAACCTGTCGTTCGCGGGGCGGCCCGCGACGATCATGTGCCCGTACGACGTGCGCACGCTGAGCGACGAGGTCATCGGCGAGGCCGCGCGCACCCACCCCGTGCTGCGCGACGCGTCCGGCACGTGGACGAGCGCCGACTACGCGCCCGAGCAGGTCGTCGAGGGCCACAACCGGCCGTTCGACGAGCCAGAGAGCTGCGTCTCGCTGCACTTCGACAGCTCCAACCTGTCGTCCGCGCGGGCCCTGGCCGCCCGCGAGGCCGCCGCCCTCGGTTTCACCGGCGACCGGCTCGACGACATCAGGCTCACCGTGGCCGAGCTGGGCGCCAACAGCCTCGACCACGGCGGCGGCGCCGGGCTGCTGCGCGTGTGGCAGGCCGACGGGCGGCTGGTGTGCGAGGTCAGCGACCGCGGCCACATCACCGATCCGCTGGTGGGCCGCCGCCCGGTCGATCCGCGCCAGTCGGGCTCGCGCGGCCTGCTGATCGTCAACCTGCTCAGCGACCTCGTACGCGTCCACACCCGCCCGGGCGCCACCACCGTACGCGCGTACTTCGACTCCGCCTCCTGACCCCCGCCCGGGCGTGGGGACGGCCACCCGCACCCTGAGGGGGCCGACCCTACCCAGGGTCATGAAACGCCAGCTCAACGGCCACGGCCAGGGGCAGGTCAGCCCAAGGTATTAGGGGATCCTTCAGGGCGAGTTCGGGCCGATCTCCGATGTTCGGAAAAGCCGCTTTCCACGAGCTTTGAAGGCATGAAGGAATTGCTCGTCAGTGGATTCGCGGCCATCGGCGCCGGCAGCGGCGCGATGCTCACGCTGCACGCCGCCTCGAACCTGGACCCGATGCACGCCGTGATCAGTGAGTACGTCTGGCAGTCGGCCGGCTGGCTGCTGCCCGCCGCGCTGACCCTGTTCGCTGTGGGCTCCGCGCTGATCGCGGAGGCGCTGCGCCGGGCCGGTGCGAACCGCTGGGTCGTCCTGCTACTGCTTGGCTGGGGCGCGAGCATGTTCCTGGTGGGCGCGTTCCCGACGGACCGGCCGGGGCTGCCGCTGTCGATGTCGGGGGGCATCCACCGCTATGCCGCTTTCGCCGCGTTCGTCATGATGCCGCTCGCCGGGTTGCTGCTGGCCAAGGCGCGGGTCCGCTACGCGAAGGCGCTGCGCGTGCTCAGCGTGGTCGCCGTCGGCGCGCTGCTGCTGGTCGTGGTCCCGTACGTGGTGCGCATGTTCGGCATCCCGCTGTCCAACGACGACATCCCCGCCGGGCTGACCCAGCGCGTGGTGGTCGTCACCGAATTGGGCGTGCTGGCCTTGGCGGGCATGGCGATGCTGCGGACCTCCGCCCGCCGCGTGCCGGCCCTCGCCTAGATCAAGAAGTCAGGCGTGAAAGCCGCACTACGGGAAGAGGAAGGAGATGACGATTTTGATCGCGTACGACGGGTCCGACGACGCCAAGGCCGCCATCGAGTTCGCGGGCCGGATGTTCCCGGGGGAGCACGCCGTGGTGCTGACCGTGTGGGAGCGGCTGGCGATGACCTCGGCCCGCGCGTCGGCCGGGCTCATGGTGACGATCGACCAGGCGGGCGCAGAGGACGAGGCGATCGGGCAGGCGATGAGCGAGCTGGCCATGCAGGGCGCCGAGCTGGCCAGGGAAGCGGGGCTGGACGCCACCCCGCGCTGCGACGTGGACTCCGTGGCCGTCTGGTCGACCATCGTGGACGTGGCGGAGGAACTGGACGCCTCGCTCATCGTGACCGGCACCAGAGGGCTGGGCGGGGTGCGCTCGCTGCTGCTGGGCAGCACGTCCGACCGGGTGCTGCACCACGCGCACCGGCCCGTGCTGGTCGTCCCCGGTCCCCGCAAGGACGGGTGAGACGACGTATAGTGTCGGCATGATCGCGACGTGCCGCCGAATCATGGCCCCCTAGGGGGTTTCACCGGCACGTCCACGTTGAGGCCCTGCTAGCCGGGGCCTCTCTTCGTGTCCGGGGCCCCTTCGGGAGGCATCCGATGTACGTCACGACCACCATCCCCTACGTCAACGCCAGGCCGCACCTCGGCCACGCGCTGGAGCTCGTCCAGGCCGACGTGCTGGCCAGGCACCACAGGCGGCGCGGCGCGCCCGTACGGTTCCAGACCGGCAGCGACGACAACTCCTTGAAGAACGTGCTGGCCGCGGAGGCGGCGGGCGTGCCGGTGCGCGAACTGGTCGACCGCAACGCCGCCGCCTTCGAGGCGCTGCGCGGGCCGCTCGACGTGTCGTTCGACGCCTTCATCAGGACCAGCGCGCACCCCGCGCACCGCGCCGGCGTCGAGCGGATCTGGCAGGAGATCGCGCACGACCTCTACCAGCGCCACTACGAGGGGCTCTACTGCGTGGGCTGCGAGCAGTTCTACCAGGAGGGCCCCTGCCCCGACGGGCATCCAGGGCCGCTGCAGACGGTCTCGGAGCAGAACTGGTTCTTCCGGCTCTCCCGCTACCAGGACGCGCTGCTCGACCTCATCGGCAGCGGGCGGCTGCGCGTCGAGCCGGCGGCCCGGCGCAACGAGGTGCTGGCGTTCGTGGCGGCCGGGCTGTCCGACATCAGCGTCTCCCGCTCGGCCGCCCGCGCCCGCGGCTGGGGCATCCCCGTGCCGGGCGACTCCGACCAGGTGATCTACGTCTGGTGGGACGCGCTGGCCAACTACGTCACGGCGCTGGACGAGCCCGGCGCGTACGAGCGGTGGTGGGTGCGCGAGCAGGACAAGGTGCACATCGTGGGCAAGGGCGTGATCCGGTTCCACGCGGTCCACTGGCCGGCCATGCTGCTGTCGGCCGGGCGGCCGCTGCCCACCGCCGTCTTCGTGCACGACTACATCACGGCCGGCGGCCGCAAGATCAGCAAGTCGGCGGGCGGGACGGCCGATCCAGCGGAGCTGGTGGCGGCGTACGGGGTGGACGCGGTGCGGTGGTGGCTGCTGCGCGAGGTGCCGCGCGTGGGCGACGTGGACTTCACCGAGGAACGACTGCGCGCGCGGGCCGACGAGGACCTCGCCAACGGCCTCGGCAACCTGGTCAGCCGGGTCGCGACCATGGTGCACCGCTTCCTCGACGGCCACGTGCCGCCGCAGGACGAACCGTTGGCCGAGATCTCGGTGGACGCGGCGCTCGCGGACTTCGACTTCCGGCGGGCGGCGATCGAGGTGTGGCGCATCGTCGAGGAGGCCAACCGGTACGTCGAGACCGCCAGGCCGTGGGCGCAGCCGCGCGCCCGGCAGGAGGTGTCGCTGGGCCGGCTGGTCGGAGCGTGCAGGGAGCTGGCCGATCAGCTGGAGCCGTTCCTGCCGACGGCCGCCCGCCGCGTGGCCGCGGCGGTCGGCGGTGAACGGCTGGCGAAACCGCGCCCGTTGTTCCCGCGCAGCGGAGTTTGACGATCTTGACTGTCCGGCTTAGGTTTGCGCGCAACCGACCACCTGGTATGGAGGCGCGCATGCCCACTGTCGAAACCCTACGCGGCCCCGTCGATGTCAACACGATGGGTCAGACCCTGATGCACGACCACGTCTTCGTGCTGGCCACCGAGCACGTGGACAACTACGGCGCGGGCGCCTGGTGGGACGAGGAGACCAGGGTGGCGGACGCGGTCACCAAGCTGCGCGCGGTGGCTGCCAAGGGCGTGCGGACGATCGTCGACCCGACGGTGTGGGGGCTCGGCCGCTACATCCCGCGCGTCAAGCGCGTCGCCGACCAGGTGCCCGAGCTGAACATCATCGCCGCCACCGGCCTCTACTCCTACGACGAGGTGCCCCACCAGTACGAGCACCGCGGCCCCGGCCTGCTCATCGACTGCCCCGACCCGATGATCGACGACTTCGTGCGCGACCTGACCGAGGGCATCGCCGGCACCGGCGTCAAGGCGGCCTTCCTCAAGTGCGTGGTCGAGGCCAAAGGGCTCACGCCGGGCGTCGAGCGCATCTGCAAGGCCGTGGCCCAGGCCCACCTGCGCACGGGCGCGCCGATCACCGTGCACACCAACTCCTTCACCCAGAGCGGGCTGCTCGCGCTCGACCTGTTCGGCAAGGAGGGCGTCGACCTGACCAAGGTGGTCATCGGGCACGCCGGCGACAGCAACGACCTCGACTACCTCATGCGGCTCGCCGACACCGGCGCCGTGCTCGGCATGGACCGTTTCGGCCTCGACCTCTACAACCCGACCCCGCAGCGGGTGGCCACGGTCGCCGCGCTCGCCGCCCGCGGCTACACCGACCGCATGGTCCTCAGCCACGACACGGCCTGCTTCATGGATTACTTCGGCGGGCCCTGGGACGAGACCCGCGACGCGGTCGCGCCCAACTGGCGCTACGATCACATTCACGACGACGTCGTGGCCGCACTGCGGGACTCGGGTGTGACCGACGACCAGATTGAGCAGATGCTGGTGTTCAACCCGAAGCGCTACTTCTCATAGAGTGGTCGGGTCGGGAGAGCGACGCGGGTAGGTGGAACTGGGTGACTTCGGAGCAGGCCTTGTCGATAAGCCTCGGACTCCAAGGACCCTGCGTCATCGCACGGTTGACGGGGGACTTCGACTTCGGCTCCGCCGCCGAGGTCCGAGACCGCGTGACCAAGGCCCTCGATCTCACCCAGCCGCCGCTGCTCGTCATCGACATGCAGGCCGTGAGCGTCTGCGACTCCTCCGGCCTGTCGGTGCTGGTCTACCTGCACAAAGCGGTCACCGCCTCCGGCGGGCGGCTGCTGCTGTCCGGGCTCAACGGCCGGTGCAAGCACCTGTTCGCGATCACCGCGCTCGACAAGTTCTTCGATATCCGCAGCACGGCCGAGCTGGCCATCGCCGAACTCAACGAAGCAGGGAATTCGCCGCCGTTTACCGGGTAGTGCCCGTGCATGGCGGCAGAAGAGCCCGATCTGCTCGGCACGTACCTCGAGCAGATCGGCAAGACCCCCTTACTCTCCGCTGACGACGAGGTCGATCTCGCCCGGCGGATCGAGGCCGGCCTGTACGCGGGCCATCTCATCGAGCGTGGTTCGGGCACGCCCGAACTCGAACACATCGTCCTTGACGGGCGGCGCGCCAAGGAGAAGCTGATCAGGTCGAACCTGCGGCTGGTGGTGGCGGTCGCCAGGCGCTACTCCTACCGGGGGCTGCCGCTGCTCGACGTCATCCAGGAGGGCAACCTGGGGCTGATCAGGGCGGTGGAGAAGTTCGACTACCGGCGCGGCTTCAAGTTCTCCACGTACGGGATGTGGTGGATCAAGCAGGCCATCGAGCGCGGCATCCACGACAAGAGCCGCACCGTACGCCTGCCGTCCCACGTCGCCGAGGAGCTGTCGCGGCTGCTGCGCGTCGAGCGGCGCCTGGCCACTGAGCTGGGCAGGGAACCGACGGACGCCGAGCTGAGCGCGGCGGCGGAACGCACGCCCGCGCAGGTGGCCACGTTACGCCGGCTGGGCCAGGAGACCGTGAGCCTCGACCTGCCCGTCGGCGAGCACGGCGAGAGCAGGATCGGCGACATGATCGCCGACGAGGACGGGCTCGAGGTGCAGGAGCTGACCGAGCGCCGCGCACTCAGCGCCGAGCTGCGCCAGGTGGTCACGTCGCTGCCGCCGCGCGAGGCGTTCGTCATCAACCTGAGGTATGGGCTGAGCGGCGAGCAGGCCCAGAGCTACACCGCGATCGCCGCGCATCTGGGCCTGACCAGGGAACGCATCAGGCAGCTGGAGAAACAGGCGCTGAAGCGGCTCAGACAAGGAGGGCCGCTGCTGGCCTGGGCGTCGTGAAGCTCTCCTGAGCCTGCCTGGATCTACTGAGGGGACTCGCCGGGGGTTCAGGCGGTGACGAGGAGTGCCACCCCGATCAGCACCACGACCGGGACGAGCCACATCACGACCTCGGCGGCGAACTCCTTCATCATCGGGCAGGTCTCCATTCAGGTGAGGGCACGCGAAACGTCACTGCGCAGCATAGCCGTCCCGGGCGGCTGCCCGGTCCCCGGGCGTGCCCCCACCCTCCTGGTTCAGGCCGTGACCGCGCCGTCCGAGGCCGAGCGGACGGATGCGACGTACTTGGTCAGGACGCCGCGCTCGACCTCCCGCTCAGGCCGCCGCCACGCCGCCCTGCGCCGCGCCAGCTCGTCCTCCGGCACCAGCACGTCGAGCGTGCCGGCCGCGCTGTCGATCACCACCGGGTCGCCGTCCTGCACGAGCGCGATCGGCCCGCCGTGGTACGCCTCAGGCGCCACGTGCCCGATCACCAGGCCGTGCGAGACGCCGCTGAACCGGCCGTCGGTCACCAGCGCCACCGAGGTGCCGAGGCCCCGGCCGACCAGCGGACCGGTGATCGACAGCATCTCGCGCATGCCGGGGCCGCCCGCCGGGCCCTCGTACCTGACCACGATGACGTCGCCCGGCACGATGCGGCCCTCCTGGATCGCGACGTAGCAGTCGTTCTCCGAGTCGAACACCTTCGCCGGGCCCTCGTGCCGGAAGTCGTCCTTGCCGCCCAGCTTGAGCACCGCCCCGTCGGGCGCCAGCGAGCCGCGCAGGATGGCCAGCGCGCCGCGCTTCTTGAACGGCTCGTCCGCGCTCGCCACCACCCGCTGGCCCGGCGTCTCCACCGCGGCCTCGGCCACTTCGGGCAGCGTGCGGCCGTCCACCAGCGTGACGTTCTCACGCAGCAGCCCCGCCTCCAGCAGCCGGCGCACCACCAGCGACGTGCCGCCGGCCCGCCACAGGTCGAGCGCGGTCGCGTCGCCGCCGCTCGGCTTGAGCCCGGTGATGATCGGCACCTCGCGGCAGACCTCGCCGATGCGGTCGATCTCCAGCGGCAGCCCCGCCTCGCGGGCGATCGCCAGCAGGTGCAGCACCGCGTTCGTGGAGCCGCCCATGGCCGCCACCGAGACGATCGCGTTGTGCAGCGCGTCGGCGGTGAGCACCCGCGACGGGCGGGCGTCGCGGGCCAGCGCGTCCATGGCGATCTCGCCGATGCGGCGGGCCGCCGCGTTCTTCTCCTCCGCCACCGCCGGGATGTCGCCGATCCCGAACGGTGCGAGGCCCAGGAAGTCGGCGACCGCGCCCATGGTGTTGGCGGTGTACTGGGCGGCGCAGGTGCCCGCGCCGGGGCAGGCGTGCCTGGCCAGGTCGTCCAGGTCGGCCTGGTCGAGGCGGCCCACCTCGCGCTCGCCGAGCGCCTCCCACATGTCCTGGATCGTCACGTCACGTCCCCGCCAGCGGCCCGGCATCATGCTGCCGCTGTAGAGGACGACCGACGGCACGTCCAGCCTGGCCAGGGCCATGATCGCGGCCGGTACGGTCTTGTCGCAGCCCACGATGGCCACCAGCGCGTCGAACTGGTGGGCCCGCCCCATCAGCTCGATCGAGTCGGCGATCACCTCGCGGCTGATCAGCGACGTGCGCATGCCGGGCGTGTGCATGGTGAGGTTGTCGGAGACGGCGATCGTGTTGAACTCCATCGGCAGGCCACCCGCCGCGCGCACCCCCTCCGCCACGTGCTCGGCCAGGTCGCGATGGTTGAGGTTGCAGGGCATGGTGCCGGTCCAGGTGGAGGCGATGCCCACCACGGGGCGGCGCATCTCCTCCTCCGACAGGCCCATGGCGTACAGATGGGAGCGGGCCGGTGCGCGGTCGGGGTCGTCGGCGATGCTCAAGGGGTCTTCCTCCCAGGTACGGGTCGAGGCCCCTTTATGATCCAACGTCCCGTTCCCGTGCCGTCGCCCGGCCCCCTCACTGCTCGCGCATGCCCCACGGTGAGCCGTACGCGACCAGCAGATCCAGGAACGGGCGCGGCTCGAACGCCTCCGGCCCCAGCACGCCCGTGCCCTTCCAGACCCCCTCGGCCAGCAGCTCCAGGGCGATCACCGGGTTGACCGCGGTCTGCCAGACGACGGCCTGGCTGCCGTACTCGCGCATCGTCCACTGGTTGTCCACCACGTGGTACAGGTACACCTCGCGCGGCCGCCCGTCCTTGACGCCCTTGACCCACGTGCCCGCGCACGTCTTGCCGTGCATGCGCTCGCCCAGCCCGGCCGGGTCGGGCAGCACGGCGGCCACCACGTCGCGCGGCGACACCTCGACCGTGCCGTCCCCGGTGCGCACCTCGACCGGGTCCGTGCGGTCCACGCCGATCGCGTGCAGCGTCTTCAGCGCGCCGATGAACTCCTCGCCCAGGCCGTACTTGAACGTGACCCGCCGCGCCGGGATCCACCGCGGCACCAGCACGACCTCCTCGTGCTCGACGTTCACGCACTCCACGGGGCCGATCCCGTCGGGGAAGTCGAAGACCTCGGGCTCGCTGAACGGCTCGGTGGTGTACCAGCCGCGGTCCTTCTCGTAGATCAGCGGCGGGTTGAGGCACTCCTCGATCGTGGTCCAGATCGAGAACGACGGCGCGAACTCGTAGCCCTCGACGGTCAGGTTGCCGCCGTCCCTGATGCCGATCTCCTCGATCTCGTCGAACAGCTCGTCGGCGGCGTAGCGGGCGAACACGTCGGCCAGGCCCGGCTCCACCCCCATGCCCACCAGGGCCAGCCCGCCACGCTCGGTCCACGCGCCCGCCCTGGCGAACTGCTCGTCGCCCAGCTTGACGCCGACCTCCTCGTACGGGCGCTCTGGGTGCGGCCTGGACATCGACATCGCCATGTCGAGGTAATCGGCGCCCGCGGCGAGCGCGGCGTCGAACAGAGGCAGCACGAAACGCGGGTCGGTGGCGTTGAGCAGCACGTCGCAGCGGTGCTCGGCGAGCAGGTCGGTGACCGCGCGGGTGTCGGCGGCGTCGATCCTGGCCGGGGTGAACCTGGCGGCCGCGTCGCCGAGGGCGGCGACGGCGGCCTTGGCGCGGGGGAGGTCGTAGTCGGCGACCACCATGTGGTCGAAGAACGGGCGGCGGGCGGCGATCCGGGTGATGGCGGTGCCCACGCCGCCTGCTCCCACGAGAAGGATACGCATGACGAAAAATCCCCTTTTAGCAGCTTTTTGGGGGTGTGTCCGCTCATCCAACGCCCGTACGCTGAACAACGTCAATGGCGTTGGCATAAGGAGGGTGAGCTGGATGGCCAAGCGGGTGGTGCCTGAGACGGCGCGCCGGCGGCGGCGTCCCACCAAACAGGGCCAGGTGCTCACGCACGGCCTCATCGTCGAGACCGCGCTGCGCATGCTGCACGAGCACGGGGCCGCCGGACTCAGCGCGCGCCGGCTCGGGCTGGCGCTCGGCGCCGACGCGAGCACTATTTATCGATACTTCCGCGGCATGGACGACCTGGTGCTGGCGATCGCGGATGAGCTGTTCGGGCACGCCGTCAACCGGTTCGAGCCGACCGGTGACTGGCGGGGCGACCTGCGGGAGCTGGGGCTGCGCATCCACCACGCCTATCTGGCGCATCCGCAGGCGGCGCTGCTGACCGCGTCCCGGGTCACGGGGCGGCCCAACGAGGTGGCGGGGGACGAGATGATCCTGGGGATCCTGCGGGGGGCGGGGTTCGGGGATGAGGACGCGGTCCGGATTTATCACGCTTTCATTGACCAAAGCCTGGCGTTCTCCATCCTCGACGCCGCCACCCTGGCCCTGCCCCCGGCGGCCCGCGAGGCCGACGAGGAGGTCTGGCGCGACACGTACGCCCGCCTGCCCGCTACCACCCACCCCCACATCGCCGCCACCGCACCCCTGCTGGTGGCCCGCATGAACGACAGCGCCTACCCGACAGCGCTGGACATGCTGCTGTCCAGCGCGGAGGACCAGCTCACCCGCTCTTCCGGCGCAGTGGGTCAGCCCGCCCGCCCGCCCGGCGCGGCGAGGCCGGGATCCGGGTAGGCACTCCGGCATGCCGGAAGGACATCTGACCCACCGCCACGCCCGCGAACAGCACGCCGACCTGGGCGGACGGGTCGTGCGCGCGGCCGGGCCGCAGGGGCGCTTCGACGCCGGGCCGTACGACGGGCGGGCGCTGCGGTCCGTTGAGGCGCTGGGCAAGCACCTGCTCTACCACTTCGACGGCGCCCCGGCCGTCCACGTGCACCTCGGCATGCGCGGCATCTTCCTGCGCTACCCCGACCCCGGCACACCGCCCCGGGCGGGCACCCGGCTGCGGCTGGCCACGGACGACGTCGCGTACGACCTCATCGCCCCCTCCACCTGCGAGCAGCTCGACGCGGACGGCGTCGCCGCGCTGCGCGCCTCACTCGGCCCCGACCCGCTGCGCGACGACGCCCCGGAGGAGGAGGCGGTACGCCGGCTGCGGGCGTTCCGCGGGCCGGTCGGCGCGGCCGTACTCGACCAGAAAGTGTGGGCGGGCGTCGGCAACGCGTGGCGGGCGGAGCTGCTCTTCCTGACCGGGCTGCATCCCGGGGCCCGCGACCTCGACGCCGCCACGGCCGGGCGGCTGTGGGAGGCGGCGCGGACGTACATGGCCCTGGGGCGCGACGCGGGGCAGGTGGTGAGCGACCCGGCGGCGCCCGACGAGCGCTGGGTCTACAAGCGCGAGCACTGCCGCCGCTGCGGCGCCGCCGTCCTGACCTGGCAGCTCGCCTCCCGGACCGCGTACGCCTGTCCAGTGGACCAGCCCGGGTAACCTGGAAGTGAGATGACAATCACGATCAGTAACTCTTTGCTGGATATCCGCCGCATATACCTCGAACCGGCCGCAGCAGAGCTGCCGCGAGGGCAGGAGATCCTCGCCCGCTTCCCCGGGGCCGAGCTGATCGAGGTCGAAAGCCACCACCGCATCCCCGAGCTGTACGGCGACGAGACCAACGTCACCCGCTGGGTGCGCATCAAGACCGAGTCGCTCGTGCTCGGCATCAAGAAGTCGCTCACCGCCCGGCCCAACGGCCGCTCGTCCGACTTCATCGCGCCGTCCACCGCCAACGGCTGCGCCATGGCCTGCGCCTACTGCTACGTGCCGCGCCGCAAGGGCTACAGCAACCCCATCACCGTCTTCGCCAACATCGACAAGATCCTCGGCTACCTCGAGCGCCACGCCGGGCGGCAGGGCGTCAAACCCGAGCCCGACCAGGTCGACCCGCGCGACTGGGTCTACGACATCGGCGAGAACTCCGACTGCTCGGTCGACGCCACCATTTCCGGCAACGTGCGCGACCTGGTGGACCTCTTCGGGCGGCTGCCCAACGCCAAGGCCAGCTTCGCCACCAAGTACGTCAACCGCGACCTGCTCTCCTGGGACCCGCGCGGCGGCACCCGGGTGCGGTTCAGCCTCATGCCGGCGGCCGACTCGAAGCTGCTCGACATCCGTACCTCGCCCGTCGCCGACCGGATCGAGGCCATCAACGACTTCGTGGCCGCCGGGTACGAGGTGCACGTCAACTTCAGCCCTGTCGTCGTACGCGAGGGGTGGCTCGACGACTGGGCCGAACTCCTCACCCACCTCGACGACGCCCTCAGCCCCGAGGCCCGCGCCCAGCTCGCCGCCGAGATCGTCTTCCTGACCCACAACGACCGCCTGCACGAGGTCAACCTGGGCTGGCACCCGAAGGCCGAGGAAGTGCTGTGGCGCCCGGACCTCCAGCAGCCGAAACGCTCCCAGACGGGCGGCTGGAACGTCCGCTACCGCACCGGCCACAAGGGCCGCTACGTCGCAGCCCTCACCGACCTCATCAGCGCCCGCCTGCCTTATTGCAATATCCGCTACGCCTTCTGACCGCCCACGCCTTCTGACCGCCCACGCCGTCCTGTCGGCCTTCTGACCGCCCACGCCGTCCTGTCGGCCTTCTGACTGCCCACACCCTTCAGTCGACCTTGATTGCCCACACTGTCCTGTCATGCAAGGACCGTTCGTCTGATGGGCTAACCCTCACGGGCGGCCAGAGCGAGGCGCTTGTTGAGTGAGGCGAGAGACTCGTCCGCCATGAGAGCCGGCAGGCGCGGAGCATCGTGGTCGATCTGCCGCAATACGGCCGGGTGGCCGCCCTGACGCATCGTCCAGGCCCGCACCACCTCGGGCATCGCCTCGACCGCCGCGTCGGACAGGATGGCCTCCCGAGGCAGCCACTGCGTCAGGAACTGCGACACCCGCGCCGGACTCCACCACAACGTCCGCTCGCCGACGAACTCCATCAACACCTCGAACGCCTCCCGCGCGCCGGGCCCCTCCGGCATCGGCCCAGGCTCTCCCGCCGCTCCAGCCGAGCCGGTGGTTTCGGCGGGTGCCGCCGTCTCAGTGATGCCGGCCGTTCCGGCAGTCGAACCCGTTTCAGAGCCGGACACATCATGCTGCGGGCCGGCAGCCGATCCGGTATCGCGAAGGCGCGCCCCTTCCAGTACGGTGCGGGCCCGCGTGATCGCGAACGGCCGTACCTCCGGCAGGGTGTCGGCCACCTGCGCCCCCATGACGCGGTCGGTGAGCGCGAACGCATCCAGCATCCTGGCCGCCACGCTCTCGGGAGGCGTCGGCCGCAGATCCAGCTCGTCGAGGAACTTCGCCTCCTCCACCAGCGCGTCCACCGCCAGGCCGCCGCTGGGCTGGTCGATGCCGACGACGAGGATGTGCGGCTCCTTGCCGTTGTCGTACCGGAACGACAGCACCGCCAGCACCTGCTCGCCGTAGGGGTCGGCCTTCCCGTACCAGCCGCCCTCGCACCGAACCCGCCCCATCCGCCGCACCCACCCGGCCAAGGTGTCGGCCACCCCACGCCCAGCCACCGCGAACAGCCCACTCACGCCCGAAGCGCCCTCAGCACCTCCAGCGGTATCCACGGAGCCATCACCCTCAGCATCAGAAGACACCGAGCCGTCGGCCTCGTCGCCGGGCGAAGTCGCGCCCTCGCCCTCGTCACCCCAGGCAGGGGCGTCGGTAGGGCGGTTGACTGCGGCGAGAGCAGCAAGAGCAAGACGAGCCTCCATCCCACCGTCCTCGGCCGCCCGCCCCAGAAACTCCTCCACCTGCCCCGACCCCTCCAGCCCGGCCGTGAGCCTGGCCGCCCAGAGCTCGGTACGCAACGGAGAGCGCCACCTGAGCAGGTCGCGAGCCTGAGTGATCGCCGTATCGAACGCAGTGCTGCTCACCCTTAGACCGTATCGCCACGCGCCTTCCCACCAGCCCGCCCAGCCCCACGTTCGCCACCAGCCGAGAGACCCGAGCGCGGGCACGAGCGTGGGTGTGGGTTGGGGCTGGTCAGGGGATGCATGGTGGCGGTCCCGGCCGGAGCGTGGGCTTGGGGCGGGACCGCCGTTTCGTGGTCAGCGGGAGTCGCCGCCGAGGCCGGCCTTTCTCAAAGCTTCGGCCATGGCGCCCGTCGGGGCCGGGCGGTCCTGGCGGCGCTGGCCGCCGCGGCCTCCGTCGCCGCGCCCGCGTCCGCCGCCGTTGCCGCCCTGGCCGCGCCCGCCCTGCCCGCCTTGTCCGCCCTGTCCGCGGCCTCCGTCGCCGCGTCCGCCCTCGCCACGTGGGCCCTGGCCGCGTCCGCCATCTCCGCGGCCACCTTCACCGCGGCCGCTGTCGCCACGTCCGTTGTCACCGCGTCCGTTGTCACCGCGTCCGCCGTTGCCGCGGCCGCCCTCGCCCCGTCCGCCGGCGCCGCGAGATCCGTCGCCGCGGCCGCCTTCGCCGCGGGATCCGTCGCGGGAGCCCTGGCGGCCGGCGCCCCTGCGGGGGGTGTCGGTGCCCTCCTGCGTGGTCTCGTCTTCGAGGCGCAAGGTCAGGGAGATGCGCTTACGGGGGATGTCGACCCCCAGGACCTTGACGCGGACGATGTCGCCCGGCTTGACGACGTCGCGCGGGTCGGAGACGAACGTGCGGGACATGGCCGAGACGTGGACGAGGCCGTCCTGGTGGACGCCGACGTCGACGAACGCGCCGAACGCCGCCACGTTGGTGACCACGCCCTCAAGGATCATGCCGGCCGTCAGGTCGGACAGCTTTTCGACGCCCTCCTTGAAGGTGGCCGTCTTGAAGGCGGGACGCGGGTCGCGGCCGGGCTTTTCCAGCTCGCGCAGGATGTCGGTGACGGTCGGCAGGCCGAAGGTGTCGTCGGTGAACGCGCGCGGGTCGAGCGAGCGCAGCGCCGCCGTGTTGCCGATCAGCGACTTGAGGTCGGTCTTGGCCGAGGTCAGGATGCGGCGCACCACCGGGTAGGACTCGGGGTGCACGGCGGAGACGTCGAGCGGGTCGTCGCCGCCCCTGATGCGCAGGAAGCCCGCGCACTGCTCGAACGCCTTGGGCCCGAGCCGCGGCACGCTCTTGAGCGCGGAGCGGGTGCGGAAGGGGCCGTTGGCGTCGCGATGGCGCACGATGCTCTCGGCGAGCGTGGCGCCGATGCCGGACACGCGGGTGAGCAGCGGGGGCGAGGCGGTGTTGACGTCGACGCCGACCGCGTTGACGCAGTCTTCGACGACGGCGTCGAGCGAGCGGGACAGCTTGGACTCGGCGAGGTCGTGCTGGTATTGGCCGACCCCGATGGACTTGGGGTCGATCTTGACCAGCTCGGCCAGCGGGTCCTGCAGCCGCCGCGCGATGGAGACGGCGCCGCGCAGCGACACGTCGAGCTCGGGCAGCTCCTGCGAGGCGTAGGGGGAGGCGGAGTAGACGGACGCGCCGGCCTCGGACACAACGATCTTGGTGAGCCCCGGCATGTGCTTGACCAGCTCGCCGGCCAGCTTGTCGGTCTCGCGGGAGGCCGTGCCGTTGCCGATGGCGATCAGCTCGACGCCGTGGCGCTGGGCGAGCGCGCCGAGCACCGCCAGCGACTGGTCCCACTGCCGCTTGGGCTCGTGGGGGTAGATGGTGGCGGTGTCGACGACCTTGCCGGTGGCGTCGACGACCGCGACCTTGACGCCGGTGCGCAGGCCGGGGTCGAGCCCCATGGTGGGCCGCGCGCCGGCCGGCGCGGCGAGCAGCAGGTCGCGCAGGTTGGCGGCGAAGACCCGCACCGCTTCGTCCTCGGCGGCCTGCCACAGCCGCATGCGCAGGTCGATGCCCAGGTGGACGAGGATGCGGGTGCGCCACGCCCAGCGCACGGTCTCGCCCAGCCACTTGTCGGCCGGGCGCCCCTGGTCGGAAATGCCGAACCTGGCGGCGACGCGCATCTCGTAGTCGGGGCTGTCGTCGGGCTCGAGCGTGACGGAGAGGATCTCCTCCTTCTCGCCCCTGAACATGGCGAGGATGCGGTGGGAGGGCAGCTTGGGGAACGGCTCGCCGAAGTCGAAGTAGTCGGCGAACTTGGCCCCCGCCTCCTCCTTGCCCTCGCGGACCTTCGACACCAGCCGGCCGCGGGTCCACAGCTGCTCGCGCAGGCCGCCGATGAGGTCGGCGTCTTCCGCGAAGCGCTCGATGAGGATGGCCCGCGCGCCTTCGAGCGCAGCGCTCGCGTCGGCGACGCCCTCGGTGACGAAGCTCTCGGCGGTGGCGGCGGGGTCGAGCGAGGGGTCGGCGAGCAGCTTGTCGGCCAGCGGCTCGAGCCCCAGCTCGCGGGCGATCTGCGCCTTGGTGCGCCGCTTGGGCTTGTAGGGCAGGTAGATGTCCTCGAGCCTGGCCTTGGTCTCGGCCGCCATGATCTGCTCGCGCAGCTCGTCGTCGAGCTTGCCCTGGGACTCGATGGACTCCAGGATCGCCGTCCTGCGCTCCTCGAGCTCGCGCAGGTAGCGCAGCCGCTCCTCCAGCGTGCGCAGCTGCGCGTCGTCGAGAGCGCCGGTGGCCTCTTTGCGGTATCGCGCGATGAACGGCACGGTCGCGCCGCCGTCGAGCAGCTCGACGGCCGCCTGCACCTGGCCGTCGCGCACGCCGAGCTCTGCGGCGATCCGCTGGTGAATAGAGAGCACTTGCCTGCCTTTCGATGGTCCCGCCGGTCAATTGTGCAGGACGACGCCGTCCTTCATGACCAGAGTGCGCGCAGGGTGAACGACCACGGCCTCCGCCGCGCTCCCGCACGGCACCACGACCAGGTCGGCGCGGTCGCCGGGGGCCAGGCCGTAGGAGCCGAGGCCGAGCAGGCGGGCGCCGCCCGTGGTGGCGGCCTCAAGAGCCAGCTCGATGTCGTCGTCTCTGCGGAAGGTGCTGCGGTAGGCGAGATGCATGGCGCGCTCCAGCATGTCGCCGCTGCCGTACGGCCCCCACAGGTCGCGGATGCCGTCGTGCCCGCACGCGAGCGTGACCCCCGCGGCCCGCAGCCGTTTCACGGGCGGCACGGGGAAGCTGTAGACCGCCGCGGTGACGAGCGCCACCCCGGCATCGGCCAGCCCGTCGATGAGCCGGCCCTGGGCGGCGTCGTCGAGCTGCCCCAGCGCGTACGCATGACTGACGGCCACCCGGCCGCCCAGCCCGAGCACGCGGGTGCGTTCGATGATCAGCTCCAGCTCCCACCCGCCTAAGGTGCCGCCGTCGTGGAGATGGATGTCGAGGTGGGCGCCGTAGCGCTCGGCCAGCCCGAAGACGACGTCGAGGTGGCGCACAGGGTCGCGGTCGATGCCCGCCGGGTCGATCCCGCCCACGGCCTCCACGCCGTTCTGCAGCGCCTCTTCGAGCAGCTCGGC
The DNA here is from genome assembly GCF_040676845.1 of Nonomuraea sp. NPDC049504. Lineage (NCBI taxonomy): Bacteria > Bacillati > Actinomycetota > Actinomycetes > Streptosporangiales > Streptosporangiaceae > Nonomuraea > Nonomuraea sp. NPDC049504. The sequence continues at coordinate 273,234 of NZ_JBFAPT010000007.1, forward strand.
CGTGCCAGGGTTGGTGAGCACGCCGTGCTGGGGGAAGGCGACCTGGCGCACGCCGATCGGCAGGCCGGCGGCGGCCTCGCGGACCGCCTCGACGCCGCGCAGCCCCACCTGCGGGTCGATGTCGGTGTGGGTGCGCACGTGGGCGGTGCCGAAGGCGATCATGCGCTCCAGCAGCGCCCTGACGCGCGGCACGCTCGGGACGCCCAGCTCGGCGCGGCGGCCGAGGTCGTTGCCGATGCGGCCGGCGAGCGTGTCGTCGGCCGAGTGGGGCACCCAGGGGCCGCCGTAGAGCGTCTTGTCGAGGTGGCAGTGGGCTTCGACCAGGCCGGGCAGCACCACCTGCCCCGTGACGTCGACGACCCGCGCCTGCGGCGGCGCGTCGACGCGCGGCGCCACCTGCGCGATGCGCCCGTCGCGCACCAGGAGGTCGGCGGGCTCGAGGGCCGGCTGACGGGGCCGCCACACCAGCCCGCCGCGGAGCAGGACGAGGGTCATGCCCAGCACCCTACGGCCAGGGACCGACGATTTCCCGGCGTCCGTGGTGACAGGACCGTCTCCGGCCGTCCTCCCGGCCGGAGGATGCGGGGGAGGAGCCCCTCCCGTGACGGCGGCCCTGACGCCCGCGGCCGGTCAGATGCGGCCGGTCAGATGCGGCCGACGTGGGTGATGTTGGCCTGGTCGGCGGGGTCGTCGCTGGGGCGGCCGGCGAACCAGGCGTCGAGGATCTCGTCGAGCACCACGTCCGAGGTCAGCCGCAGGCTCAGCGCGAGCACGTTGGCGTCGTTCCACTTGCGGGCCCCGTCGGCCGTGTACGCGTCCACGCACAGCGCCGCCCGCACCCCCGGCACCTTGTTGGCCGCGATCGACGCCCCCGTGCCGGTCCAGCAGCACACGACGCCCTGCTCGGCACGTCCCTCGGCGACGTCGCGCGCGGTCAGCTCGCAGGCCCACGCCCAGTCGTCGCGCTCGTCGTCGTTGAGCGCGCCGTGCGTGACGACGTCGTGGCCGCGCCCGCGAAGCTCCGCCACGACCCGCTCGGCCACGCCGTCCTTGCTGTCGGCGGCCACCGAAATGCGCATACGGCCCTCCCATCCCTCGCCCCCACACATACCAGGACAACGGAATCGGTGCATGGGGATCGTTTTCACCCGTGCGAAACGTGCTGGACTGGCGGAATGTGCGCCCATGTGGTTGGTTGTGTCGCCAATGAGGATTGATGTGAGTGACATCCAGGCCCTCGCGCGTGGCTGTGCCGTGCTCGGCACCGGCGGCGGGGGCGACGTCCGTTCAGGATCGCTGGCGGCGGTGCGCGCCATCCGCGAGCACGGCCCCGTCCCGCTCGTCACCCTGGACGACCTGGCGGACGACGCCCTCGTGGTGCCGCTGTCCGGCATCGGCGCCCCGACGGTGAGCCACGAGATGATCCACGGCGAGGACGAGCCCAAGCGCATCGCCGAGGAGATCGAGCGCGTCTTCGGCCGCCCGCCGACCGCGATCATGTCCTCGGAGATCGGCGGCGCGAACGGCGTCGCGCCGGTCGCCTGGGCGGCCCAGCTCGGCCTGCCACTGCTCGACGCCGACGGCATGGGACGCGCGTTCCCCGAGGTCCAGATGATCTCCATGTACGTCGCGGGCGTCCCCGCCGACATCGTGATCATGTCGGACGTCGCGGGCAACGTGGTCACCATCCGCCCGCTCGACGGCCTCTGGTCGGAGCGCATCGCGCGGGCCGTCTGCGTGGCCGTGGGCTCGCACGCGCTGATGGCCGACTTCATCCTCACCGGCACCACGGCCAGGGGAGCGGTCATCGAGGGTACGGTGACCCGCGCCCTGGAGGTCGGCAGGGCCACGCAGGGCGCGTCGGACCCCCTGGAGGCGCTGCGCGCGCGCCTGGGCGCGGTCAGGCTGATCACCGGCAAGCTGACCGACGTCGAGCGGCACACGACGGGCGGCTTCGTCCGCGGCACCGCCGTCATCGAGGGCACCGGCGACGACCGAGGCCGCCGCCTGAGCCTGGAGCTGCAGAACGAGAACCTCGTCGCGATCGAGGAGGGCCGCGCCCGCGCCATGGTGCCCGACCTCATCACGGTCGTGGACACCGAGACGGCCGCCGCGATCCAGACCGAGGCGCTCAGGTACGGCCAGCGGGTGACGGTCCTCGCCTGGCCCTGCGACCCGCTCTGGCGTACGGGCAAGGGCCTGGAGACGGCGGGCCCGCGTGCCTTCGGATACGACCTGGACTACGTCCCCGTTGAGGAGCTGAACGCGCGTGGCTGACCTGCGCATCGGGATCGACGTCGGCGGCACGAACACCGACGCCGTGGTGCTGGACGCGGACGGCCGGGTGCTCGCCAAGGCCAAGCGGCCGACCACCCCCCAGGTGACCGACGGCCTGCGCGCCGCGCTGGACGCCGTACTGGAGCAGGTCGAGGACCGCTCCGACGTCACGCGGGTCATGCTGGGCACCACGCACGCCACGAACGCGATCCTGGAGCGCCGCGCGCTCGGCCGGGTGGCCGTGCTGCGGCTCGGCGCGCCCGCCACCACGGCGGTGCCGCCGCTGTCCGACTGGCCGGACGACCTGCGCGAGGTCGTCTCGGCCGGCGAGGCGATCGTGCCGGGCGGCCACTACGTGGACGGCCGCGAGATCGGCCCGCTCGACCTGGACGCCGTGCGCCGCTTCCTCGACGGCGTCGAGGCGGACGCGGTGGCGGTCACCGGCGTGTTCAGCCCGGCCGACGACGCCCATGAGCGGCGGGTGGCGGAGCTGGTGGCGGCCGAGTACGGGCTGCCGGTGTCGGTGAGCCACGAGATCGGCTCGCTGGGCCTGCTCGAACGCGAGAACGCGACCGTGCTGAACGCCGCCCTGTACGGCGTCGCCGCCCACGTCACCGACGCCCTGGTCACGGCGCTGGCCGAGCGCGGCCTGAGCGCACGCCCTTACCTGGCGCAGAACGACGGCACCCTGATGACCTTGGAGCAGGCCGCCCGCCTGCCGGTCTCCACGATCGGCTCGGGCCCGGCGAACTCGCTGCGCGGCGCCGCGTACCTGTCGGGGGTGCCGGACGCGATCGTCGTGGACGTCGGTGGCACCTCCACCGACCTGGGGGTGCTGGTCGGCGGGTTCCCGAGGGAGTCGGCGGCGGCGACCGAGATCGGCGGCGTGCTCACCAACTTCCGCATGCCGGACATCCTGGCCATCGCGCTCGGCGGCGGCACCGTGGTCCGGCCCGGCGGGCTCGGCCCCGACTCGGTGGGCTACCGGATCGCCACGGAGGCGCTGGTGTTCGGCGGGACGACGGCGACGATGACGGACGCCGCGGTCGCGGCGGGCCGCGTGCCGGCGGGCGCCGACGACTGGCAGGAGCGCCTGCGCGGTGACGACGTGCTGACGGGCGCGGTCGCGGTCGCCGACGAGCTGGTCGCCGACGCCGTGGACAGGATGACGCTCGGCCGCGCCGACCGTCCCCTGGTCGCGGTGGGCGGCGGCGCGTTCCTGCTGCCCGCCGAGATCCCCGGGGTGAGCCGGGTGATCAGGCCGGAGCACGCCGAGGTGGCCAACGCGGTGGGGGCCGCCATCGCCCTCGCGAGCGGCAGAGTCGATACGATCTTGCCTGCGGGAGAAAGCCGGACACAGGCCATCGAAAGCGCTAAAGAGGAGGCGCGTACGCGGGCCGTGGCGGCGGGGGCCGACCCCTCCACGGTGGAGATCGTGGACCTCCTCGAGGTGCCGCTGAGCTATCTCTCCGAGCCCGCCGTGCGGGTGCACGTCAAAGCAGCCGGACCCCTCGCCCGGTGAATATCGAAAGGATCCCCCCATGCGCTGGCACAAGCGACTGTTCGTCGCCGGGGTGGCCGGTGTCCTGGCTCTGACCGCGTCGGCGTGCGCGGGCGGCCAGGTACGCGGCGCCGGCGGCACCCCAGAGCCCCGCGCGAGCACGGGCGCCCCGGCGGGCGGGCAGGTCAACGACAGCACGTTCGTCTACGCCCCCAACCACGACGTGGTCACCGACTGGGACCCCGCGACCTCCTACTCCAACGAGATCATCGCGCTGTCCAACATCTACGAGGGCCTGACCAGGTACGACTCGCAGGCCAAGCAGGCAAAGCCGCGCCTCGCCACCGAGTGGAAGTCGTCGGGCGACGGCAAGCAGTGGACGTTCACGCTGCGGCAGGGCGTCAAGTTCCATTCCGGCGCCACGATGGACGCCGAGGCCGTCAAGAAGGCCATCGAGCGCACGAAGGACAAGAAGGGCGGCGCCGCCTACATCTGGGACCCGGTCGAGAAGATCGAGACGCCCGACGCGAGCACCGTCGTCTTCGACCTCAAGTACGCCGCCCCGCTCGACCTCGTCGCCGCCTCCGGCTACGCGGCCTGGATCTACGATGTGGACGCGGTGGACGCCGACGGAGAGAAGACCGCCGGGACCGGCCCGTACACGATCGACTCCTGGCAGAAGGGCAAGGAGAACGAGCTCACGCTCAAGGCGTTCGAGGACTACTGGGGCGGCTGGAAGCCGGAGCAGTACAAGAAGGTGACCTTCCGCGTCACGCCCGAGATCACCACCGCCTGGCAGCTGCTGGAGCGCGGCGAGGTGAACTTCGTGGAGCGGCTCAACCCGCAGCTGTTCGACCAGGCGCGCGACACGCAGGGCGTGCAGGTGAAGGAGACGGAGTCGTTCCAGAACCTGCTGGTGCTCTTCAACACCGCCGAGGGCCCGGCGAAGGACGTCAGGATCAGGCAGGCGCTGCAGCTCGCCATCGACTACGACGGCCTGTCGGCGGCGCTGGAGGGCGCGGGGCACAAGGCGAGCGGCCTGGTGCCGCCCGGCCTGCTCGGGCACGCCGAGAACATGCAGCCCAAGCAGGACCTCGTCAAGGCGCAGGAGCTGCTGGCCGAGGCCGGGTACGGCCCCGACAACCCCGAGCTGGAGCTCAGCCTCACCTACGGCATCGGCGACGAGGACCAGAAGCTGCTGGTCACGCTGCTCAGCTCGGCGCTGCAGAAGCTCAACGTGACGCTCCAGGCCAAGCCCATGAACTGGGGCGCGCAGTGGGACCTCGGCAAGAAGCGCGGCCAGGACATCTTCGTCATGTACTGGTACCCGGACTATCCGGACGCCTACTCGTGGTTCCTCAACGTGTTCAAGAGCGCGGACAAGCCGCAGTTCAACCTGTCCTACCTCAAGAACGCCGAGATCGACGCGGCCATCGACAAACTGCCCGAGCTGACCGCGACGGACGTCTCGGCCGCCGCGGACTCCTATGAGGAGCTGCAGCGGAAGATCATCCAGGAGGAGGCGGCGGTCGCGGTGCCGTACGTGCAGACGTACCAGCGCGCGCTGTCGTCCGACGTCCAGGGGTACACGGACAATCCCGCCTATCCCAACGTGGTCTTCTTCTACGACCTCAAGCGCTAGGCCATGCTCCGTTACCTGACCCGCCGGCTCGGCCAGGCCCTCCTGGTCGTGGCCGGCGTGGTCGTGCTCACGTTCGTGGTCATGCGGCTGGTGCCGGGCGATCCGGCGGTCGCCTTCGCCGGGCCGAAGGCGACGCCCGAGCAGCTCGCGGAGGCGCGGGCGCGGTTCGGGCTGGACGACCCGCTGCCCATGCAGCTGCTGGCCTACGTACGCGACCTGCTGAGCGGCGACTGGGGGATCAGCCTGCGCACCAGGCAGCCGGTGCTGGACGACCTCTACCTCGCGTTCCCCGCCTCGCTGGAGCTGGTGGGGGCGGCGCTGCTGCTGGCGATCGCGGCGGGCATCCCGCTCGGCGTGCTCGCCGCCCGCTACAAGACGAAATTTCCGGACTTCGGGGTACGGCTGGGCAGCATGCTGGCCGTCTCCGTCCCCGTCTTCTGGCTCGCCCTGGCACTCCAGACCGTCTTCGCCAGCAACCTCGGCTGGTTCCCCGTCGCCGGCGAGTACGACTCCTCGCTCGACACCACCAGCCCCCTCACCCTCTGGACGAACATCACCGCCGTCGACGCCCTCATCACCGGCAACTGGCCCATCCTCACCAGCACGCTGGAGCACCTCGTGCTGCCCGCCCTGGTCGTGGCCGCCTACCCGGCCGGCGTCATCGCCCAGATGACCAGGGCCGCGCTCATCGAGGAGTCGGGGCAGGACCACGCCAGGCTGGAGCGGGCGCTCGGGTTCGGCGAGACGTCCATCCTGACCAAGTTCGCCCTGCGGCCCGCGCTCAACCCGGTGCTGTCGCTCATCGCCCTCGTCTTCGCGTACGCGATCGTCAACGGCTTCCTCGTCGAGGCCGTCTTCAACTGGCCCGGCCTGGGCCGCTACGCCGCCGAGTCGATCCGCTCGCTGGACACCCCGGCCATCGCGGGCGTCACCCTCCTCGTCGCCCTGGTCTACGTCCTCGCCAACCTGGTCGTGGACATCCTCCAGGGCTTCGTCGACCCCAGAACGAGGACCCGATGAGCACCAAGGAGCAGACTCAGGACGCGCAGCCGCTGCGGCGCACGCTGCCGCGCGTCCCCGACCGCTTCGCCGCGTTCGGCGCCGTGCTCATCGTGCTCATCGTCTTGGCCGCGGTGCTCGCGCCGTGGCTGGCGCCGTACCCGGCGGACGATCCGCGTCCGCTGGAGCGGCTGATGGAGCCGAGCGCCGCGCACTGGTTCGGCACCGACCAGGTCGGCCGCGACGTGCTCACCAAGATCCTGTACGGCGGCCGCACCTCGCTGTTCATCGCCGTGGCGGTGCTGGCGGTCTCGGCGGTGGTCGGCGTCACGCTCGGCGTGATCGCCGGCTACGCGGGCGGCTGGATCAGGGACGTGATCATGCGGGTCACGGACGTCTTCCTGGCCTTTCCCGCGCTGCTGCTGTCGCTGGCGCTCGCGGTCGTGCTGCAGCCCAGCGTCAACACCGTCATCCTGGCCATCGCGGCGACCTGGTGGCCCTGGTACACCCGGCTGTCGGCGTCCGTGGCCGCCTCGATCGCCACCCGCCCCTACGTGGACGCCGCCCGCTGCCTCGGCGTGCCGGCCCCGCTGATCGTGCTGCGGCACGTGCTGCCCAACTCGCTCACCCCGGTCCTGGTGCAGATCTCGCTGGACGCGGGCGGGGTGATCCTGACCTCGGCGGCGCTGTCGTACCTGGGGCTGGGCGCGCAGGAGCCCACGGCGGAGTGGGGGCTGATGGTGCAGCAGGGGCAGACGCTGTTCACCACGAACTGGTGGGTGGTCACCTTCCCAGGTCTCGCGATCCTGGTGACGGCGTTCGCGTTCAACGTGCTGGGCGAGGGGTTGCGCAACGCGCTCGACCCGCGGAGGGCGGTCAGGTGATTGAGGTACGCGACCTGCGGGTCAGCTACGGCGGCCGGCCGGTCGCCGAGGTGCCCGAGCTGGACGTCGCCGCCGGTGAGTCCGTGGCGATCGTGGGGGAGAGCGGCTCAGGCAAGTCCACGACGCTGCTCTCGCTGCTCGGGCTCACCGAGCACGCCGAGGTCTCAGGGCAGGTCAAGGTGTGCGGCGTGGACGTCATGACGGCCTCGCAGAAGGCCCTGCGCGAGCTGCGCGGCGCCAGGGCGGCCCTGGTCATGCAGTCGCCCCAGGCCGCGCTCAGCCCCGCCACCAGGCTCGGCACGCTGATGCGCCGCGCGCTGCGGCTGCACGGCCGCGACGACTCCGAGCGGGCCATGGCGGAGGCCGTCGAGGCGGTGCTGCTCGACCCCGCGATCCTGCGCCGCTACCCGCACGAGGTCTCCGGCGGCCAGGCGCAGCGCTTCGCCATCGCGCTCGCCATCGCCCTGGGCGCCGAGGTGATCCTCGCCGACGAGCCCACCAGCGCGCTCGACGTGACCGTGCAGGCCGAGGTGGTCGGCGTGCTGCGCCGGCTGCGCGCGGAACGCGGCCTCGCGCTGCTGCTGGTCTCCCACGACCTCGCCCTGGTCTCGACGATCGCCGACCGGGTGCTCGTCATGAAGGACGGCGCGGTGGTCGAGTCGGGGCCGGCCGCACGGGTGCTGGCCGAGCCGTCCCATCCCTACACCCGCGAGCTGCTGGAGGCGCTGCCGTGACAGGACCCGTGCTCAGGGCGGAGCGGGTGACTCTCGGGTACGCCCGCCGCCCGGTCGTCCACGACGTCAGCCTGGAGATCACCGAGGGCGGCGTGGGGCTGATCGGGGAGAGCGGGTCGGGCAAGACCACGCTGGCGCGCGCGTTCCTCGGCCTCCTCACCCCCATGTCAGGAAATATCTGGTACGGCGACCAAACGCTGAAAAAAGTGGACCTGAGGGCGTTCAGGAAGGACGTCCAGCCCGTCTTCCAGGCCGAGGCCCTCGACCCCAGGATGCGCGTCGGCCGCTCGATCGCCGAGGCGCTCCCGCGCGCCGAGCGCGCCCGCGTCGGCGAACTGCTCGAACAGGTCGGCCTCGCCCCCGAGCTGGCCGACCGCCGCCCCCACCAGCTCTCCGGCGGCCAGCGCCAGCGCGTGGTGATCGCCCGTGCCCTGGCCGTCGGCCCCCGCCTGCTCATCCTCGACGAGCCCACCAGCGCGCTCGACGTCACCGTCCAGGCCAGGGTCCTCGACCTGCTGGCGTCCCTGGACACCGAGCGCCTGCTCATCACCCACAACCTGGCCGTCGTCGAGCGGCTCTGCAGGACCTCGCACGTGCTGTTCGCGGGCCGGGTGGTCGAGTCGGGGCCGACCGCCGAGCTGCTGAAGAGCCCGGCGCACCCGTACACCAGGGCACTGCGCGACGCCGTACCGAAGCTGGGAGGGGAGCCGCCGCAGGCGAGGGGGAGGACGGAGGCGGTGCCGGCGGCGACGGGCTGCCCGTTCCGGCTGCGCTGCCCGATGGCGGTCGAGAAGTGTGAGCAGGCGCCGGAGCCGCGAGACCTGGGCGGCCGCCAGGTGGCCTGTCACCGGGCCGAGGACGTCCTGGCAGCATGAAGCCGCCTGAGACCCCGCAAGGGGTTCAGGCGGCCGTCACAGCGCTTTGAGCCCGCTGATGACTTCGAGCAGCACCTTCGCGTCCGGCGCGGGCGGCGGCAGCTCGACCTGCACGAGCTGCTGCGCGTGCAGGTCGCCGACCAGGACCCGGACCACGCCGATCGGCAGGTTCAGCTCGGCGGCGACGTCCACGAGCCGGGTGGGCTGGGTGCACTTCTGCAGAATGATCAGATGTTCGGGGTCGAGGCCGCGCGGCGGCGCCAGGCCGCCCGCCGTGATGATCACCGCGATGAGGTCGATGGCCTCGCTCGCGGGCACCGTACGGCCCCTGGTCAGCAGATAGGCAGGGACGATCGGACCCGCGTCCTCGTCCAGCCAGCGCTCTTCAGTCACTTCGCACCACCCGCATCGGGCGGACCGGCTCCTTCTTCGGAGCCTCGGCCTCGGGTTCGGGTTCGGCCACGTGCTCTTCCGGGATCAACACGATCGCGGTGGTCCCTCCATATGGTGAACCGCGCAACGTCACGCGGATGTCATGCCTGGCGGCCAGGCGCGAGACGACGAAAAGGCCGAGCCGGTCACTGTCGGCCAGGTCGAACTCCGGTGGGCTGGCCAGCCGCTCGTTGTACTCGGCCAGCTCCTCTGGCTCCATCCCGAACCCGCGGTCCTCCACCTCGATGGCGAAGCCCCTGGCCGCCGCCTCGCCGCGCACGATGACCGACGTGTGCGCGGGGGAGTAGACGGTGGCGTTCTCGATCAGTTCGGCGATGAGATGGATCATGTCCCCGACCACCGGCCCCGCCAGCCGCTGGCCGGGCATCGGCTCGACGACGACGCGCTGGTAGTCCTCCACCTCGGCCGCCGCGCCGCGCGCCACGTCGAGCAGCGGCACCGGGCGGCTCCACCCGCGCCCCGGCGTGGCGCCCGACAGGATGATCAGGCCCTCGGCGTGCCGGCGCATGCGGGTGGTGAGGTGGTCGAGCTTGAACAGGTCGTCGAGCTGCTCGGGGTCGGTGGCGCGGTGCTGCATGTCCGCCAGCTGGATGCGCTGGCGGTGCAGCAGCGTCTGGCTGCGCCTGGCGAGGTTGCGGAAGACGTGCCCCACGCCCTCGCTGAGCTGCGCCTGCCCGACCGCGGCCTCGACCGCGGTCTGCTGCACGGTGGAGAACGCCTGCCCCACGTCGTCGATCTCGACCGTGGTGCTCGCCACCGACAGCTCCGGCATCTCGACCTTCTCGCCCTTGCGCAGCTTGGCCACCACGTGCGGCAGCCGCTCCTGCGACACTTCGAGCGCGGCCAGCCGCAGCGAGGCGAGCTCCTTCGACAGCCGGTCGCCCAGCCGCAGCGAGAACGCGATCGACACGATCACCATGACCAGCGCGGTGCCCGCGAGCGCGAGCGCCCGCACCAGCACCTGGTCCGCGATCGGATCGGCGCGCTGGTTGAGCGTCGTGCTGGCCCGCATCTGCGCCTCGTGGAAGGCCCTGGCCAGCACCTCCGTCGTGCCCAGCCAGCTCCTGGCCGACCCGCCCGCGATGATCTGGTCCTCCATCATCCGCATCCGCTGGTAGGCGGGCGAGGTGATGAGGGCCACCTGGGGGTCGCGCAGCTCCGGGTCCAGCTCGGCCAGGCCCTGGTCGAGCAGGAAGCGCCGGTTGCCGACGATCTGCGTGAACAGCCGCCGCTCGGCCGGCTCCAGCGTGCCGAGCCCGATGGCCTGCTCCCTGGTCAGCAGCTCCTTGGCGTAGCCCATGTCGATGACCACGCGCGACTGCTCGTAGATCGGGATGTCGTCGATCAGCGCGACCCGCCGGTGCAGCCCGAACAGGGTGTCGATCATCGCGTTGAACGACTCCACGGTGTGCAGACGGTCGGACAGGCCCGTGTCGATCTCTCCCCGGATCGCATCGAGCCTGTCGATTGCCGTGTTCACCGCGTCCACCTGTTTGCGGATCTCTTCCGATCTGTCCTTGGAGTTGCTGGAGAGCTGCCTGAACGACTCCCGGGCGGCGTCCGTGCGCGTGCGCTGCGTGGCCAGGGCGGTCTTGGTCGCGGCGTTCTTGAGAAGCTGGGCCGAGACGAGACGTTCACGCTGAATCTCGTTGATCAGTTTGTACGCGGGAAGGCGCAGGTTCGTCCAGACTGTCTTGTACTGACGCAGCTCCAAGCTCTCGGTAGCGGTGACGGCGGTGATGACCCCCCACAACACCACCATGGAGGCCAGCGGCACCAGAAGGAGACCGATGATCTTCATGCGGATCGTTCGGCTACGACCCATGGCACCTCACTCCGGTCGGTCCCTTGCTGGCAACCCCGGACGGGACAAGCCCCGAGGATAGCAATACGATCACCGGAATGCCCAATTTTTCGGCACTTTTGGACACCGTGGCGCCTTCCGGGTTGATCTTGGAGTAGGTTTCCCCGGGTACGTCAGGCCACCAGAGGGAGATGCGTTGCGCCGTCCACTCGCAGCGGCCGTCGCACTGATGATGCTCGCGGCCTGCTCCCCGCCTCAGGAGGAGCAGCGGGCCCCGGCCGGCCAGTCGCCTTTCGTCTACGTCAAGAACACCGACGTCGTCACCGAGTGGGACCCGAGCCGCTCCTACTCCAACGAGATCATCGCCTTCCAGAACGTCTACGAGACCCTGACCTACTGGAACCCCGTCACCAAGAAGTCCGCGCCGCGCCTGGCCACCTCGTGGCGCTCCTCGGCCGACGGCCGCACCTGGACGTTCACGCTGCGCTCCGGCGTCACCTTCCACACCGGCAGGCCGCTGGACGCCGAGGCGGTCAAGGCGTCGATCGAGCGCACGATCAAGGGCAAGGCCGGCGCCGGCTACATCTGGGACGCCGTCTCCTCCATCCGGGTCGAGGGGCCGCTGACCGTCACGTTCGCGCTGAAATATCCGGTGCCGCTCGACCTGGTCGCCTCCGCCGGGTACGCCGCCTACATCTACGACACCAAGGCCGCCCCCGACCTCACCAAGTGGTTCCAGCAGGGCAGGGACGCCGGGTCAGGGCCGTACACGGTGACGCGGTGGAACAAGGGCAAGGAGGACGAGCTCACGCTCAGCGCGTACGACGGCTATTGGGGCGGGTGGAACAGGCCGCACTACAACACGATCAAGTACCGCGTCGTGCCCGACCCCGAGCGGGCGTACTCGATGCTGCGGCGCGGCGAGGCCAGCTTCGTCGACAGGCTCGACCCCGAGTTGTTCGCGCGCGCCCAGGCCGCGCCCGGCCTGCGCACCTCCGACCGGCCCTCGTTCAGCACCGCCGTGATGCTGTTCAACACCGCCTCGGGGCCGCTCAAGGACATCAGGGTACGCAAGGCCGTCCAGAAGGCCGTCCCCTACCGGGGCATCGTCAAGGCGCTCGGCGGCTCGGTCATGCCGGCCAGCGGCGTCGTCCCGGAAGGGCTGCTCGGCCACATGCCGAACCGGGTGCCCGAGCAGGACCTCGCGACCGCCACCCGGCTGCTGCGACAGGCCGGCTACGGGCCAGGCGGCAAGCCGCTGCGGCTGGTGCTCACCTACGGCGAGGGCGAGGCCGACGAGGAGGTGCTGGCCAGGCGGCTGCGCAAGGCGCTGGCCGCGCTCAACGTCACCCTCGAAGTGCGCGGCATGCGCTGGAACGCCCAATGGGAGCTGGGCAAGAAACGCGGCCAGGACATCTTCGTCATGTACTGGTGGCCCGACTACGCCGACGGCTACTCCTACTTCGGGCAGGTCTTCCACAGCGCCAACCCGCCCGTCATGAACCTGTCGTACCTCAACGACCAGCAGCTCGACGCGATGCTCGACACCGTGCCCGAGCTGACCGTGACCGACAAGCCGGCCGCGCAGCGCGTCTACGAGCGCGCCACGGCACGGGTGCTCGACCAGCGGGCCGCCGCCGCGATGCCCTGGGTGGTCAAGTCGCGCCGCGCCTTCCTGGGCGGCATCCAGGGCTACGACGACAACCCCGCCTACCCCGACGTCGTCTTCGTCTACGACCTCAAACCGTCGGGCTGAGCGGCCTGCGCCTCCTCGGCGCGCTCGCGCAGCCGCGCCCTGATCTCCTCAGGGGTGTACGCGCGGCGGCGCCGCTCGGCCCGCGCGACCACCACCCCCGTGGCGGCGACGCCCATGATTCCCGCCAAACCCAGCCACTTCCACCAGCGCATGGTGCCTAGGCTAAGCCCTGTGCTGACACTCGACGAGGCCGTCGGGGTGACGCGGACCGGCGACCTGTGGATCTTCCGCGGGCGTTCCGCCCCCGACCGCGCCATCCAGACGATGACCAACAGCCCGGTCAACCACGTGGGCATGGCGATCGTCATCGAGGACCTGCCCCCCATGATGTGGCACGCCGAGCTGGGCAGGTCGCTGCCCGACCTGTGGTCGGGCACCCACCAGCGCGGCGTGCAGCTGCACGACCTGCGCGACGCGGTGACCGTCTGGGCCGACCGCTACGGCCAGCGCGCCTGGCTGCGCCAGCTCGACCCCGAGGCCACCCCCGAGATGGAGGACGCCGCCCTGCGCACGGTCGCCAGGCTCGACGGCACGCCGTTCCCGTCCACCGCCCGGCTGGCCGCCCGCTGGTTCAGGGGGCGCATCCCCGGCCGGCTGACGAAGCAGCGGAACCTGGAGAGCGCCTACTGCGCCGAGGTCGTGGCGATCACGTACGAGGAGATGGGGCTGCTGCCCGCCGGGCGGCGGCCCAACTGGTACGACCCCGGCAGGTTCTGGAGCGGCGACGACCTGGAGCTGCTGCTGGGCCGCCGGCTGAACAACGAGATCACCGTGGGCGTCGAGCGCACCAGGAGATCCTGATCCGGGGCGGCCGTTATGCTCGGCCGGGACGATCACGCACATTCGGACCACGTGTTCCCGTGAAGGGCGATGATGACCGATCCGATCAGGCGGATGCCGTTCGACCTGGAGAGCTACAGCCGCCGTTCCCGCACGGGACCGTGCTTCATCTGCGGGATCGTCAACGGATCCCCGGACCAGCCCGAGGAGGTCGTCCACGACGACGGCGAGCACATCGCGTTCCTCGCCCGCTTCGCCTCGCTGCCCGGATACGTCCTCGTGGCGCCCAAGGCCCACGTCGAGCACGTCGTCCGCGACCTCACCGAGGACCGGTTCCTCGCGGTGATGCGGGTCGTGCGCCGGGTTGCGCTCGCGCTGGAGGCGAGCGTGCCGTGCGAGCGCACGTACCTGCTGTCCCTGGGGAGCCAGCAGGGCAACGCCCACCTGCACTGGCACATCGCCGCCCTGCCGCCAGGCGTGCCGTACGAGCGGCAGCAGTACCACGCGCTGATGGCGGAGAACGGCGTCGTCGAGCACACCCCGGAGGAGGCCGCCGCCCTGGCGGCCAGGATCCGGCAGGCCCTCGACACCTGATCCGGGGTGGCGTGGCAGGCTGGGAGGATGCGCCTGGCTACGTGGAACGTGAACTCGGTCAAGGCACGGCTGCCCCGCCTGCTCGACTGGCTGGCCGCCGTCGAGCCCGACGTCGTCTGCCTCCAGGAGACCAAGTGCGCCGCGGAGGCGTTCCCCGTGGCGGAGGTCGGCGCGCTCGGCTACGCCGCCGCCGCGCACGGCGACGGCCGCTGGAACGGGGTCGCCGTGCTGTCCAGGATCGGCTTGGACGAGGTGACGCCGAGCTTCCCCGGTGAGCCCGGCTTCGGCGAGCTCGACGGGGTCGGCGCCGCCCGTCCCGAGGCCCGTGCGATCGGCGCGACCTGCGGCGGTCTGCGGGTCTGGTCCCTGTACGCGCCCAACGGCCGTACCGTCGACTCGCCCCACTACGCGTACAAGCTGGCCTGGTTCGCCGCGCTCAGAGACGCGCTGGCCGCCGAGCTGCCCGGCGGCCCGCTGGTGGCCTGCGGCGACTACAACGTCGCCCCGACCGACGCCGACGTCTGGGACCCCGCCCTCTTCGCCGGCGCCACCCACGTGACGCCGCCCGAACGCCAGGCCCTTGCCTCCCTGCTGGAGCTGGGGCTGCACGACGTGGTGCCGACGCCCATGAAGGGGCCGCACCCGTTCACGTACTGGGACTATCGGGCCGGGATGTTCCACCAGAACAAGGGCATGCGCATCGACCTCGTCTACGCCAGTGCGGACGTCGCGGGGCGGGTGCGCTCGGCGTACGTCGATCGCGAGGCCCGCAAGGGGAAGGGCCCGTCCGATCACGCGCCGATCGTGGTCGATCTCGACGAATAATCACCGTCACAAAACGCGGTCGTGCGAGTATTCTGTGCCTTCAAAAGTTTCGGGGGATCAAGGAGTTCTCGAAGGACCACAGGGGGGAAAGCCCGTGGAACCTGCAGACGGCCGTGTCATCCTGTTCATCCTCATCGCCATCGCCGTGTTCGCCCTCGGTCGCCGCTTCCAGACGATGATCCTCATGCGTCAGGTGTGGAAGCAGAGCGCCAAGCAGGTCACGGCCAGGAAAGTCGTCGCCAACAACGCCGCGAAGTCGCTGGTCGGCATCACGCTCATCTCGATCTTCGTGGTCTGGCTCGTCCTCAACCTCAACCGCGTCATGTGACCTTTCGGCGCCCCCTGCCCGGGCCGCGGGGGGCGCCTTCCTCGGTTCGCGAACCAACGGCGTACCGTCCGAGTCGTGACGGTGGCGTGGGTCAGGGGCGGGTGAGGCGGCGTAGGGCCCAGGCCGTGACGACGGCGACCCCTGCGGCGGCGAGCCCCACCGACCGGGTCAGCCTGACCGCCCGCCTGACGTCCTCGACCTGCGGCCGCGGCCCGTCACCCATGGTGGGCCGCTCCTCGGTCCTGCCCTCGTAGACGTTGGTGCCGCCCAGCGTCACCCCCAGCCCGCCGGCGAACGCGGCCTCGCACCGGCCCGCGTTCGGGCTCGGATGACGGTGCCCGTCCCTGCGCAGCACGGCCCGCGCACCGCCCGCATCGGGCGCGGTCAGCACGGTGAGCACGCCGGTCAGCCGTGCCGGGACGTAGTTGGCCAGGTCGTCGAGCTTGGCCGCCGCCCACCCGAACCGCTCGTACCGGGGCGAACGATGCCCGATCATGGCATCCAGCGTGTTGATCGCCCGGTACGCCAGCAACCCGGGCACTCCCGCCACCGCCCCCCAGAGCAGCGGCGCCACGACGGCGTCGGAGGTGTTCTCGGCCAGCGACTCCACCGTGGCCCGCGCCAGCTCGGGCGCCTCCAGGTGCCGCGGGTCGCGCCCGCACAGGTGGGGGAGGCGTTCGCGGGCGCGTTCGAGGTCGCCGCCCTCCAGCGCGTCCGCCATGTACTCGCCCTCCCGGGCGAGCGTGGTGCCGCCGAGCACGGCCCAGGTGGCGAGGGCGGTCAGTCCCGTACGTACGGCACGATGCGGCGCGACCCGGACCGCCAGCACCCCGAGCGCCGCCGCCCCGCCGACACACACCGCGACGTGCACGACCCCGCGCGTCCGGTCGTCCTTGTACAGCACACCTTCGAGCCGCCCCGCCGCCTGCCCGAACACGGCGACGGGATGGGCGGAACTTCGCGGATCACCCAAAATCCGGTCAAGAGCCACGCCGAGGGCCAGGCCGAGAGGATCACACCAAATGCGCATGAAGCTCATCTTCGTGCACATCCAGCCATGCCGCGGCCCGCCGGATGCGCTCACCCGCCCCGCTCGCCCACATCTTGGCCCAGTTGCCACCGGAGGAGGCGCGGGTGCGCATGACCGTGTACGAGCGGTGAAAACGCAGCCTGGCCAGCTCCAGCAGGCGTCGCCGGTCGCGGGGCGGCAGGCCGTACGCGTCGCAGAACAGCCGCAACCGGGCACCGACGTCGACGGTGCGGAGCAGCGGGGTGCGGTCGACCGGATCGGAGATGGGCGCCCAATGGCGGAGGGTGGTGACGATGTCGAAGAGGCGCGTCGTGGGGCGGGCGAGGTCGAAGTCGATGAGCGCGTAGGGGGTGGTGGGGTCGGTCGCGCGAAATATCACGTTCTCCGGCGTTAAATCACAATGCCCAATGACTTCCGGCGCTTTGTCGTCATTCGACCCCCCTTCCCACCCATCCATGGTCAGCGGGAACCCCACGGTCGCATCATGAAACCGGCGCACCAACTCCGCCAACCCGGCCAGCGCCTCATCGCTCACGCTCTCCAGCCGCAACCCGGTCGTACCAGGAAGAAAAGTAAGCACCTCGCGCCCGAACCCATCGAACCCCAACACCCTGGGAGCCCCGTCGAACCCGGCGGCCTCAAGGTGTCTGAGCAGGGCATGCACGGCGGGCGTCGACGTACTGGCCGGTCTGCGCACGGTGTCTCCGACGCGCACCACCCCGTCTGTCACATCCCCGCCCTGCAGGGGAATCTCATGCAGGAGCGTCGCGACCATGCCAAGACAGCTTAGCCCCGCCCGCACGCCCCCGCCCGCCCTTTTCCCCACCAACCCCCAGACCGAAACCCCATCTCCACCCCCACCGCCCCACCCCTCCACCCCCGCACCCGCGTTGCCCCGGACCTGCAACCGCATCCGCGCCCGCGTTGCCCCAGACCTGCAACCGCATCCGCGCCCGCATTGCCCCGGACCTGCACCCCCATCCGCGCCCGCGCTTCTGACTCGCTGACCCACCCGCGTCCGCCTGGCCCCGAGCCCGTAACCCCACTCACACCTACTTTCCGACCCAGCTCACCCGCCCGCGTCCGCTCCTTCCGGACCCACCCCCGACCCGCGTGAGCCGGTGAGCCGATTGGTCGGTGAGTTGTAGGGACACTCCGGCAGAGGACACTTCCTCAGACCTTTCATGCCTTCTCAGTCCCGTTCGCCCCACCCTCGCCCGACCCGCTCCGAACCCGCCCCGCCCAAGCCGATCCCGCTACCCTGCGGCCTCATGCCGATCCTCCTGTCGCTGGCGGCCTTCGTCATGACGCTCCTGGGCGGGTTCGTCGCGGACCGCGTCGGCGGCCGCCGCCACCTCGTCCTCGGCTTCGCGGGCGGCATCATGCTCGGCGTGGTGGCCTTCGACCTGCTCCCGGAGGCACTGTCAGCGGACTCGTACGACGTGCACGGCGTCCCCGTACCGATGCTGACCCTCGCCCTGGCCTTCCTCGCCATCCACATCGTGGAACGCTCGGTCGCGATGCACGCCACCCACGAATCCGATTACGCCACCCACCACCACGCCCACGCCCCCACGGAAACCACCACCCATACACGCCACCGCCAAGGCGTAGGCCTGACCGCCGGCACAACCCTGGTCATCCACAGCCTCCTGGACGGGGCCGCCATCGGCGCCGCCTACCAGACCGACGCCTCCCTGGCCGTGGCAGTGGCGATAGGAGTAATCGCTCACGACTTCACAGACGGCTTCAACACGTACACGATCACTTCCCTGTACGGGAACACCCGCCGCCGCGCCCTCACCCTCCTCACCCTGGACGCCCTGGCCCCGGTGGCAGGCGCCACCCTCACCGTCCTTCTCACCATCCCCGACGGCATCCTCGGCGCCTACCTCGGCCTTTTCGCCGGTTTCCTCCTCTACCTGGCCACGTCCGATATCCTCCCAGAGGCCCACACGCCCCGCCGCGCCACCGGCTGGACGCTGACGGCCACCGTCCTCGGCACGCTGCTCATGTGGGGTGTGATCGGCCTGACAGACTGACACGAGGAAAACGTGTGCGTGACATGTCGCCGGATCATGCACAATAAGGCGGGAGCGCCCTTAGCTCAGCTGGATAGAGCACCGGACTTCTAATCCGACGGTCGCAGGTTCGAATCCTGCAGGGCGCGCTTTGATCATGTCCTGACCTGCGGCTTTGCGGGATCGGACGCGTTCTAGAATTTTCGTCTACCGCTTGCGTGCTCCATACGTGCTCGCCCGCACCAACCCCGCACACAACATGATCCATTCGCCATCCTCCACTCGGTACAAGAGCAGCGGCCCCGCCTCGCCGCGAGCAGGCGGCGAACGCGGGGCCGGATGCTTAATCCGACTGTTCAGCTCCTCAGCGTGATGACTTGCCCGGGTCCGGTCTGGTCTTCCTTGCCGAACAGCAGGGCGGCGGTCTTCTCGGCCGCGGCCGTGGCGACCTGCGGGTAGACGGAGGTGTAGGTGTCGGCGGTGAAGGCGCTGGAGGTGTGTCCCAGGGTTTCCTGGACCACCTTCATTTCCACCCCGGCGGCCAGCATCAGTGAGGCCGCGCCGTGGCGGAGGTCGTGCAGGCGGATGGGTGGCAGGCCGGCGAGGTAGGCCAGCCAGAGGAACTGGTCGGAGACGTGCTGCGGGTGCAGGCGGCTGCCGTCCGGTTGCGTGAACACGAACTCGGTGTTCGTCCATGCCTCACCTATCGCCAGGCGTTCCTGGAGTTGCTGCTGCCGGTGAGCACGCAGCACCCGGGCGGTGTCGGTGTCCAGGGCGATGGTCCGCACCGAGGCGTCAGTCTTCGGGGTGCCCTCACGAACGTCCCAGGCCAGCTGCACGAGCTGCCAGTTCACGGTCAGGGTGTGGCCGTCGAGGTCGATCTCCTTCCAGCGCAGCCCGCAGGCCTCGCCTCGGCGCAGCCCGCGCAGCGCGATCAGCTGGTACAGGGCGAACAGGCGGTGGCGCTTGGCTTCTTCGAGGAACAGGCGGGTCTGGGCGGGCGTCCACACCATCACCGAGGACGGTCGCGGCACGCTGGTGTAGGCGTCGATGGGATCAACCCGCCGCCCGCCTCGTCGCTGCTTCTCCCTCTCCCGGTAGCTGCGGAAGTCCTGTTGCCAGGCACGGACCCGATCTTCGGTCCACACCAGAGGCTTGGGCCGGGTGTAGGCGGCCATCTCCAAGACGGCGGCGGGGTTGAAGTCGATCAGCCGGTCTTGCCGCATGGCCACGTTAAGTGCGTGGCGGAGGGTGGCGCGGATGCGGTGCATGGTGGCGATGCTGATCGGCCGCCGGTACTTGACGCTCTCGCGGACCTTCGGGTCGGGGTCGGCGCGGCGGTCGGCGATGGTGTCGTTGAACTCCTCGATCTGCTCGAACATCAACGCGATGTCGCTGACCTTGAGCTGCTCCAATCTGAGCCGCCCCAGGTAGGGGGTGAGATAGAGGCGGATGTGGCCTTCGTAGGAGCGGCGGGTGGTTTCCTCGATCTTCCGCTTGCGGTTGAGGAACTCGGCCAGCCACTGCTCGACGGTGATCTCCTGGGTCAGATGCTGCCCTGTCTTGATCTTGCGGCGGATCGTGTCCGCGTTCGGGAGGGTGTCGGTCTCGGCCAGGGTGCGTTTGATCAGGTCGGCGATTTGGGTACAGGTGGCGGGCTCGCGTGGGTCGGCCAGCGCGAGCAGGTCACGCACGCGGCTGAGTTCGTCTTTGGCGGCGTCCTGGGTGGCGAAGCCGCCGCGGCGCAGCGGCCCGCGCCGCTTGCCGTCGGGTCCGGGTGGGAGTTCGATCTGGTAGTTCCAGATGCCGTGGCGGTGGCTCCATCCGCCGTCGGCGCGGCGCAGTTTGGGGCATTGCTGTCCGATTGCCTTGCCGTTGGCGTCGCGGCAGGAGCAGCGTTTGAAGGTGCGTCCT
This sequence comes from Nonomuraea sp. NPDC049504, assembly GCF_040676845.1. Taxonomy (NCBI): domain Bacteria; kingdom Bacillati; phylum Actinomycetota; class Actinomycetes; order Streptosporangiales; family Streptosporangiaceae; genus Nonomuraea; species Nonomuraea sp. NPDC049504. Next base: position 293,651 of record NZ_JBFAPT010000007.1, read on the forward strand.
TCAGCCATGGTGGTGCCTGTCCTCGTTCTCATTGTGCTGTTGGTCGGGGCCGGTGTGGTGGTGAGCAGGGCGGAGTGGCGCTGAGCCCCGGAAGCGGCCGGCGAAGGGACTGATCGCCCTGTTCGACGGACGTGCCTTCGGCAGTCCTGTTCCGGACACGCATGCCGCGCTTTCCTGTTCAGCCATGGCCCCGGTGGTGGCTGGCTACGGGCCACGGCGGTCCTGTCGCCCGTGTCACCGTCTGTACGGCGTGGAGCGCCGAAGGCCGCCGCGTTCCCGCCCGGCACGGCCGATGCCACGGGCGTGATCGGGCGAGCACGCCCGTGGTCGTCACCCCGCCGCATCGATGGCCGTGCCGGACAGGGCGTATCGACGCCCACCTGGATAGCGTTGGTCAAGGCCGAATCCGACGGGCAACGCCGGACCGGGGTGCCGGCGGTCTCCGCACGCCGCCGGCTCTGCCCTCGTCGCTTCGAGACGCCACAGAGCAAGGACGGCTCTCGCCGTAGGACCGCTCCCACGCGAGCGAGCGAGATGAGAAGCCGTTCGAGGGCGCCGGCCTGGAATGACCGTGCAGTCGCTGTCGGCCCGATGATGCGCTTCGATCGGCAGATGAGTGCCGTCGGTCGTGCTGAACGTTATGGTCCGCGGTTCGCGTAGTGCAGCGGATGATGTGGTTCGGTGGTGTTGCGGTGTCGTGCGGTGAGATCATGTCGGTGTGGCCCGATCACCTGGACCACCTGATCCCTGTCACCTTTATAAATACCTGCGATCAGGCCCGGATCCAGACCGTGGGCGAAGTAAAGGTTTGACCAGGATTATCGGACAAAGCATCCGTATCCGGTGCGCACTCCCCGTCTTCGGCTGGCGGTTGCCTGCTTTGAGCAGGTGGGTGAACGGCCATGGCGGCCAGCAGGATGCGTGCGACGGTCATTGGGAAGTTAGCGCGCCTGCGGATTGAAGTCGGTAGCTTTATTATCCCATGCTTGCCAATTTATATCTGAATGTACCACTACAGCCACCATTGTCGTATCTGGAAATGCATCAAACACTGAGGCCACGGAGTCGACGTGCAGGTCCTGCCCGGCCCGGCCAGGCGGCTCGTATGGCCTCGCCTGCACTGCCGGTGCCACGCATGACCTGACCGCGGCACGCGCCGTCGGCCTGATCGAGGTGCTGACCGCCGCAGGGGTGAAGACCCTCGCCGACGGGGGATTTCAGGGCGCGGGTGACAGCACCGGCATGCCGTTCAAAGGCCATTGGCTGCGACTGCTGTCGCGCCATCAGCGCTCTGCCAACCATGCACATGCGCGCATTCGCGCCTGCGAGGAGGTTCCTCCTCAGCCGGCGAAGTGAGTGATTGGCGCGGCTCTACGTCAATGACGTGCCGACAGCGTCGCACGGCCACTAGGTTGGGCGCTCAGGATCCCTCCCGCGGAGCCGGGTCCTCACGTATGAGAAGAAGGGGACGCGGTGGCCTACAACTTGGAGCAACTGGGCCCTACGGGGTTTCAGGATCTTGCGGCTGCGCTAACCCTGCAGATCTTCGGACCAGGTGTTCAGGTGATGGGCACAGGCCGTGATGGTGGGCGCGATCTGTACCACAAGGGTCTCCTCATCTGGCAGGAGACCGAAGGCCAAGCTGGTGAGGCCTGGGACGGATACACAGTTTTTCAGGTCAAGCACAAGGAGCGTCTGTCCGGGCGTCCCGAGGACGATGCGACCTGGCTATGGACGCAGGTTCGCAAGGAGTTGGACGCTTGGGCCAACTCCGCGAAGCGCAGAAACCCGGTCCCTGACTTCTTAGTGATCATTACGAACATCGCGTTGACGCCGGTGCCTGCAGCCGGTGGTCATGATTGGCTGAACACCCAAATCCAGCGCTACATCTCCAGCCTCGAAGATGATAGTCGTGATGTGGGGTCCGGGGAGGAGCGAAGGGCTAAGTTCGCCCGGATCTCTCGCGTACGCAAGTGGCGCCTGTGGGACGGCAACCAAATCCAGAGCCTTCTGGCGTTGTATCCCAGCATACGCCAAGCGTTCCCCGGATTCCTGACCGCTGCTGACGTCTTCGCCAACCTCAACGAGTTCACCGGGTCTCTGCCCGTTGGGAAATTAGAACCAGGGCTGCGAGCGCACGCGAGAACCACATTGATGGGCGAAGGCACCATCTACTTCGACGAGGCTGGCAGCGGCGACGGAAGTGGCCTGCCCGTGCACCGAGTTGTTATCGACCTGCCGGTCACGCTCGATAATGGTGCCAAACACGGCAGCGTCATCCAGCATGTGCTCGACCGCGGGGAGCACATGCTGCGCCCCAGCCTGACCGCTCACGGCGGCCCACGCCATCTCATCGTCGCAGGCGCCCCGGGGAATGGGAAGACGACCATTTCCAAGTTCTTGGTGCAGGCATACCGAGCTACGATGCTTGCTGGCGCCAGTGACCTCAGTACGGAACATCGAGACGTGATCGCTGGCGTAGGAGAAGCACTCCAGCGCTTTCGCAGAGCGTTGCCGCGACATCGCCGCTGGGCCATGCGCATCGATCTTGCTGAATACGCCCATGAACATGGGTTCGAGGAAGATTCCACACTGATCCGCTATATTGCCGAACGCGTTTCCAAGCGCTCCAATCTTGGTACCATCACGCCCACCGCGCTAATGTTGTGGATGAGACGCTGGCCCTGGTTCCTGGTACTCGACGGGCTCGACGAGGTCACCGATCCAACCGTGCGCAAGCGACTGATTGAGCGCGTCACCGAGCTGGTCACCAACGCCGAGGCCGATGATTGCGACCTGCTGGTCGTGCTCACTACTCGGCCTATCGGCTACACAGAGAACATCGCGCCCACACAGTTCGAGCGTATTGATCTGGACTACCTTGAGCCCGGCCAAGCCATCCACTACGGCACATTGGTGACCAAGGTGTGGCTTCGCAACGACTTGGACCGAATCGACAGAGTCGTTCGGCAGCTAAAAAAGGCTGCCGAGGACGAGTCGCTGCGAAACCTGCTGCGCACCCCACTGCAGGTCCTCATCATGTCGATCATCGTTGGTTCGTCCGGCCGCCTCGCGCCCGACAGGTTCAGCCTGTTCTGGGGCTACTACGAAACCGTCTTCCGGCGCGAACGTGACAAACAGACCAGCTTCAACAGGATCCTGCAAGATCATGGCCATCAGATCCTGCAACTCCACGAGCGAATCGGATTCGAGCTCCAGGCTCGCAGTGAGGCTGGTGATCGATCCAACGCCACCCTCACCCACCGGGAGCTTATGGATTTCACCTGGGCGGTATTGGAAGATGCCGGCTTCAAACCGTCGGGAGCCGACGCCGAGCTGCGGGCGAACATCGTTGCTGCTGCCACTCGGCGCCTTGTGCTCATCGCCCCGCGCGGTGACGAGGGCTACGGCTTCGACGTACGCTCACTGCAAGAACTCATGGCGGCAATGCACCTGACCACCGGCACCCCAGCCGCTGTGACGAAACGCCTGCGGATGGCGGCCCCAAGCCCTCACTGGCGTAATACGTGGATATTCGCCGCTGGCCGGTTGTTTTCCACTCCCCAAAGTCATCAGCACGAGACGCTGGTCGACCTCGTAGAGTCCATCGATGAGGGTGCCTGTAACCGGCTCGGCGACCTTATGCCTATCGGGCCGAGACTGGCGCTCGATCTCATCGATGACGGGATGGCGCGCGCGTTGCCCAAGTGGCGTGACCGGCTCATCGCTTGCGGTCTGCGAGTGTTGTACGAGCCGACGCCTCCAGATCTCTTCCTGATCACTCGTGTTCTCTTGCGTTTTGCCGACACCGGAGAGCAACAGCGTAAGGCCGTCGCGGAAGGATTGCGCGATGCCCTCGGCGGACCACTAACCGCACGAGCAACCGCGCAGACGCTTCAAAGCTGGATACCCGACGTGGCCGAGGAGATTCGTGCTCGTTCGCAGATTCGCGGGCTGGCGAAGGTGCTCAAGCGGCCCGGCGACCACTTGCCACCATCACCACCAGACGGCTGGGCCGACTTTGCTGACGAGATCGCGACCCACCCCATATCTGTAGACGTGTTCGACAAAGTGACGAAGGCTGTACAGGCGATTCGCCAGATCAGAGAGCGGGGGTGGAATGAACAGGAAGATGATGAGATGGTGGTTGACCAGCACGAGTTGATAGCCATTGTGGCCGCCCTCGCGGATGACCAGGGAGCACGGGCTCTGAGCGCGGCCCTGCAGCATGTCGTGGCCCACGAGCCGACCCTTGTCAGCATGCTTCGCGATAACGTTCTGCCCGTGATCCACCGCGCTGCGGTCGGCGATCTTCTGCGCTGACCCGAAAATTCGACCTTCACGTGGGCAGGCGGCAGCGAACCCCGAGCGGTGATAAGCGAGAGCGGCTCGCGGTGGGTTGTGGTCAGGCTGTCTCGGGTTCCATGAGGACGGCTTTGCCGTTGCGGATGACGATCTTCTGGCCGGTCAGGGCCTGGAGCTGGCTGGCCAGGCTGCGAGCGCGGCGGTCTTTATTGATGCGGGTGTCGTAGTAGTCGGCGCCCAGATCGCAGAAGTGGGCCTGGGGGTCGGACAGCAGCTGGTAGACGACGGTGAGCACGGAGTTTCCGGCAGCGACCAGGGCCTTGGATTTGCCGCGGCGGCGGGCGATGCGGCGATAACGCTCACCGAGGAAGGTGTCGGTCTTGCTGACGGAGAAGACGATCCGGCCGAGTGTGCCGGCTAACCAGCGGTTGCCCTTGCCGCGGCCCTTGCCCTTCTTGCGGCCCGCCGACTCGTGCGTCTGGGGGCAGAACTTGGCCCAGGACACCAGGTGTGCGGCGGTAGGGAAGCGGCTCATCTCGACACCGATCTCGGCGATGAGCTCCTGGGCGGCCACCGGGCCCACTCCGGTGATCTCATCGAGCTGGGCCGCCTGACCTGAGAAAGGGCTTATGACCTGCTCGATCTCGGCGTCCAGCAGGCTGGCCTGTTCGGTCAGCCGGTCGATGTTGGCCAGCATGATGCGCAGCAGCACCGCGTGGTGATCGGTGAAGAACCCGCGCAATGCCTCCTCCAGGAGGGGAATCTTGCCGCGCATGCTGCCCTGGGCCATGCCGGCCAGCACCTTGGGATCGCGCTGGCCGTCGATCAACGCCTGCAGCATCTGCCGGCCGGACACTCCGAAGATGTCGCTGATCACCGACGACAGCTTGACTTGGGCGTCCTCCAGCAGCTTTTCGACCCGCTGCATCTCCCGGGTGCGGTCTTCGACCAGCGAACGCCGGTAACGGGTCAGATCCCGTAGTTTACGGATCGGCGCGGGCTGCACCAGCGAGGGCCGGCACATGCCTCGCTCGGCCACCTTGGCCAGCCACACCGCATCGGCCCGGTCGGTCTTGGCCCGGCCTGGCACGTTCTTCACCTGCCGGGCATTGACCAGCCAGGGGTCGAAGCCCTCGGCCTCCAGCAGCCAGAACACCCCTTTCCAGTAGTCGGAGGTGCTCTCCATCACCACCCGGGATACGCTCTGGCAGCGCAGCCAGTCGGCCAGTTCCAGCAGCGCAGCCGTGGTGGTGGCGTACGCGCGGACCTCCTGCAACCGCCGGCCGGGCCGCTCCTCGTGCGGCACCCGCACGCACGCCTCCAGCCCGGCCTTGCCCAGGTCCAGGGCTGCGACCCGTTCCACGTACAGGTCCTGCTCATCAACCTCTTGCACGGCACCCTCCCCTCCCATCGACGTGAGTGACGTCGGCGGGTCACCCGCGGGAGCCAGCGGGGATGGAAAGAGGCGGACCCTCGTGCTCTTGGCAACACTGCGCGGCCCCTGAAGCAGCTCCCAGCGATCAAACTAATTAACGGCCTCACCCGCGCCATAGACGAACCGACGTCGGCGGGCGACCCGCACCCATTTTCCCGCCTGGGCGGCGTCCCGAGCAGGGACGGGGGAACTAATTATGTATTTGGGCGCCCTCTCGTAGTCGATCCGGCTGAGCTGGCTGAGCCGGATCGTCGCCTGACCGTGGTTTAGAGCGGTTCCAGTGCAAGTTGCCGTCGTCGATCTCGGCGGCGGAGCCACGGCGCTCGGGTTCGTGCTGATGAGCGGGCTGCTCATCTTCCTCGCGGTCACTCCGGTCGTCGGCGTGCTGGCTGGCCATCATCGTGGCCTGCCAGCTCGTTTGCGGCGCGGCGCAGCTCGGCGCGGTCGTGCTGGTGCTATCCGGGAGGGCGACGGTGTGGGCGCTGGCCGGGCTGGCGGTGGTTGCAGGTGCGGCGGGTGCGTTCTTCCAACCGGCCGCCAAGGGTCTGGTAGTCCAGCTCGTCCCGGCGGGGCCGATGCTGGTGCAGGCCAACGCGCTGCTGCAGATCTGCTTCAACGTGGTCGCGATCGCCGGGCCGGGGCTGGCCGGTCTGGTGACCGCCGCGAGCAGCCCCGGTGTCATCCTCGCCTGGGACGCGCTCACGTTCCTGGTCTCAGCCCGCGGTGTTCGCCACGCTGCGTCTACCGCCGGTGGCCCGGCAGGAGCGGCGGCGGTTCTGGCCGATCTGGTGGAGGGGCGGGCGGCCTTCGCCGGGCGCCGCTGGCTGTGGCTGCTGACCGGGTTGAGCAAACCTTCCGCGAGCGGTGAGGACGGACGTGTGACGCTCTATGCGCTGACGTCCACGCTCCCAGCCGGGAACGGGTGGACCCCGCCTGGGGGCGAATGAGGAACCCAAACGGGGCCACGCCAGAGATGTTAATCGGGAGTCCGCGGGCTCTGGCCGGGATGAACTGGGGTGAGCCAGGCGACCAGAGCCCTCTGCGCCGGCTCCTCCTCCTAGGTCACACCCATGTGATCTCAGGCTTGTCTGCTCCGTATCACGCAGGGTCGCGCTAGGTGTCGAGGTGCTGGCGGCCATGCCAGAGATGCTGCGTACTCGGTGGCCGGGATGGACGTGGTGTGAGCCAAACGGCCAGGGCTCCAGCCTCGGCGGGAAGGTTACTGGGTGTTCTACGGCCCTATGCTGCGATGCGGGTCGGCCGAGACGGGAACAGAACGCGAATCGGCCGGGGTCTGTCGGTGCGCGGGAGGGCCAGGCGTGGGCGTGTCTCGTCCCTGGATCGGCCTCTCCGAGCAGAATGGCGGGCAGCTCAAGCGGCTCCGTGCAGAGCCTTGGCCTCGGCTTCCTGCAAGACGCCGCCGGCCCAGATCCACGGACCGTGCTTCTGGCCGTAGGGCACGGGGGCGAGCCCGTCGAACCTTCCGGTCTTCGCCGCGCTCTGGAACGCCCTGTACGCCACCTCGGTCGTGAAGAGGCGCTGAGCGGCCTTGCCCACCGCCCGGTCCACGATCTCGATGGTGATCTGGTCGCCATCACGATGCGGACGGAAGAGGTCTTCCATGACCTCGGCCTTCCAGTCCACCCAGCATCTGGCGCTCATCAGAATCACGCGGTCGGGGGCCGTCAGGTCGCAGAGATGGACCATCGTGGTCTTGCCGACTCGGCGAACGGCCAGGGCGGAATCGAGGCTGGGTGGTGTGCTGGGCTCTGTCATGGTTGACCTCCGTAACCGGGTATGAGGGCGGGTATGCTCTCGGGCTGGTCGGCGGGTACCTGGTAAGGCTCGGCCTGCGAAGAGGGGACGAACACGTAGTAGAACCCGCCGTCCTTGCTCACGGTGACCATGGCCACCACGCCCCCAGTGCCGCCAATCTCCAGCAAGCCCAGGCTCTGGGGCAGCCCCGGATGACCGAAGCCCAGTTGAAGGCGGATGAGCTGGAGGGCGAGGAAGGGGATCTTCCGCTCGCGTAGCACCACGGCAGCCAGCCCCAGCAGGTCCGATCGAGCGTCTTCCTCGGCGGGGAGTCGAAGGTCCTCGATCGTGCGGACTCTTGCTGGTGCTGGCTGTCCCGGCGGCATGGCAACGACCGTAGGAGCCTCGCCAGAGCGGGGGCTAGGGGATTTCCCGAGATTGCAGCAGTCGCCGTGCGGCGTCTATCTCCGCTCGTGCGGCCTCGCCGTAGACGGCTTGGGACTGCAGCAGCTTGAAGATCCGCAGGTACGTCTCTATCTCGCTGGGACGCTTGGTCCGGTAGCCGCCGGTCCAGTGCTCGCTGCGAACCAGCGATTCGTCATAGACGTAGAACCCTTCCCCTGGCCAGATGGTTCGCAGTCGGCCCAGAGGGATGATGCCCAGCGCCACGTTGGCGAAGCCGGCTGCACGTTCGATGTAGTCGAGTTGATCCAACATCACCGCGAGGCCGCCGCGTTGGGCGTAGAGCGCCCCGGCCTCGATAACCAGGGAGAACATGCACGTGCCGGACTCAAGGACGCGCAGGCGGTTGAGCCGTCCTTCGACGGCTTGGTCGATGTCGTCGCTCAGCCCGTGGAAACGGGAGACATCTTCGATGACGGCCCGCGTGTATCCCGGCCTCTGCAGGAAGCCGGGGATGGTCTGAGGCTCGTAGGCGCGGATCAGCTTGGTGTGTTCGTAGAGCGGTTTGATGCGCTCGCTCTGCTGCTTGAGCCCGGCACGCAGTGCTTGCCGGTGTTCCTCCCACATCTCGTCGATCTGCCGGTGCGCGGCTATCAACTCGGGGGTCTGGTCCTCTGCATCGCAGGCACGGCACCAGATGCGTATGTCGTCTTCGGTGGGATTCTGCCGCCCCAGCTCGATCCGGGAGATCTTGGAGTCGCGCATCCCGGATCGAGCTGAGAGCTGACGGCCGTTGAGGTTGGCGTCCAGCCGCAGGCCACGAAGTCGCTGCCCAAACGCCTTGCGGGCGGCTTGTACTTGGTCTTGTTCGGACAAGGGCACACCGCTGTCAGGCGGGCCGGTAGTCGCGGTGCGGGATGGCCAGATCCCACAGAGCCGAGAACGAGTCAGCGCACTGCTTGACGATGGCGGGGTCTCGGTAGAGCTGGATCTCGGCGCGCTTGTCCGCTCCGTCGAAGACGTTGAACACGACCGCTTCACCGTCGAGCAGCCAGAAGTCGTTGCCCGGCAGGCTCAACGTTGAGGTCAGCCGTCGAGGCACCCATCGCAGGTCTTCGCCGGCGTCGACCTTGAGGCCGTTCGTCGCCTCGAAGCACCACTGTTGGTAGGCCGAGAGCGGTTCCGACACCACGCACACGCGACGGTACGTCTTGCCCTCGGCAACTCCGGCCCTGACCCGGTCGCACCATGGCTTGAGGACGCGGGGGACTTCTTCCCGGTCACCTGCCTGCCAGTTGGCGAACAGGTCGGCGTCGATGCCGTAGTTGTCTCGCATCTCGACGTGGAGAGCTTCCCGGCTGATGCCGTTGACCAGGTCAGCCCGTTCTCTCGGGGAGATCAACTCCATAGTGCTCCCTCACGTACTTCCGGACGAACGCGTTCACGGTGCGCTCGGAGAGTTCCCCGAACGTCTCGTCTTCCCCGAGGCCGACGAGCTGTGCCCCTACCCGGGGGCCTCGCTTCTTGACCTGGACGAGCCACGACCCTCGATCCGTCCGGTAGAACGTCTCGCACTCGTTGTCCTGGTTGGAATCGGGGTCCTTGCAGTAGAAGGCTAGAGAGAGATCATCTCCGTCACCGTAGGATTGCACGAGATTTCGCCCTCCTGGTGGACGCCGTGAGCCCCAAGGGTCACGCGATGGACTGGCAGGGTCAAGGTCTGGCTGGTCACGCCACGGCCCCGTAGAGCGCCGGATGCAAGTCGTGCCCTCGGGCGACGGGGGAGAGGCGGCCCTTCGGTACTCCGCTTGCTGGCGCTGGCCCTTGCGGAGATGCATCGAAGGTGTGCTTCGTGCCGTTCGTGGGAGGCTAGGTCGCGGATCCCGTATCGGGGGCGGGCGGGACGATCCTGACTTCCCACTCGCCCTTCACGGCGTGCAGTTGTGGCCGAAGCTGGTTGAGGCCAGGCTCGCCCAGGTCGCGCCACTGGCGTGCCCATCCTGCGAGCAGGTCGGCGGCGCTGTTGTCTCCGGCGGCCACCTGGTGGTGCGCCTCGTGCTGGGTGATCAGGGCGATACCGGTGGGGGTGGCCGCGCCGATGCGCCACAGTGGTTCGCCGAGGGCCGCGGTGGTCAGCTCCTTCGGGCCGAGGGCCAGAAGGTAGGTGTAGAAATCCTCCGCATTGTGCTGGGCGGTCAGCGGACCTGGCTCCTGGCGGCTGTCGCTGATCAGGCGGTGCAGGAGGTCCTGCCCGCTCGTGGTGTCACTGCTCCGCAGCCAGGTGGCCGACATCCACCACGGACGACCGTCATCGTCATGGGTCAGGGCGTCCACACGATGGGGTGGAATGATCCACTGCTCAACGGTGTGCGGGGTCGCCTCGACGAACCCGGCCCGCAGGAGACGATCGGCGGTGAGCGCTCGGTCGTGCTCGCCGCGGCGGGCGCGGATAACGAGGAACGTCTTGGCCAGATCGGTGACCGAGGCCGGGGTGACGATGACCGCGCCGGGCAACGTCTGGCGCGTCCACGCTGCCGGGATGCGTTCTACGGTGGCCCAGGCGATGATGCCGTCGACTGGCGCGGTGACGGGCGCGCTGGCGACTCCGTTGTCCGTGAGCAGCGTGACGTTCGTGCGCCCGTCGGCGCGGAGCCGCTGTTCGGCTCGGCGGGTGAGGCTGGGGTCGATGTCGAGGGACGTGATGTGGCCCTGCTCGCCAACCAGATGGGACAGCAGGGCTGTGGAGTAGCCCGAGCCGGTGCCGATTTCCAGGATCCGTTGGCCCGGCCTCACCTGGAGCAGGTCCAGCATGGTAGCGATGATCTCGGGCGCGGAGGTCTGCGGCAGCTTGGACCTGTCGGCCTGGAGTGTGTAGTGCTCCTCGGTGACGTGGTTCAGAGCGTGCTGGACGGCTGAGCTGACGGTCATCGGGTTCGCGAAGGTCACGAGGCGGTCCTCCTTGGTGGCGGTCGGTCAGATGCGGAGTAGCAGGTGGTAGGGCCGGTCAGGCTGGCGCGGCTCGCCGATGGCTTTCCCGGCGGTCTCGATCCAGGCGTGTGCGGCGTAAGGCTGCATGCGAGCCCCCAAGCACACGTGCACGCGTCGGCCACGGATGGCGGCGGTGAGCATGGCGGCCAGCGCGTTCTCCAGGCAGGCGGCCCTGCCTGGCATCCATCCTCCCGCCCAGCGGGCCGCGTCGGCGGCAATTTCCGCCTCCTGCGGGGTGGCGGCGCGGCGGCAGCACCGGCCCACCACGGTGATCACTTTGGTCAGGTACGGAAGGGACAGGCGCACGAGGACGGCGGCGAGCACGTGCGCCGTCAGCGCGGACACGCGGTCGACGGCGGTGAGGCGCTGCTGGATCTGCGGCAACACCATGTGGCTGGTCATCGGGAGTCCTCCAACAGGCCCTGTTCGATCAGCAGGGCGAGGTGGGCGTGGGCGTCCTCGCGTGCCGTCGCGTCATCGACGGCGAACCGGGCGACCACGGCGGATGTCGCGCGATCGAGTGGTTCGCCGTCGCCGTCGCCGGCGCTGGTGACGGCGGCCCAGATAACGGCGGCTGCCGGGTTGAGGCCGTAGAAGAGCCCCGCGCGGGTGTCCAGCAGGACGGCTCCCTCATCGGTGATGTGGGTGCAACGGATGCCCTCACGGGCGTGTAGGACAGGCATGATCGAGCTTTCGGGGGGTGGGAATGGATCGGACAGGGGACCACAGTGGAGCGCGGGGACGCTCCAGCGAGCGAAGCCAAACCTCAGCGGCCAGCACGTCGCACATGGCCGCCACCGGGCCGTCCGCCCCGTGCAGCAGGAGGTCGAGGGCCTTTCGGGTGGGAGCGGCTTGCAACAGGCCGAGGTCGGCCAGCCGGGAAGAGTCCAGCAGTTCCCGCAGGTAGGGGGCGGCATGGCGGAGGCCCGCGTACAGGCAGGCGGTGAAGGAGCCTTTGGTGGTGCGGGCCAGCAGCGCCGGGGGGACCAGTCCGGTCAGCGCGGCGCTGAGCAGCGGCTTGAGGGCGCGGGTGGTGGTCCGCTCGATCACAGGGACCGCAGAGCAGGCCATGATCACCTGGTTGTCGAGGTACGGGGTGTCCACGTCCACGCCGAAACCAGCGGCCATCTGGGCAAACAGTCTGCTACTGGCGCCCGCCTCGTGAACGAGCCGAAGCGCTTCGCCGTCGGCGCCGTATGGTCGGTCGTGTCCCGTACCGGCGAGGCAGGCAAGCTGATCGGCCAGATCCAGGCGGGCGTGCCGGCTGGCCCAGGCGGCGGCCGGGCCGGGCGCGCACCAGCGCAGCGCGTCCTCCACTCCGCGCCGGGCAGGCACGTCGCCGCTGCGCAGGTGGCAGACGACGGCGGCCAGGGCCTGCGGGTAGGTGGTGCGGGCCATGTGCAGCGCGGCGCGAATCACGGCGTGGGCGGGGCGGTGCCGGAGGCGTGCCCATGCCGCGCTCTCGCGCACGAACCGCTTCATGGCGGCGGGCCGGGCCAGATCGGCGAGGTAGGCGAGCGGACCGGTCAGCACGCAGTCGCCGCCGTCGCCGGTCATGTGCAGGCCGCTGGCGGCGGGCGCCAGCAGGCTCTGGTCCCGGGCCCAGAACAGGGCGTCTTGCGAGGGCTCGTCCAGCAGCGGGGCGTGCTCCAGGTCGGCCAGCGGCAACGCGTCCGGGCCAGGCGAGAGCACGATGTGGTCCAGGCCGGGTTCCGCGGCCGCACACAGGTGGGCGTAGGCGAGATCGTCCTGGCCGCCGCTGATGGGATCGACATAGGTGATGGCTGGAAGGGGCGTGCTGCGGTGGCGGGCTGCCAGCAGCGCGAGGCTGGAGGAGTCCAGGCCGCCGGACAGGTCGCTGGACAGGCGCTCGGCGCGTGCGGCACGCACGCCGGTCGCGGTCAGTAGCGCGTGCCTGAGTTGCTCGGCTCCCGCCTCGAAGGGCAGGCTGCCGACGGGCAGGCTGATCGGCTGCTGGCGGGGTTCGGTACCGTCGAGCAGCAGCATGTGGCCGGGCCGCGATCGGCCGATGGCGGCGAAGGCGGACCTGTCTGCGGTGGCCTGTGGGATGTCGGGGGTGAACAGGCGGGAGGCCAGCCATCGCGGGTCGGGGGCGGCGCCGATCAGGTCGGCAAGGGGCAGGGGTGAGGAGCTGTAGGCGATGCCTCCTGCCCATGAGGAGAAGAAGACGGGCCACGCTCCCGCCAGGTCTGGCACTGCCAGGACACCGTCCGGGCCGATCCCGATCGTGACGAAGCTGCCTGGCAGTCTGGCCAGGCGCTCCCACACGCCGGTGCGGGCCGCCTGGCGCAGCGCCGTGTGCAGTTCCTCATCGCCGGCCAGGCAAGAGCCGAACACGGCGACCTGCCAGCGTTCGACGGTCAGAGTGCGCAACTGCCAACCCCAGTCTCCGGACGTCCACAGCGGTCGTCCGGCCGCCACGGCGCGGCTACCGGCCGGTGGCGTGGGCGGCGGTGTCGAGGGGTTCGGGCCGGGATGCCATCCGGCGTACCAGCGCATGATCCGTCACCTCCTTGGAGCGGGCGGGAAGGGGCGGGTGCCGGCCGCCGCAGGGCGGCCGGCACCCGGGCGGGCTTAGTTGTAGTACCTCTTCTTGTCAGCGGTGTCGCTGCTGAGGCTGCCCAGGGTGACGGCGCGCACGGTACCGAGGGCCACGAGGGCGGGCGGGCTGTAGGGCAGCGTCGCGGTAGTGGACTGGCGAGTAGTCGAGCCGATCATGGGGAGGTTTCCCTTCGTGTCGGGCCGCCGGTGCGGCCTGTCTGCTCTCAGGACACTGCGCGGTCGTGACCTGGGGCTACGGTTTCGGGGCCACCTGCAAGATCGTTTGCAAACCATGCAAGTCACTGATCGTAAGGAAACTCTCACCTGGGGTTGTCGGCGTGGATAGGGTTACGCTCAAATCCCCGGTCCAGGTCGGTGACCTCATGCTGGATGCGCACCTCCCCGCCCGCCTCAACCGCGCGCTCCTGGACGCGGTGGAGGCCGCGAACTACCCCCACGTGATTCGCCTGGCCCGCCAGCGTCGGGGGCTCACACAGGAACAGCTTGGCGAGCTGACCGGATACTCGGCAGCGACGATCTCCCGCTTGGAAACGGGCCGCCAGCCGCTCCACGACATCGCCACGCTCCGCTCCCTGTCCACCGCGCTCGACATCCCTCCCACGTGGCTGGGACTGGCCGACAAGGTGCGAGACCGGGTGACACAGCACGCGCTCGACAGCGCGTTCACCTGCCCGACTTCCCCGCAAGCGACTAGGGTGATGCTTTCAGCGGCAGGGGAGGAACCGATCGTGAAGCGCCGCCAATTCCTCGTCAGCGTGGCAGGACCCGCGCTCTTGAGCACCGCGACCGGGCCGCTCAACGAGACGATCGCCAACCGTCTGGAACGGATGCTGACCGGCACCACCGCCGCTCCGGCCCCACCCGCCAGCCTGGCCGGTCTCACCACCCAGCTCGGCACGGCACGCTCCGCTCTGGCCGCCGCCAGCTACACCAGCCTGTCGGCGATGCTGCCGCCGCTCGTCCAGGCCGCCGAGGCGGTCGCAGCGGATGCCACCGGCCGCCGCCGCGATCAAGCCCACGCGCTGCTCGCCCATGCCTACGTGCTGGCTGCCCAGCTCGCGACCAAGGCCCACACCGACGCCGTGGCCTGGGTCGCCGCCGATCGGGCGCTCCGCGCGGCCCGCACCTCCGGCGATGTCCTGGCCGAGGCCGCTGCCGCCCGCCAGGTGGCCATCGCCATGCGCCGTCAAGGGCGCCACACCAGCGCAACCGACCTTCTCGTTGACACTGCCGTGCGGTTGGACGCCGAGGCAGGCCACGCCGGCCCTGCCGTGCTGGCCGGCTACACCAGCATGTTGTGCACCGCCGCGTACGCGAGTGCCCAGGGAGGAAAGAACCGTCAAGCCGAGGAGTACATCAGCGAAGCCGCACTCGCCGTCAGACGTCTCGCAGACCCGCCCGCGCCCTTCAACGGCCCTACCACGGCAACCGTCGAGGTCTACCAGATCGGCGTGCACAACGCCCTGGGCGAGCCCGGCACCGCGCTCCATCACGCCAGCAAGGTGGACCCGACACTGCTGCCGACTGCCGAACGGTACGCCCGCTACTGCATCGACACCGCCCGTGCCTGGCACGCTTACGGCAATCGCGATCGGGCGGTGGACACGCTCTTGGCAGCCGAACAGGCCGCCCCGGAAGAAGTACGCCGGCCTTCAGTTGTGGCGCTGATCTCCACCATGCGGTACGAGCCTGGCCCCGTCCCATCCGCCCTGCACGCTCTCGCCACACGTACCAGCGCCGCCTGAGCCGGGAGCGTCAACTTAACTGGACCCACCCACCACGACGCCTGTCCCGCCGTCACAGCCTCGGACGCGTACAACTGTGCGACACCCGTGCCCGGTTCGGGCTTCTGATGGCGAGAGCAGGCACGCGCGCCGGGGCCGGTGATCACGGCTCGGCGCACGGCACCTCGGCTACGTCGGAGAGCAGTTCCGCAATATCGGGCTTCTGCTTCACGAGGGGCGGCCACTCGGGCCCGGTGGCTGGGAGGCTTGTCCAAGCCATGGATGAGATCGGCCAACTCGCCGGTTGGATGGCCTTCGACGCCACCCGCCATGGCCTTGCTCAACGGTACTTCATCACCGCGCTCCGCGCCGCCCACCAGGTCAACGGCCTACCCCTCTACGCACACATCCTTGCCGATCTGTCCATTCAGGCCGCCAGCCGCGACCATCCCGCCGACGCCATCACCCTCGGCGAAGCTGCCCGCCGCGCCAGCGGCTCAGCCTCGCCCGCCGTCCGCGCTTCGGTTCTCTCCCCCCTTGGCTTCGCCTACGCGGCAGCCGGCCGCGCGGCGGACTTCATGCGTACTCGGGACAGGGCTCGCGAACTGGTCGAGACGCCAGCTACGGGCACGAACCTCGTCGGATGTACTTCCTCACCCCCCAACCACCTGGACTGCCAAGCGGGTTACGCTCTCATCCACCCGGTGCGTCTCTGCAGAACGATGGCATCGTTGCCAGGGGCCCGCACGTTCCTCGCGCAGGGCATCTCAGGCAGCCGAGTAGCATGCCTGCTACCTGGAAGCACTACTTCCGCGGCACACCCAGTTGCAGCACTCGCACGCTGTTGAGGACCGTGCATGACCGACGACATCAGCCCGAGGCAGGTAGCCGACGTCACCGCGTTCGTGGACATCCACGCGCCACCGCCGGCTGATCAGGCGACCGCTCTTTTCCTGTTCGGCACCAACCAGGCACCGCCCGCGGAGATCGCCGCCGAGTGCTACCACGCGGGCCTGGCATCTCTAATCATCTGCACCGGCGGTGTAAACCGGCACAACGGGATCGTCGAAGGCCGGACTTTCCAGCGTCAGCTCATGGACCGCGGTGTCCCCGCGGATGTGATCCGCTGCGAGGACCGGTCCGCCAACACCTGGCAGAATGTCGAGTTCTCGCTTGCGTACCTCCATGAAGCGCTTCGTGCCGAGCTGACGATTACGACGGTGTCGAAGTGGTACCACCGCCGTACCGTGCACATCCTCAAGACCCCGCTTCGCGACATCGGCGCCTTCTACGCCATCGGCTGGGAGCCCATCTACGTGGGCAAGCCCGTGAGCCGGACTGACTGGCCGTCCATCCCGGACGGGAGGTGGCGGGTGCTCCGTGAATGGGAAGAGGTCTCGCGCCGGGTGGCAGACGGCAGCCTCGCCAGCCTGGAATGCGTGCATGAGTCGTGGCGCTGACCTTCGCGACCCGACCGGACGCGCCACTCGGGCTGGAATGGCCGGAGTCACCAAACGCGATGCTGGCGGGGTTCAGGCGCCCATGAGGCGATGGCACGCGAGGTTGCGCAGCCGAAACTCCGGCTTGTGCGCGGGGAACATCTCGTCGCACTGCATCTCCAGGAGTGACGGCATCTCACCGCGCCCGGGCGGCGGCGCGGGCCAATCGCGGTGTGGGCGACTTGGGGCGCGCTTCGATCGGGGCTCCGGACGGGAAGGGCGGTGTCCGGCGGCGGGGGCGTTCAGTGCTTGCGGCCGTTGGAGCTCGTGGCGAGCATGCGGCTGATCAACGTGCGTTCGGCGCCGAGTTGGGTCCGCGCGTTCACTGCGAGAGCTGTCGTCTGCTGCTCCGGTCCTTCGGTGTGAGGAGCCAGTGGTGCTGGCAGGGGAGCCGGAGGAGACGTTCGATCCGCGGTGCGGGAGACCGAGCGCGGGGACATGATTGTCGGGCACGTCTGGGAGAGCGTCCACGGCGTGGGGCAAGGAGTTCTGCTGGCCGCCGGACATGCTTGTCCCAGCGCTGCCCAGGGTTATCGCGGCGGCTATGACAGTGGCGGCTCCACCCGCTGCCAGCAGAGTCCTGGTGCGTACTCGGCCACGTGGTTGTTCACCCTTTTCGGGCATCCCCGGCTCCCCGTTGCTCTTGATCGTTACGGTGTCGACATACGGTGCGTAGCGTAGCTCTGGTTCATCGGGCGCCCCATGGACTTTGATCTTGCCTTGACGATTTATGGCTCTGGCATTCCCCATGGTTCGCCCGATGACCGCGTTCCCTGGCGGGCCGCATTCTGTGCATGTCGAGGCAGGGCTTCCAGGGGTGCGGGAACGGTCGCTCGCGTCGCGATCTCTGCGTGGATGCAGCTGCGCGTTTCCGCTGTATGGCGGTAGTGCCGTGAGCAGAGCTGTGGATTTGCCCCCTGAGGTTTACTTCGGGGATGCCAGACACAGAGGAATAACTTACAGTAGTATTATCGGCACTTTGGGTCACCGAATGCTTGGAGCGTTGATGCGCCTGCCTCTGCTGACCGCCAGCGCCGGTCTTTGTGCCGGACTCGTCCTCGCCGCTCTCCCGGCCCACGCTGCCGGTCGGCCGAACGCGGTCTTCCTGTCCGTGACGGCTCACGGCGGCACCGCCATGAGGGCGGTGTTCATGCAGTGTCCAGCTCTGACGAAGGGACACCCGTACGGTGAGGTGGCATGCGCCCTGATCGATGCGGTTGACGGCGACTTCGACCGTCTTCCTGGCGACTCCGGCCGCCGGTGCAGTAAGAACCGCGCCCCGGTCACGGCGACGATGGACGGTGTGTGGCGGGATCGATCCATCGGCTGGCAGAAGACCTTCGCCAACGCCTGTGTGCTGGTCGCAGAGACGGGCCCGGTCTTCCGTTTCTGATGGGTCACGTCTGAAGCGCGCCCGGCTCTCGCGCTGTCGAGGAATCTCGGCCCGCACGACACGGTCGGCGTCTTCAGCGACGATGTGAAACTAGCGTGCGGTGTCACGGCACGCCCGACGAGCCGTCCGCCTCCGGCGCCGTGCGGTGCGCGACATAGGAGCACGGCTGTCGTCCCGCTTCTGTGACGCGCTCGCCGAATACTTTCGACCTTGGCCTCCAGGCCTGGGATGGCGCCTGGGTGCCGGCACCGGAGGTGATCGCCCTGCTCGCGGCGACGCTCGTAAAGCCCCCGCACCGCTGCCGTCGGAAGCGTCGGCCCTGAGGGCGGCGTGCTGGCATTGATCCGCGGGAACGGCATGGGGCGGTGGCACGCGTTCAAGTCTTTGTGATGTGCATTCTGTTTCCGTGGCGTGGTGCGAAGGGGGTGGTGGTAGATCGTTTGGCGTAGTCCACCCTCTGGAGGAGCCTGGTGATTCGGGGATGCCTTCCCAGCAGCAGGAAGTGCGAAGGTTCCGGGTTTTTGGGCCGAGTTATCGTCGCCGATGCGTTGTTGCTCGTGTTGCTGGGTGGTCCAAGTGCGGCCTTGGCGCGTGCGGAGCCGTACTGCCCGACGGAATATGTCCCGGAGCAGGGGCGCCAGATGTTCGACATCGAGAAGCTGTGCGAGCTCGTTCGCGGGGATCTGGCACAGGGCCGGGCAGTTGATCTCAATCAGCAGATTGCGGAGTCTCGCCGTGTGCGAGCAGGGACGGCGCCTTCTCCACGGCCGCGGGTACGTTCGACGCCGAAGGGTTCGGTCTCCAGGCAGCAGCCATTCACACCTGTGCCGGCGCCTGTGGTGCGCAGGGATCGTGGGGGAGACCAGCCCCGCGGGCGCCGGCAGGCGGTTTCGCGGACGGATCGGCCGTCGAGGTCCGTCTCGGACCGGGAAGACAACATCCGGCGTGTCGATCGCCGGCACGGTCAGGGCGGGTCACGCTCGCCGCGGCGCGATGCCCCAGTGAGCCCGACCGCTCCGCCGTTGCCCTCCCCGTCACCTGTGCCGTCTCGGTCGTCTCCATCGCCAACGGTGACTACCAGTGGAGGCGTCGCGATGGAGCACCGCGTGAGGGGCTCATCCGACGTGAAGCAGCCACTCGGCGCTGCGCTGCTGTTCGGGCTGGCGGTCATGCTGCTGGCTGCCATGCTGATCCTCCGCCGGCGCTTCCGGCCAGGCTTGACGGTTGCGGGCCCTTCGGGAAGGCGCTGCGACCGAAAAGCACACATAGGCAACGTGGCTGCTGCCTCCTCTACGACGTCGGAGCTCGACACCGTCGCGCCAGGGTTCATTGCCGGCGCCAGCCGTGCCCTGCAAGCAGAGGAGATGGCTGAAGCCGATGTGCCACAGCTGGACGGCAAGTCCGAGACAGGCACTGGTGAGAGGAGCACCGCGGAGGGCACGGCAGTAGCCGCACCTACCGCGACGCTGATGGTGCCCGGCTTCATGGCAGCGCCAGGGAAGGCGAAGGCCGAGGTCCTGGGAGTGCCGCGACTGTCGTACGACGGGGTGGAGCTGTCTTTCGGCCGAGCGGAGGCGTCCGACCTGTTCGCGTTGCTGTCGACCGCGCAGGAAGGACTGTCGACGCAGACCATCATCGACACCCTGTGGCCTGGCGATGTCGATCGGGCCGGTCGCCTGCTGGAATCGGCGGTCAGGCAGCTCAACCAGGTGATGCGGCAGGCGTTGGGCCTTGCCGTAGGGGTGAGGTTCGTGATGAAGACGCGGCAGCGGCGCCACCTGGCAGCGGCCTACTTCGACGTGGACTACTGGCGGTTTGAGGAAGCGTTCGTCCGGGCGGGCACTGCGGAGGACAAGTCGGCTCGGCTTGCCGCGTTGCAGGAAATGCTGACCCTGTATCAGGGGCCGTTGCTGGACGGGCGTGATGCCCTGTGGGTACTTCCCCTTCGCCAGGCTGCACAGATCCACGCTGTCGATGCCGCGGCTCGGCTTGCCGAGGCGCGCCGCAAGGAGGACCCGGATCATGCGCTCGATGCGCTCATGCTGGCGGTGGAGCGCATCGACCCCTACAGCGAGATGTTGTGGTGCCAGTTGATGACGATCCAGGGAGAGTTGGGCCGGACGTCAGCCGTTCGGCGCTCGTTCGGCCTGTTGAAGGAGCGACTGGCGGAGATCGATGCGGCTCCGAGCAGTGAGGTGCGCCAGGTGTGTGACCGGTTTCTTCGTTAGTCGGCCATATCGGGAGGCGAGGTGGGGCGGGTTCTGCTGGTGTTGACGGGCCCTACCTGTCTTTCTGGCCGAGGATGTGCTGGTCACGCGGGGTGTAGGTGGCCAGCATGGCGGAGGTGAGCAGGCAGGCAGGTTGGGTGCCGTAGATGCGGGCCAAGAGGTGCAGGGTGTAAGGGGAGGGGCGTCGGCCCTGCTTCGGCCAGTTCTCGTACTCGTAGAGGCGGGATTCGCGCAGTCCCGCTCTAGCGCTGTCGGCGAGCCGGTGGAAGGCGTTGACTACTTGCCCAGCGGTAAGGCCGGCGGCGTGGCGGTAGAGCCGGAGTGGGCTGGCGGGGTGGTCAAGGGCCAGGATGGTGGCGATCTGATCGATGGTGAAGCCGTGCTGGCGCAGGTAGCGGCTGCGACGGCGGCAGTCGAGCAGCGTCTGGTATCCGCTTCCGGACATGCGTTGAGTCCCCTTTCCTGCGGCGCGCAGGCGGCGCATGGTTCAGGGACGGTAGACGGACTCTCGGGAGGGGCTCCAGTCTCCGTGTGGGGTGGTCGATCGGACGGACATGAGGGCCGTCGGTGGGTGGTTCGGGGCATGACCGCAGGTCGGGGCGGGGGAATGTGGGGTTGCGGGTTGGGGGTGTGATTCGGGCGGCGAGGTGAGTGATCGTGCAGGTCGCTCCCGGACGTGCCGGGGACGTGACCCGAAGGGACCCGCCAGCATGGACAACCGTACGCAGCACCTCTCGGACGAGCCGAGCCAGCTCCTCGCGCCGCGGACGCACGGGCAGCCGGGTGGGGAGGAGTTCCCGGATCTGGCGCCGGGGCTGGTGATGTCGACCTTCCGCTCCCGGCCGGTGTGGGGCGGGATGGCCTGGCGGCAGGCGTTCCCGGGACGGGACGATCAGTCGGCGCCCGCGCGCCGCATGGTGGGCCGGCTGCTGGAGGACACCGGCCGGAGGCAGGACGCGGAGTGGGTGACGGCCGAGCTGGTCGCAAACGCGCTGCAGCACTCGCTTTCGGGTCACTCCTGTTCGGGGCAGGCACGGGGGTTCTTTGTGGTGGAGGTCCTGCGCGGCGTGGGCGTGGCCCGGATCGTGGTCTATGACTTGGGCGGGGGTTCGGTTCCGGACTTTTCTCGGACGCCGGGTTCGGTGCTGGGGCTGGCCGAGCATGGGCGGGGGCTGACCGGGGTGGCTGAGCTGGCGGTCCGATTCGGGGTGGCGGGTGATGCGAGTACCGGGCATGCGGTGTGGGTTGAGCTAGCCCTTCCCGAGGAGGTGAATGCGGTGACCACGGCGATAGAAGTGGGTGCTGTGGTCGGTGCTGGTGCGGGAGAGTCGGAGCGGGACGGTGGGTTCGAGGCAAGGCCGGTGGCCTGCAGGACGGTCACCGAAGAAGCGGGACGCGTCGTGGCTCGCAGCGGCTTGTCGCCGCTGGGCTGTGAAGGAGCCTCCGGCGAGGAACTGGGTGGCCGGGTGGGTGGTCCGCTGGTATCGGCCGGTGGGCCGGGCAACGCACCGGGCTCGGATCGGGAGGAGGGCGGTTGGCCCGGGCTCTTCCGGGCGCTTGCGGGAGACGTATCGGGGCGGGTGGCGGGCCAGGTGTCGGCGTTTGGTCAGGAGCCGTGGGCACGGCAGGCGTTGGCCGGGCTGCGTGAGGATTGGCCGGGCTGGGCTTTCCTGGTGGTGCGGTGCCGGTGGATCGCGATGCGCGGCAAGCAGGTGGTGATTGGTGCGGCTGGGCCGCAGGAACTCCGTCAGGCCCTGCTATCTCTCCCAGCAGGGCCGAACGCGACGGGGCTGAACGTGACCGGGCTGTTGCTGGGGTCCGGATCGGCTGTGCCGGGCCTGACCGAGGGCGGGGTGTCAGGGCCTGGCCTGGTGCTACCGATGGTGGCGGGGTTTGGTGTGGATGGGGCGGGGGTGAGCGGGCCACCGCGATCCGGTTCGGCGTGTACGACGGGTGGCGGTGGTGGCGGGTTGGGTGGGGGTGCCGGTATGGGGTTGAGCGGCACCGTGGCGGTGGTTGCGCCGCTGCCGGGGGTGTTGGCCGCTGAGCGGTCGGGGACGGGCACGTGGGCGGTTGCTGCTGCTGACGGGGCGCGAAGGGGGTGGCGGCCACGCGGGTGGTCGTGGTGGCCGTGGGGCAAGCGCCGGGACCGTTGGTGTTCAGCGGCGTATGTCCGGAAACAGGCTCGCCCGGCTGGCCGGGACGAGTCAGGGCGTGGGCGTGGCCACCGTCGGGTCCGGTCGAAGCCGGTTGCAGCGGTGCTGGCCGCTGCTGTTGCCGCCTGAACGGTGAGGTGCCCGCGTGTGATGGGCCGGGTGTACCGGCTTGACACCTGGGGTGCAGGTGGGTGTTGATACCGGTCCGCCCGTCCGGTGGGGAGCGGTGCTGGACGCGCGACCTGGGTGGGTCGCCTCGCGTCGGGGGCGAGGCGAACCCGCCCCCGGGGCCGGGGGAGACGGCCGTGTCAACCTCGGTTCCCCGGGTGTGCTTTGAGGACATGGGCGGCAGCGGCGGTGTGGCAGATGGGGGCAGATTTCCACGCCGGAAATGGGGGTGGCGTTCCCTCTCGCGATTAAGGCCGCTACCCCGTGCGGGGGTTGTTTTCGCAGGTCTTCCCGGTTTCGGACAGTGCGCTGGACGGCCCGACTCGTCTAAGGACGAGTCCTTTGAATATGTGTGCGCGTGCGTTGAGGGGCTGGCCGTGCTGGGGTCCTGCTCGCCCGCTTTGTATCCCTTGGGTCTTTCTGGACTTGCCGGCCCGTCGCCCGGCTCGCGGCTGGCCGTGAGCCGGCTTGGTGTGGAGCGGGTGACGGGTGCGATGCGTGGCCGGGGACCCGTCGGGGCGGGTGTCGGGTTGGCGGCGTAGGGATGGAGCGGCCGGACACGCGGTCGCTGACGGTTGGCTGAGCGGCCGGGGGGACGCGTGCGGCCCCGGTGCCGCCATGGGGGCGGTGCCGGGGCCGTGGGGGTGGGGTTACGTGGTGGCGGGCGTGCCGGTTATCTCAGGCGTGTTCGCGCTGTCCGGCGCGGTGGCGGTGGGGGGATGGAGGGCGATGTGGGCGGCGATCAGTTCGGCCACGTCGGCGGGCGGGGTGTCAGCGGGGACGTCGGTGACGGGGTAGGTGCCGTCGGGGCCGGTGTGGCCGAGGTAGGTCCATTCGATGGTAAGCGGTGGCGCGGTGGTGGCGGCCTCGGTGGGGGCGTCGGCGGGGGACAGCGTGATGATCAGCTGGACGAGGTGGTGGTCCGGTGAGCGGTAGAGCTGGTGGAAGGTGTCATGCTGACCGTTGCCGTAATGGCGGTTGCCCTGAAAGCGGCGTTGGTAGCCGTATTCAACGAGGGCGCGGGTGTAGGGCAGCGCGAGGGGCATGTACGCGGCGATGTCGGCGCGGTCGTGGTAGTAGTCGCCGAGGATGTCGGTCATGTGGGCGGCGATCATGTAGAAGTCGGGCGGTGCGCCGGGCGTGCATGCCGGGCAGGTGGAGGCGTCTTCGCCGGGGTCGCAATCGCCTCCGAGGGTGAACATGTCCTCGTAGGCGCAGATCTCGAGGAGGCGGCCGTCGTCGCCGCGTTCGGCGCGGACGATGACGGGTTGCGCGTGGCTCTCGTCCCACATGATCGCCCATCCGGGGCCGTAGTTGGCTAGCGCGCGGGCGTGCGCGGGGCTGACCATGCGGCGGCGGGCGGCCGTGGTGGCGAGTGTCATGCGGTGTGTCATGTGGTGTGCCTTTCGATGTCCCCGGCGTTTATTCCGGTGCCGTGTCGGCGGTGTTTACCGCCTAATTCAATGGACGCTCGACCCGCATATGTTTGTCAACCGGGATGCGTATTAACCTCGCAGATTGATTCGCGCGGTATTCGGGTAATCGGGTACCGTTCGCCGTCGTCCGGTGAAATAGGTGAAGAGCTGGACGCGCGCCGGATGTCAAGCCAATCCCGTGAGTTTCCTGTGAGGTGTTTCGCCAGGTCGCCGGTTGGTTTGTTAGGTTAGCCTCTCCAGCCGTTGGGGTGACTAAATTTGTTGGCCGGTCGACTTGCTGTCCGCGTTATGTGCGAGGGATGGTCGTGACGCAAACGAAAAAACACCGGCCGGATAGGGCCGGTGTAGCGACCGGAAAGGGCGTCACAAATGGCTATTCACATCGCGGAAATGACCGCTACCGACACCGCCCCCGCTGACGCGGAAATCGCCGCCGTCATTCCCGCCGACGCCGCGCCCCTGGCGGCCCCTGACGGCCCCGACGCCGCCGCCCCGGACACCGGCAACGCCCTGGACGCGGACGGGCGCGTGGCGGCGGTGTGGGCGGCGCTGAACGCCGAGCCGGGTTCGTCGGCCACGGTGATCGGGGCGGCGGCCGGGCTGAGCCGGATGGTCGCGGGCAAGATCCTCAACCAGCTCGAGACCGAGGGACGCGCCCGCCGTGAGCCGGGCGTGAGCGACGGTCAGACGCGGGGCCGCGCCGCTGACCGGTGGTTCCCGATCACCGCTGACACCTCCGTGCCGACCGGCGCCGCCGACGCGTTGGCCCCGGCCCTGGAGCCGTCGGATGGCGCGCCCGCCGCGATCACCGCGCCGGAGGCCGAAACCCCGAACGCCGACGTGGTACTCGCCTCGGATGAGGAGGCGGTCCCCTCCGCCATCGTGTCGGCCGATCCCGCCATGGCGGACGAGCCGACCGGCGAGGCGGGCCTGGCCGAGGCGCCGGGTGGCCAGCCGGACGGTCTGAGCGTCGACGACCCGGCTGGTCACGGTTCGGACCAGCTGGGCGGCGGAGACGGCTCGGTTCCCGACGCCGACATGTCCGAGGTGGTGTCGGAGCCGGTGGCCGATGATCCGGCATGGGTGCGGGCGCGGGCGGACCTGACGGAACTGATCGAATTGTTCGGCGGGGTGATCTCGGCACAGGGCGACGGGAACGCCGTGATGGCGTTGGGGTACCTGGAGATGGCGATGGCGAAGGTCGCTACGGCGCACCGTAACGCGCGCGCGGTGCTGACCGGCACCGACGCCGCCCCGGCCCGAGGTGGGACCGCCGTCCGTCGGGGCACCAGTGGCAGCGCCCCCGGTGGGGTGCGGCCGGGGGCGTTGCGGGATCGGGTGCACGCCCACCTGCTCGAGTTCTCGGGCAAGGACTTCACCCCGTACGAGATCGGCAAGGTGCTGGACGCCTCGTCCGGTGCGGTGGCCAACGCGTTGGACCGGCTGGTCAACCTCGGCCTGGCGGTGTTGACCTGTGAGCGGCCCCGCCGGTTCGCCCTCACCCCCACCGACGCCCCCACCGGCGCCCCGTCCGAGCCCAGCGCGGAGGACACCTACACCGGCTGAACAGGGGCCAGGGCGGGTCCTCCCATACCGGCCCGCCCCGGACCCCGTAGCCCGGCCGGTTGTCCTATCGACCCCCGCAACCCACGGCGCACCCCTGACTCACGCCGGGCGGCAGCACCGTCCGACCCGCCCCGGCCACCTCCATCGATCCCCGCTCCACCGGCCCCGACGCTGAGGGGCCAGCCCCACACCTGTTCGTCATCGCGTCTGTTTCGCCTGCCCACACATCAGAAAGGCCCTGTCATGGCTCACGAAATCGAGATCTTCGCCAACGGTTCGGCCGGGTTCGCCGCCGCCGGTAAGCCCGGCTGGCACGGGCTCGGCTACACCGCGCCCGGCCCGATGACCGCCGACGAACTACTGGCCAACGCCCAGCTCGCCGGATGGAACGTGCGCAAAGTACCGGTCGGCCAGGTGACCGACCCCGTCACCGGACAGCCGGTCACCACCGACGAGGACTTCCTGGTGGTGCGCACCAACCCGGTCACCGGATCGCCGGAACGGCTCGGCCGCGTCGGCAAGGAGTACGAGGTGCTGCAGAACGAGGAGGTGACCGCGTTCCTGCAGACCCTGGTGGACGAGTCCGGGGCGGTGTTCGACACCGGCGGGTCGCTGAACAACGGGCGGCGCATCTTCGTCACCATGCGGCTGCCCGAGCCGCTCATGGTCGGCGGGTTCGATCAGATCGACCTGTACCTGGCGGCGTTCTCCCGGCATGACGGGTGGGGGTCGTTCGTCACCGTGGCGACCCCGGTCCGGGTCGTCTGTGCGAACACCGAACGGGCGGCGCTGGCCAATCACGCTTCGAAGTTCACCGTCCGGCACACCGGCCGGATGGCCGGGCGCATCGCCGAGGCCCGGGACGCGCTGAAGCTGACCTGGCGGCACGGCCAGGCGTTCGCCGCCGAAGCCGAAAAGCTCCTCGCGACCCCGATGGACTTCTCAGAGTTCCGCCAGTTCACCAATGTCCTGTACCCGATCCCGCCGGGCGCCAAGGATCTTGCCCGCAAGAACCGCGAGCTGACCCTGCGCCAGCTGGAGCACCTGTTCGCCCACGCGCCCACGCAAGAGCCGATCCGCAACACCCGCTGGGCCGCGTACAACGCGGTGACCGAGCGGCTGGACCACCGCAGCCCGGTGTTCGGCAGCCGTGACGTGGCGGCCGTGCGGGCGGAGCGGGCCCTGCTCGACGACCACGACCACGCCAAGATCAAGACCCGCGCGTTCCGCCTCCTGGCCACCGCCTGACCCGCAGCCCGACCGACAGCCCTCGGCATCCGGTACGGCCCGGCACAGGGCCGTACCGGACACCACGCCGCGATGCGACGTGCTCGACCCCGCTACCGGAAACCGGACCGACGACCACCTGGGCCATCGCGCCGCCTTCCGGAGGCACCCGCGGACGGGGCCGGGGCGCCCGACCGGCCGATACCCCGCACCCGCGTACATCATCAACCGACTCTGAAGGAGACCGTCATGGGACGACTCGAAGACCTGGCCGTTCACTACGCCAACGCCGCCCGCTGGGAACTGAGCCAGGCGCTCAACCGAATCGCCACCCTCGACGACGAGGGCACCTTGCACGACAAGGACCTGGCCCGGATCGCCTACGCCTACCAGCGGATGTCGTGGTGGCAGCAGGTCACCGACCTCACCCACGGCCGCGAGGAACCGATCGACGGCGCGACCGCCCTGCTCACCGTGCGGCAACGCGCCCAGGACCTGCTGATCAACGCCCGCCCGGTGTCCAACGGCGGCCTGTTCGTCCTGGCGATGGCCGAGGCCCGCAGGGGCGGCGCGCGCGCCTTTCTGGATGCGACCGAGAAACTCGCCGACGCGCTGGCTCTCCTCTCCGATCACGACACCCGCCCGGCCGAAGGGATCACGCCCGCGACCGGACAGGCCCCGGCCGAGGGCCGCCGTCCGTGACGCCGCTCCCGGCGGGCGCGGCGTCGAGCCGCAAGCCGGGCGGCCACCCCATGACCCCACCCCTCACCCATCCCTGCAACTCAGCGAAAGGACGACACCCGATGAATGACCCCTGCCAGCCCGGCACCCTGCCGCCACCCCGTCCCCCGGACAGCATCACCGCCGCGCGGGACACCACCACCGGCCATCACGAACAAGCGTGGCCCTCGTGCGATCAGCTGACCACCGAGAAGATCACCGCCACCCGCCACGCCTGCTACACAACGGCAGCCAAGGCGATCTTCGCCTTGCAGAACGGCCAACGGCTGACCGGCGAGCAGCTGTTCGTCACCGTCCACGCCCAGGCAGCACGCGCCTGGTGGGACCTGGTGGAGGAGGAGATCACCAGCAAGCGACTGGCCGCCGATCACGCGCTGCGACGAGTGCGGTCCTGGGCGCGCCACTACCTCACCGCCGAACCTCCGGCCGCCCGGCCGGGCACGTTGTTCGATCACGCCCTCGCCCACGCCGCCCGCATGGCCGCCCGCGACTTCCTTAGCGACAGCGGCCACCTGCTCACCCAGCACCTCATCCACCAGGCAGCCCATCCGGCGGCCCCCTCCGCCACGCCCGCAGAACACGATCACCCTCGACCGGTCAGCCCCACCCCGCCCGCGCCGACGGTGGTGGCGCCGTGACCGAGCAACCGACCGCGCGAGCGCATCCCGGCGCTGACGCGAACCCCGCAGGAAAGGACAGCACCGTCATGAACGACGCTCAGCAGCCCCCCGCCACCGGCACACCGCCCCCAGCGGCTCCGGCTGCGCTGGAGGCGATCATCGAGCAGGCCCGTAGCGCCCGCCAGCATCACACCGAGGACACCTTGCGGCGGCTGGGTCGGGGCGAGCGGCTGAGCGCCGAGCAGATCTACGACACCCTGCACGCGCACACCGTGTGCACGTGGTGGCTGCTGGTGGTCCGGCACATCGAGTACGCCGACAGCGGCGGCTTGCGCCCGGCCCAGGCCATCGCCCGGTTCATCTCCTGGATCGCCCCCTACGCCACCGACCCCACCCCACCCGAACCCGCGACGGACGCACCGGCCCCCGGGGCGGACAGTGAGCGCGCCGCCGCCCTCGATCACCTCGAGCGCAGCCTGGCGCTCATCCGGCGGAACGCCGCTCGCGCCTTCCTCATCCAAGCCGAGGCACTCGCGCCGGCCTGCTCCCGCCAGCAGACCTCCGATGCTTCTTCCGGGCAGGGGGCCACGGCATGACCCATCCCTACCCCAACCCCCACCGCACCGGCGACGCCACGTCCAGATCGGACCGGTCGGATAGCACGGGTGTGGAGGTCTTCCAGATGCTCGGCTGGCGCTGGGACATCACCAAGGCCAAGAAGCTCACTCAAGGCCGGGCCCCGGATGGATGGATCGTCCCTGAGCGGTGGGCGGCCATGATTCAGCTGATCGCCATCGACGCCGAGCACGCGACCCAGGTGGACCTGTCCGAGCCGTTGATCATAGCCACGGTCCCGAACGGCGGCATGCTGATCATCGACGGCTGGCACCGCCTGTGCAAAGCTCTGGCCCTTGAGGTTGAGGAGCTGTTCGCCGTGGTCCTTACGGAAGAGGAGGAACTCGCCTGCCGGATCTTCGATGACAAAGAGCAGGACGACGAGGACGAGGCGGAGGGAGAAAGGGAGGGGGACACGGCGGACGAGGATATGTTCGGTAGCGCCTGATCCGGTGGCGTAGGGGGTGCGCCCCGTCCAGCGCAAGTCAAGTGCGCTGGCCGGGGCACACCTCCTCCACCACCGAGTCTCATGACGTTAGCGGCTGAGCGGTCCCTGATAGACGAAGGTGCCCGCCTTGATCTGCGCGATGATCTTCTTGACATCCTTTGGCGGGCCCAACGGCGGGCTGGCGTCGGGGGCCGATCCAACCGGGCTGAGGCGGGAGGGGGGCTTACTCACCGAGGGCCTGGGCCTGATCTCTCTGACGAGAGGCGCCCCGCCGTCGGGTGCGCCCGCTGGGCGGGAGTGGAGGGTGTGCCCGATAAGCCGGAGTACGGATTCGATGGGCAGCAGGTAGTCGATGAGGCTGGTCTCATCGTCGTCTGACAGGGTGGGGTCTTGGGGCCGGTTGCGGTTGTGCAGGTCGACTTGTCCGGCCTTGGCGAGATGGTCGTAGAGCCGTCCTTCCAGCCACCCGGCCTCGCTGCTGTTGAGCGTCTCGTCCTCGTTGGACTCGTAGCGGATGAGCAGCGCCCGATACCAGTGCGCGCGGTCCTTGAGCTGCTGCAGCACGCGATGGCGCAGGCCCGGGTTGGTGGCCTTGCCGACGTAAGCTCCCCACCGACCCTGCGCATCTGGGCGGTCGAGCAAGATGTAGGCGCCGGGGACGTTCCAGCCGCGCTCGAGGCGGTTGGCGTGGTCGCGGTCGAGCAGGAGCATGCCGGCGACCTTGTGCTTGGCGCGGATCTTGATCGGGTTGTTGAGGTCGCAGGAGAGGCTGACCACAAGCTGGGACGGGGCAAACCGCATCGCGCACACGAGGTGCCTCCTTGACCTGCGAACCTACGGAGATCTTCCCGGACAGTATCGGATACATGCCTCTGCGTGACTGCGGGTTTCAGGAAGAAACGAGCAGCTCACCCGCCGGATAGGTGCCATGCTGGTGGCGTTCTGGCGGGCGCTGTGACGGTCGTGGTTAGGCTGTCATTCGCGTGATCAGTCGTGGCTGCGGCCGGGGATGTGGTGGGGTTGTCCCCCAGGCCCGTGGGGGCCGTACGGCGGCCGCAGGATGTTCCTCAGGGTCGGTGCTGAGCGGTGCCGTAGTGGCGTTGCAGCGGGTTAGCGGGGATCGGGTTGGCCGGTGACGGCGTGGGCGGTGGGGCGGCTGAACCCGATCAAGCCCCGTCGTTGATAGCTGTCGATCTTTACCACGGTTCGGCGGTTGGGGGCGTGGATCATCTGGCCGCCTCCGATGACGATGCCGACGTGCCCGGGGCCGTCCGCGTGCATGTTGAAGAAGGCGAGGTCACCGGGTTGCTCTTGCCCGGCTGGGATGGGTGGTCCGTGTCTCCATTGATCGGCGGCGACGCGAGGGATAGTGATGCCGGCGGCTTGGTAAGCGCGCATGGTCAGCCCGGAGCAGTCGAACGCGTTAGGGCCTTCGGCTCCCCATATGTACCGTTTTCCGAGTTGGGCGTGCGCATACGTGAGGATGGCGGCGACCTGCTCGCCCGGGACGAGCGGGACGCAGGCCCCGGTCAAGGTATCGACGGTGTGCTGGGCGAGCGGCTCCCACCGGGCATATGCGTCGGGATGGCCGGAGCGCTGGACAGCTTGGGCCGCTCGGGTGAGCGGGAGTTGCTCCCAGCGGGGCACCTTGACCAGGCGATCGTAGAAGGTACTGGTGGCATACCGGGGATCGAGAACATGCTCCGTGGGTCCCCAGCCCTGCGAGGGGCGCTGCTGGAACAGGCCCAGGCTGTCGAGGTGGCCGTAGCGCAGGTTACGCAGCTGCGACTCCTGCAGAGCGGTGGCGACCGCGATGACGACCGCCCGCGCGGGTAGGCCGCGCTCCATGGCGACCTGGACGATGAGGGCGGCGTGGGCCTGCTGCTCGACGTCCAAGGCCAGCGTGGAGGCCACGCCGGTCGATGCACCGGCCGCGACCGGCCCGCCCGCCGTGCTGCTCGTTGGGCTGCTGGTCGTCGCGGGTGTGATCGCGCAGGCCAGGCCTCCGGGTGTCCCGGAGCCGGTGAGGATGCTGGTGGCGGCCGTGATGAACGCGCCGATGAGGAGCAGCAGGAGGGCGGCGCCGGCGGCGGCGGCCTTCACCTGCTCTCGGTCTCGTCCTGGAAGATACGGTCGAGGAACTCGCCATCGTCGTCATCGGCGCTGGCCGGTTGCTCGGTGCTTCGCCCAAGGGTGAGATGAGGCCAGCCGTTGTCGAGGTCGGCCAGCCGCAGGCGTGCCTGCCCCGGTTCGGCGGGGATGGGCAGCCAGACGGGTCCGGCGGGTCCGTCGCCGTGGGTGGTGTGCACGGCGGTGGCGATCGGGAGGTCGCTGCTGGTGAGGAGTTTGCGCAGGTTGGTCTCGCGGGTGGGGCTGGGCAGCCAGAACAGGACCGGGGTGGTGATGCCGGTGGCGTGGACGAGGTCGCGGTAGTCGTGGAGCTTGTCGGCGACCCGTTTGAGGGTTTCGGTGCCGGTGTCGTGTTCGAGGAAGAAGTCGATCTGGTGGCCGTTCTCCGACCAGCAGCCGTAGGCGTCAGGGCGGGCCAGTTCGCCCCATTTTTCGGCGCACTGCCTTTCTGACAACCAGGCTCGCAGGGCGGCGTGCGGGGTGCGGCGGGTGAGGCTGTGCAGGTGGGAGAAGTAGTCGTTGACACCGACCTGGTGGGTCAGGCGTGAGGAGACGGCGACGGGGATGTCGGGGTTGTAGCCGAGTTCTTTGAGAGTGATGCCGTAGCGGGCGGCCAGGGCGGCGGCTCCGGCCTTGCCGAGGGCCCAGTGGATGGGGGCCGAGCCTGCGCCGTATCCGGCCCAGGGGCGAAAGCGGGTGACGGCGTTGAGCTGGAACAGGATGGTCATGCGGGCGCGGGTGGCTTGGGCGATGGTGAAGAACATGCGCTGCAGCTGGTGGGTGGTCAGGACGCGGTGGCGGTGCAGGTGATCGAGGATCTGGTAGTCGCGCTCAGTCAACCTGGCGGCGAGTGTCATCAACGCGGTGTGATCGAGCCTGGGCTGGGCTGCCGGGATGGGCTGGATCGTGAACCGGGGCAGCTTGCGAGCTGCCGCTCGGCGGGTGGTGGGCTGCTGGGCCGGCTGGCAGGTGCACGAGCAACCGCAGGGCTTATCGGACATGGCGAACCTCCGTGACGTGGATACGGCAGGACATGGGGCGGGTCAGGAGCGGTTGGAGGCTGAGGGCGCGCCGGGGTCACCCTCGCGAGGGGCATGGCCGGACGCTCTGCCTGCGGTTGATTCGGGTGCCTGGCCTGCTCGCCGGGCAACCACCGTTCCCGTGAACCGCTGGCGAGATGCCTGGCGGACCGCTTCTGCGCGGCCCTCGACCAGGGCAGGCAGGGGCCGGGTGCGCAGGGTGAAGGCGGAGGTCTGCTGGCCGTTGATGATGAGGCGGGCGGCGGCTTGGTAGGCGCCGAGGTGGGTGAGGTCGTGCGGGCTGATCAGCGGGGCGGTGTGGTGCTTGAGGTCGTTGGCGTCTTTGGGGGAGGCGTTGAAGTAGATCTTGTTGCGGGCGTCGGCTGAGAGTGCTTCGCGCAGGTCGGCGGGGAGCTGGTCGAGGTGCTGGTGGGCCAGTACGAGGGAGAGGCGGTAGCCGCGTGCCTCGGCGAGCACGTCATTGATGTGGCCGGGCAGGTTCAGGAAGTTGTGGCACTCATCGATCACGAGCGAGGCATCCGGCCTGTCCGGCTCGGCCAGGATGGAGCGGCGGGTGGCGGCTTGCCAGGTGTGGGCGAGCAGGATGGAGCCGAACAGCCGGGCGGCGTCGTCGCCCAGGATGCCTTTCGGGAGCCGGGCGAGAACCAGGCCGCCTCGGTCGAGGAGCGGCCCGATGGGCACGGTGGTGTCCGGGCTGGCCAGTGCCTGCCGGACGAACGGGCGGAGCAGGACGGAGCGGAGCTTGTTCATCACCGGCCCGATGACGGTGGCTTGTCCGGCTGGGGTGAGGGCTTCGTAGGAGTCCCAGAACCCGGCCAGCAGCTCATCGCGCAGCTCGGCCGTGGTCCGGGCACGGAACGCCGCATCGGTCAGCAGCCGGGGCACGTCGGCCAGGGTTGCCTTGCGGCCCAGGACGCTGGTCAAGGTCAGGCACGTGGAGCGGAGCAGATCATCCACCCGCGGCCCCCAGGCGGAGGAGAAACAGCGGTGAAAGATGGTGACGACGGAGTCGACCGCGAAGGCCGGATCATGCCCGGCGAGGATGTTGATCGACGGCGGCGGCGCGGGGTCTTGCGGGTCGAACACCACAGTCTTGCCGACCGCTCGCTGCGGGAGCCGGTTGAGGATGTCGGTGACCAGATCACCCTTCGGATCGATGACCAGGGCACCTCGGCCTGCTGCCGCATCAGCCAGGACCATGTTGGCGAGCAGGGTGGATTTGCCGACACCGGTGCCGCCCAGGACGTGCGTGTGGTGGCGTCCGTCGGCCACGGATAGCGCTACGGGGCGCGGTGGGCCGCTGTCGGCGTCGCCCAGGATGCGGGCGGTTCCGCCCGCCGTGGTGCGGGGTACGGCCGGTGACGGCGCTACCGGGCGGGCTCCGGCGCGGGTGATGCCGGGCGCGTCGATGTCCCACGGCAGGTGGGCGAGCGCGGCCAGCTCGGCCACCGACAGCAGATAGCCGGAGTCCAGGCGCCGCGAGCTGACCACCCGGCGGGCGTGCCAGAGGCGGGCTCGGCGCAGGTACTGGTGGCTTCCGGTGTACAGGGCGAAGACGCCGGCCAGGGTGTGCGCATGGCCGCGCAGCCAGCCACGTACCAGAGCAGCAGGCTCCGGGCGGACTGCTGCGGACGTGCCGGAGACGGGTTCGCGGCTGGTGGTGACGGCGTAGCGGACAGCCACGGTGTAGCGCGGCTGGCCCGCCTTGGCCAGGATGGCGCGAACTTGTTCGGCGCGTTCGGGAAAGTCGCGGGCCAGGTCGCTGGGACGGTGGTGGTCGCGGGCATCGGGCAGCGGGAGAACCTCGTCGAAGAAGCGGCCGAGCAGGCGGCGGCTTCCTCCTCCGCGCAGGTGAGCGGCTGCTCGGTAGGCGTGCCGCAGCCGCCTGCCCGTCGTCGGACGGGCCAGCACCTGGACCACGGCGTGCTCGCCCTCGCGCAGTCCGCCCATGGCCTCCAGCAGCGATCGGACGGGGTCGTGATCGTGGTCGGTCTTGAGCGGGAGATGCTCGGGCGCGGCCAGCACCAGCCGACCGCCCGCGACCTCCGCCTCCGCAGGGAGGGGCGAGGTGGCGGGGCTGGTCGTGGTGGTGGCTCCCGGCCAGGCGGCGTGGATGGCCTTCTCCACGATGCCTGGCGGGATGGTGCCGGGCACCCACAGGCGAATCCGGACGCCTGCGTCGCTGCCGCAGTACTCCCACACCAGATGCGGCTGGCCGGCCAAGGTGCGCATCCATGCCGGGCGGAGCAGGCCGATGAGCTGCCGCCACAACACCACGGCGCCTTCGGGGTCACTGCGTGGGGGGCTGGAGATTTCGATCAGGCGGGCTTCAGGGGTCATGTCGGCGTGCTGGAGCCAGCCGAGCAGGTAGCGTACGGCGGCGGCTACGGACCAGATGATGGCGAGGGCCACGGCGAGACGCGGGCCATAGGCGAGGGCGAGTTCGGGCAGGCGGGCAGGCAATTCGGCCAGGAAGTCGAGGGCGGTCTGCACGTCGCGGTCGTCGATGCCGCACAGCAGGCACGGCCCGTTCGGGCTCGGCGTCGGGCTGGTGGTCATAGCGGGTCGCCCTCCTCATCGTCGATCTGGCTGGGGGAGGCGATCGTGCTGTCATCGGCCGGGCCGAATGGCTGCCCGTCGTGCGCCTGGAGCGGTCCGGGTTGATCGTGCTGACCGTGCGGGCCGAGTTCGGCGAGGACCTTCGGATCGGTCGTGACCAGCGCAGTCTCAGCGGGTGAAGCGACAATGGTCAGGGCGGCTCGGCTCGCGGGGCCGGCGACCAGGAGTGCTTCGCCGCGTTCGGCGGTGAGCAGGAACTGGCGTTCGCCGTCGGTCAGGTCGAAGGCGTCCCCGATGGCGTTGATGGCTTGTGGGGCTTGGCGGAGCAGGATCTGGCTGGCGGCGTTGGCCACGATCGCCTGGCCGAGCTCGGAGCCGAGCAGGTCGGCGGCGTCCTGGGTGACGACGGCGAGACCGGCCCAGTGTTTCCTGGCCGCCTTGGCCATCCGGAACAGGAAGCGGGCGCCTTCGGGTTCCTTCATCAGCAGCCAGGCTTCGTCCACGACCACGAGGCGCTTCTTGCGGTCGCGGGGGTTGGCCACCCGCCGCCAGATCGCATCCAGTGCCAGCAGAGTGCCGACGGCTTTCATCTCCTCGGGCAGGTCCCGAAGGCAGAAAACGGTCAGATGCCCGGCCGGGTGGGTGGTGGTGGGGCCATCGAACAGCTCGCGGTAGGAGCCGGTGACGTACGGGGCGAGCTGCGCGGCCAGCTCTGCGCCCGCCTGCCCTCCGGCATCCTTTCTGGTAAGCGCGGTGACCAGATCGGCGAGAAGCGGTGCGGGCCTGCTCCATGTGGTGGGATCGCGGGTGATCCCGGCCGCCGCGTACGTGGCGAGGATGGCCGAGTCCAGCATTGCCCGCGTCTGAGCGGTGAGCTGGGTGCCGCCGAGCATGGTGGCGATAAGGGTCTGCAGGAACATCGACCGCCGGGACAGAACGTCATCGCGGGGGCCGTGGCCAGCGGGCAGGTCGAAGGGGTTCCACCGCACTCCGGCGGCGCCGAGCCGCAAGTGGGTGCCGCCGACCGCGTGGGCGAGGCGGGCGTATTCGTCTTCGGGGTCGACGACGGCGACCTCGACGCCTTGGTAGAGCAGGCGCAGGACTTCGAGTTTGGTGAAGAAGCTCTTGCCCGCGCCGGATCGTGCGAGGACGACGGAGTTGTGGTTGTCCTGGGCGAACCGGTCCCACACGACAACGCCGGTGCTGGTGGCGCTCAGCCCGTACAACACTCCGCTGCCACCGGTGTCCGTGGGGAGGTCGGGTGAGGTGAAGGGGAAGGCCGCGGCCAGCGCGGTGGTGTCGAACGTTCGCGTGGCGTTGAGGGAGTCGACGCCCAAGGGCAGTGTCGTCGTCCAGCCCTGCAAGGCGCGAAACGTTGCCGGTTGCGCATCCAGCAGCAGCGACGAGGCCAGCGCCCGGACCCGCTCCACCTCGGCGGCCAGTTCCGGCTCCGAAGGAGCGGTGACGGTGAGGTAGAGGCCGACCTTGAACAGTCGGCCGTGGCCTCGGGCGAGACTGTCGGCCAGGTGGGTGGCGTCGTCGGCGGCGGCTTCGGCGGTGAAATCTTGCAGGCGGCCGTGGGCGGCGTTGGAGCGGCTGGTCGATTCCAGGCGGGCAAGCTGGCGGCGCAGCCGCATCGCGGCGACCTGCTGCGGGATCGGTTCGATGTGCAGGGACACATCCAGGTGGCCGGGGTAGGTCAGCAAGGGTTCCAGCCATCCCGCGCCGACCTCGCGCGGGTAGCCGGTGATGGCGAACGACGCGCAGGCGGCGCTGGGCAAGGTCAGGGTTCTGACGCCGACGTACGCCGACCCCGGATGGGCGAGGGCGCTGGGCTGGTGGTCGCGGCGGCGGTGTAGCTTCACGGCGTGCTCCCCGTGGTTGAGGTGATCAGCTCGTCGGGCAGGGCCTGACCGGCGGGGTGCCGGCCACCGGGGTCGAGGCATTCGGCCAGCGCTTGGCTGGCCGCATCGGCGTCGAGCACCCGGGCGGCGACACCGAGCGCGGCCAGGTTGCGCTCGGCTTCGGCGGCGTGCCGCAGGACGACGGCGGCGCAGGCGTCCCGGCGTACCGAGCGGCGTCCCTGGTTGCCGACCGGGTGGTCACGCAGCACGACGAGCACCTGCCGGGACAGCAGCTCGCTGGAGCTGTTCAGCTCGGCCAGAAAGCCGGCGTGCTCGCGGGCGGCGTTGGCCAGCGCGGGGTGCGGCAGATCCTGCGCTTGCTGCTCGACGGTTTCGACCAGGTTGGACAGGTCGGCGGGGCGGGCGCGGGCGAGGATCTGCACGGGCGCTTCGAGGGAGTTCAGCCACCGGCCGAACGCCCCTACCAGGGCTGTCTGCTCGCCGGTGGTGCGAAGGTGGAAGGACAGGGTGCTGGTCTCGACGAGGACGGCCACGCCGCCGTCGGCGAGCTCGAGCGCGCCGTCGGTGCGGATCGCCCGCACCGGCAGGCGTAGCGGCGCGGGCAGCTTGCCGCGCAACCGGCACCACCGAGGCGGTCCGAGAACCCCTTCGGGTGCGGCCACCAGTCGTTTGCGGGCGCGGGTGTGGAGCAGGGCGGCCAGGGCGAAGCGGTCCAGGGTGAGCCCGTCACGGCGGCCGAGCGCGATGGCCAGGCCGAGCGCCATCAAGGGAAGGACGATGGCGGCGAGGATGACGATGGGCAGCACCTGGTGGAACAGGTAGTAGATGGCGGCGGCGATGCCGCCGGTCAGGGCGACGATGAGGATCTGGCGGAAGGTCAGCCCGTAGGCGATCTTGTCGGGGCGGTTGAGGTCGGCGGGAATGTTCGTGATCAACGGTTCGGGTTCGTTCACTGGCCGTCCCTTCGGCGCGTGCGGCGGGGCGGCGGATCAAGGTGGAGCAGCAGTTGCCGGGGCCGAGGCGGCCGGGTGGGCATGCCGGGCAGCATCGGCTGAGTCCAGGGCGGTTTCGGCCGGATCCACGGGCCGCTCGGCGCGGATGCAGCGGGCAGCGTGGGCGGGCGGGGCACGCGGGTGACCGGAAACGGCAAGGCGAGCTGGCGTCCCCGCGCGGGGGACGAGCCTGTCCGCCGCGCGCCTGAGCCCGTCGTCGTGGGCGGGAGGTTGAGCGGCAATTGAAGCTGCTGGTGGCTGCGTAGTCCGGTCTGGTTGGATGTGTTCACCAGCGATGTTCCTCCTGCAGTGGTGGGTGAGCCCGTCGGCTGTGCGCCCGGTGGTCCGCCACGCGGCCGGGGCCCTCGAGGGCCGCGCCGTCCACTGGCTGTGGTGGTGCCGGGTGGGCGGCCGGGTCGGTGCGAGGTCTTGGCCTTGGCAGTGGTGCGGGCGGCCCGGCCGTTCCTGGACAGCGCGGTTCTGGCGACGCTGAGGGTCTTGTAGACGACCAGCGCCTTGACCAGGCGGGTCAGCAGCTGGGGCTGGGCGGGCTGCCAGACGGAGCGGGCCACCCAACCGGGGATCTTGATCAGGATGAACAGCAGACCGATCAGCACCAGGGTGTCGATTGCCCGCATGACGATCGGCTTCACCGCCGCAAGGACCGGCTGGTCAGGGCCGGTGGTGAAGGCGTCGGTGGCGTCGGTGAAGTACACCTTGAACGCCAGAATCAGCACCAGCGCCTGCAGCACCTGCATGACCAGGACACCGGTGAAGGCGCGCCACCACAACCGGGCGATGTGCTCGGTCTGCGGCAGGGCATGGCACAGCAGCGCCAGCGGCGCCGCGATCATCAGGAACAGCAGCAGCGCGATCCGCACGACCGCGATGAAGGCCAGGATGAGGCCCATCACCACCGCGATCGCGACCATCCAGATGAAGAACATCTGCGGCGCCGCCAGCTGTCCGACCGGGTTGGCCAGCTTGTTGGCGATCAGGTCGCCCGCCCGGCCCACGTCGACGCCCTCGCCGAGCAGCGCGGCGACCAGGCCGTTGGCCAGCTCGATGGCGTGCTGGCAGAGAGTGAGCGAGAAGTTGAGCGTGATGGCGGCGACCAGCACGCGGGCTGCGACCTCGGCGGCGGTGGTGGAGGTCTGCACGCTCCCGTACGCCATCACGATGACTCCGCCGACCAGGACAAACAGCGCCAGCAGTGCGTTGGCCACCACCCGCACGTGCGCGGACAGCTCCTGCACCCGCTGGACCATGTCCGGCGGCGGCGCGGACAACAGCAGCGTGCCCATGGTCTGGAAGGCGGGCTGGATCGCCTCGGTGACGATCGAGCCGAACCAACCGTTCAACGCCCGATTGATCTTGCAGCCGAAGTCCAGCCACCCACACTCCTCAACCCCGCCGTCTAGCCGCGGTGTCGGCTCGGTGGCGGGTAGCTGCTCCGGTGCCGGAGTGATGGGTCCGGTGCTCGGGTGCGGGTGCGGTGGTGGTGTGAGCATCGGCCCCGTCGGCGTGGACGGAGTCAATGCCGGTGCGGGTATGGCGGGCGGCGTGGGCTGCGGGTTCGACGTTGGCGAGGGTGTTGACGGCGGGTCCGGTTCGGCGGCGGCGTGGGTGGCGGTGACGGTGAGCGTGACGGCGATGATGGCGAGGAGCTGCGCCAGCCGGCGCTGGAGGGCCGGGAGTGTGTTCGCCGTGGGTCGGCGACGTGGCGGGTGGCGGGTCACGGTCAGGAACCCACGATGCCCTTGAGGACGCTGACCAGCAGCGGCGCCAGGACCGCGATGCCGTAGCCGAGCGCGGCGTAGCGCAAGGTCTTCTTGGCCGCCTCGACCTCGCCGGGGTCGCCGCCCGCCAGGATGTAGCGGACCCCGCCGACGGTCAGGAACAGGGTGGCCAGGGCGACCAGCAGGCCGACGATGACGTTGCGCAGGTTGTCGATCACCGCATTCAGCGAGGCCGGGGCGGCCAGAACCTCACCCGTGACGGGAGCAGTGATGGGGGCGGGCACGGAGCCTGCGGCGGTGACGGCGTGGGCGAGGGCGTATTCGAGCAGGGTGCCCAGGACGATGCCGCCGAGGATGGTCACGGCGATGAGCGCGATCTTGACGCTGTGGGCTTGGGCCGATGCGGTGGTGCGGCGCTGGCGGGATGTCATGTGCTGCCTCCCAGAGAGAGCGGCGGGTGCGGGTCGGATGACGGCGGGTGGTGAGGGCGGCGCGGAGGCGCCGGGCCCGGTCGCGGGACCAGGTGGGCGTCCTCCTTCAGCGAGCGGAGCTGGTGGGCTGGGCCGGGTGACAGGGACCGGTGACCAGGTACAGGTCTCGCTGCCGGGCCCGGGCGCCCTCCGCGCTGCCTTCACCGGGTAAAAGACCTGGGTGAAAGGCCGAGTTAGGACATGAGGGCCAGCGGATTTTGTGAACCCTTTGCTGGCCGCTCCCGGCTGGCGCCGGTTGCGATCGCTACAGGTCGCCGCGTTGGAGTGCCTGGTGGAGGGCGGTTTCGGCGCGCTGTCGGCGCTTGATGGCCGTGCAGTAGAGCAGGCCGCGGCGGCGGCAGTAGGCGCTGAGCGGGATGCCCTCCAGCCGGGTGTAGACGATCAGCTCCGCCTCCGCCTCGGTGATGATCCCTTGAGCGACGGCCTGATCGAGAAGCTGATCAGGGTGACCGGCCGGGTAGGCCAGCGTCTGCATACCGCTGTCGGCCCGGTCGGTGAGGTCAGGGTCGGCCAGCAGGCTGGGCTGGCCGGCGGCGTGGGCGCGCAGAACGGCGAGGTGGGTCAGCCGCGAGAGCCGCAGCAGCGGGTGTGACCAGGCCAGGTTCACTTCGTAGAGGGCTTCCAGATAGGCCATCAGTACCTCGGCTTCCAGGTCTTCACGGTCGAGCTGCTCAGCCGGGGTCTTGTCGGCGAGGGCTGTGACGAGGCGGCGCAGCATTGGGATCGCCAGGGCAACGGCGGCGACCATCCACGCCTTGCGGAGTGTGCGTGCCTGGTTGATGAGGTGCCGCCACACGTGGTCCCGGGTGGTACGGGAGCAAGAGGGGTGCAGCAGCACCTCTTTCAGTTCGTTGAGCGGGATCGTCCGGGCCGGAAGCCCGTGTCCGAGCCGCTCGCCATCGACCGATAGCGGGGTTGGGCCGTGCATGAGCAGGCCGAAGGCGTGCTCGGCCATATCCAGCGGCAGCGACCCGCTCGGTCTCGGGCACTCGTCGAGGCCGATGCCGGGCAGCGCGGCCGGGGCGGGGCGGGTCGTGCGTGCCCGTCCGAGGACGGCGTGGTGGGCGGCTGGGCCGTTCATGGTCGGGTTGGTGGAGATGTCCGTGGAGAGCTGGACCGAACGGTGGGACATGGCGACGCTCCCGAAGAGGCGTGATTGGTTGGGATGTGGCCATGTCGCCAAAGAGCCCGGACAGGAACCGGGCAGGAAATGATCAGACATCGGGCACGGCAAAGATCGCACTATTTTCGGATCACGCTCCGGAACCATGGATGACCTGCGGAAACACCGGAGAGCGGGGGAGTGTGCCGGTTGGAAGCAGGAGAGCGTGCTTCGCGACGCGGGGCCCCGGAAAGCCGCTTTGACGTGCGATAACGAGATGCGGTCGAGAATCTCGGGTCAAGCTTGCGTCAAAGCGCTGGATCGGGCCCCGGACATGTGGCGGGTCCTGGACCGCTGCTGCGTGGCTTCGCCTTCCGCACGGTCGTTCACAGGGTTTCGCCCGGGTTGCCTGGGCATGTGGGGGAGGCGCTCTGGTGCGGCGCATGCCCTGGGCCTGGACTCTGGCGATGAGGGAGCCGAAATGGTGTCGGCTGATCGGCGGGAGGTCAGCTCCCGCACCTCCTGGGGGCGGGTCGCGGTCATCGATGATGAACGGCGTTCCATCGTCGGCGGTATGGGCCCGGACCTCCAGCCGAGCCGGCGTCCCGCCGCCCGCCCAGAGGCTGGACACGGGTCGGCTTGTCCACTCTGTGACCGTGGCGTGGGGCGGGATGAGCTGGTCGTGGGAGCGCGGTACTTCGGCTTGAGGCCGGCGGGCATCATCGTCTTGAGCTGATCGACGAGCTTGGCCAAGGCGGCGTTCGGCCAGTTCATCCTTGCGGTTCGGCGCGTAGCGCGTCTCCTGTGCACGGGCCTTGGTGCTCGTCTTCTCGTCGCAGGTTGTACTCGCCAAGGGCGTGTGGTGGGTGCTTCCGGTGGAGCTGGTGACGAACCTTGCCCGGAACCTGCACGAAAACGCTGTGACCTGCGAAAACGTGCTTCAAGAAGACGTTCTCCAGCCCTGATGACGTGGAAGTATGGGCACTCGCGCGCCGGCTCGCGTGCCTCAGTACGGCCGAACCTTCCCCGGGCATCCGCCCGCGAGGCGGACCATGACCATGAGCTACGTGGCGGTCAGGTAGGCCACGACCACGGTGGCCGCATTGATCGTGGTGTGGGTGGCGATCGCCGGTACCGTCCACTACCCGCTCCCGGGTGCGCTCGACGGAATGACGGGAGCCCCACAAGGCGTGCGGCAGTTCGTCCCTGCTACGAAAACACTGCTGCACGAGGCAGATGATCGCGTCCGCTGTGACCGCGATCAACATCCACAGAAGGGTCATGGCGTACCGAAGCGCGAGGACCGCGGCCAAGACGGCGCGGGCCCGACTGAGCAGGGGCAGCGCGGTGCGGGGTCTTGCCGAACCTTTGCTGGATCTCTTGTCCTAACTCGGGTCTTGCGGCAGGTATTTGGAACAGTGACAGGGATCGGTGGCCTGGTACTCCGGGCCACACCCACATGACCAAACCCACGACGACTACCTCGACCACGTCCACATCCACCAGTTCTTCGACCGCTACCGGGCCTGTCACGGCCAGTTCCTTGTCAACCGCGCCCGAACCGGTCGCCCGGCCTCGTGAGCGTGGCGTACAGCTGGTTCGCGATGTTCACGATGCTGCTCCGGGGCATCTGCCGCTGTCGGTGTGGCTGGCGGCAGCCGACACCGAGTCCATCGCGATCTGTCCGGCCGGGTGTTGCCATCCGGTCAGTTGCCAGTTGGCTCGTCACCTCCTCGCGGCGTGCGCGCGGTTGGGCGAGACGGTGCTTCACCTCGGCGCGACCGACCATCAGCTCGTCTCGGCCGCGCTGACGGCGGGTTGCCTGCCGGTGGCCGTCTTCACCGACGCAGCCCGCATGGGCGTGTCGTGGGCGTGCCTGGCTCGTACACATCCCGACTACGACCTGGAGGTCACCGACCTGCGGGTCACCGATCCTGGCGATGACTCCTCGGTGCTGGCCGATCTCGCGGACGAAGTGGGCTTGGTCGTGGCCGAGCAGACCTGCCGGCAGCCCCGGGGGCAGTCGTCCGCCGACCGGCCGGACTCCTCGGCCGGCGCCGAAGTCTTCGACGTCGCGTGCGCGGCGGCGCTGGTCAAGCCGGGCGGGTATCTGGCGGTGGTCACCGGCCTGCACCGCGAAGGCGGGGTGGCCGACCCGGTACCGGAGATCATCGCCCGCGCCCGCGAAGCGGGGCTGGTGTATCTGCAGCACATCGTCGCCTTGCGGCATCCCGTACGCGGCCAGCGGATCGATGCGGATCTGTCCCGCCGTGCCCTGGCCGCGATCGGAGAGCTGCCGGAGTACGCCGGGTTGCCTGCGACTGCACGGACGCACGCGGACGTGCTGCTGTTCTCCCGGCCAAGGAGGCTCACAGAGCCTTTGCACCCGGCAAGGCCGTCCGTCTGCGACGTCAGAGAGCCCGGTGCCACCGAGTCCACCGAGTCCACCGAGCAGGACGGGGGCGAGCGTTGACGGACCAGGTCACGACGTCGGTGTGGGCGACCGGGCAGCAGCCATCGCGCGTTCAACGCAAGGGCCGGTACGTACCGGAGTCGATGCGGCATCCGGGCAAGATGCTGCCCTCGATCGCCGCTCGGGTGATCGAGACCTTCACCGAGCCGGGCGAGCTGGTGGTCGATCCGATGTGCGGGATCGGCACCACGCTCGTCGAGGCCGCGCATCTCGGCAGGCACGCCGCGGGCGTGGAGTACGAGGAGAAGTGGGCGCGCCTGGCGGTCGCCAACCTCGCTTACGCCAAGAAGAACGGGGCGCCCGGGTTCGGGCGGGTGATGGCCGGGGACTCCCGGCACATCGCCCGGCTGCTGCCGGACCTGGTCGGGCGGGCAGCGCTGGTGCTGACCTCGCCGCCGTACGGGGCGGCCACGCACGGGCACATCCGCTCCACCCGCGATACCGGCGAGCCGGGCGTACGCAAGTGGAACCAGCGCTACTCGCGTGACCGCGACAACCTCGCCCACCAGCGGCTGCCGCACC
Organism: Nonomuraea sp. NPDC049504; assembly: GCF_040676845.1. Classification (NCBI taxonomy): domain Bacteria; kingdom Bacillati; phylum Actinomycetota; class Actinomycetes; order Streptosporangiales; family Streptosporangiaceae; genus Nonomuraea; species Nonomuraea sp. NPDC049504. The sequence goes on from NZ_JBFAPT010000007.1 coordinate 337,853, forward strand.
TGCTGGAGGGGTTCGGCCGCATCCTGGCCGGCTGTGTCGAGCTGTTGCGGCCGGGCGGCGTCGCGGCGATCACGGTTCGGCCCTACCGGGTACGCGGCGAGCTGATCGATCTGCCCGGCCACGTCCACTACCTGGCGGAGAAGGCCGGGCTGGTGTTCGTGGATCGGATCGTCTGCCTGCTGTGCGGGCTCGGCGACGGCCGGCTGCTAAACCGTGCGTCGTTCTTCCAGCTCCACGAGGCGCGCAAGGCGTGGGCGCGAGGTACGCCGATTCACGCCGTGGCACATGAGGATTTGCTCGTGCTTCGCCGCGTTGAGACACCAGTCGGATCCGGCTCAGATCTTCGAGCTGAGCGCGAGCAGCAGTAGCGGAGCCTTTGCGAGGCGCCTGGTCCGAGTCCGGGTCGGGCGCGAGGCCCGGGGTGACCGAGCGCGAGGCCGTGGCCGCCCGTCCATGAACGGCGGTCACCCCGCGCGGCCGGGCCAGCCGGAGCCGGAGTGGCGGCGGCGTAGCAGCCACTACAGCCCACCACGAGCGCGGGCCCCACACCCCGCATGCCCTGTTCATCAACGTCACGAGGTGATGCATGACCAGCACAACCCCAACCGGCCAACCGACGCAGAAGGTGTCTGAAGTGATCAGCCTGCTTGCGGCGGCGCGGCTGCTCGGAATTGGCCGGACCACGGCCTATCGGCTGGCCAAGAGCGGCATGTTCCCGTGTCCGGTGCTGCGCATCGGCGGCCGGTACGCGGTCCCGCGACGCGGCCTGCGGGCGCTGCTGGGCTACGCCGACCAGCACGACGGCGAGCCTCACGACCTCTTGGAAGGATGATGCCGGGTGGCATCCGGTTCCACGAAAGCCTCTCGCGAGTGAAGGTTCTGCGAGACCACCCTGGTGAGGGTCCTCGCCCGCTTACAACCAGATGTCCAACACGGAGCTGTTCTCCTCGCAGGTTTCGGCGTGCTGGGTGAGCAGCTGATCCCAGATCGCCCGAGCCTGGGCGTGTCGGCCTCGTGCGGTCTCTTCGAGATCGCCGAGGCAGGTGCGTCGCAGGATCACGTATTGTCCGCCTTGGCATCCGAACTGGTAGGCGTCGCAGCAGCAGATGCCTCTGATCCGAGGCAGATCGCTGGCGGACCCTTGATACGGCTGCCACTTGATCACGCTGACTCGCCCCGAACGACAGGAGGATGCAGGGCAGGGCCAGACTTGATCGCGGAAGGGCTGAGAAAAGACGGTGAGCTGTGAGTGTTGAGCACTCCTCGAGAGGAAGCTGGCCAGGGCAGGCGGACGCCACCTACGCGCGTCGCAGCGGCTAGGCGTCTGCATCCACGTCGTCGGTGGAGCCGATGGCGGGGAAGGTCACGCCACCGGCTCTCCCCGACCTGGCCAGCCTTCGGCGGCATACAGCGCTCCTTACTACCCGTGTCCCGTTCGAGCGCCCATCCCGCCTGCTTCGGAACCTCTTCCACGAGCGGGAAATCCTCGCCCGGCCGGGTTGCGGCAGGAACGGCCGGACGAGGATTCCCGTTGGTCACAGCGCGGGGCGTGGCGACCACGTGAGGTCACGCACTGTGACGTCGTCCATGCAATCCGGCAGTGGGGCATGTTGTGAACGGCGTGGTGTGGGCGTTTGACGCAACCGGCGCCGCGAAGCGTGGGCGGCTGGTCGTTTACTGGTCGTTTCGGCCCCGGACTGGAGTCATGGGTGTCGGCGATACACACTGTGTGGTCCCCTAGACGGTGAGGGAGCGTGGCACGTGGTGAACCAGCCCGAACGGCAACCTGGCAACGGCCGCCCAGGCCTGGTTCGCGCCCGTGAACGCAGGGGCCTCACCCAAGAGGAGGCCGCCGAACTGGTCGGTGTGTCGGTGACCACCTGGTCTCGCTGGGAACGCGCCGAGCAGAGCATGCGCCCCGCCTACCGGATGCGCATCGCTCGGGCGTGGCAGGTCCCGGTGGAGGAAGTGGAACGCTGGCTGGTCACTGATCAGCCCCGCCCCGATGCCACGCCGGAGCCGGAACCGGACGCGGACATCGGTGCGGCGGGGTGGTGCGCGGAATCGGCGGCCCGGTTGTGGAGGTGGGAGATCGACACGTCACGACGACACCTGCTGGCCGCACTGCCGTTCACCCCAGCAGCGCTGGGAGAGTGGCTGTTGGCCTGGAGCTTCGACCCGCCGGCTCCCGTCAGCCTGAGCTCGGGGACGGCACGGGTCGGGATGGCCGATGTTCAGGCCATCCACGAGGCGCTCCAGGCCTTCACCCGCATGGACCACCAGTTCGGAGCCGGACTCGTCCGACCGGCGGTCACCGACTTTCTCGCGTCCAAGGTGGCGCCGCTGCTGCACGGCAGCGCCGCCGACGACGTCCGCGCGCAGCTGTTCACGGCGGCCTCGCAGATGACCCGCCTGGCCGGCTGGATGGCCTTCGACCTGGCCCGGCACGGCCTGGCTCAGCAGCACCTCGGCCAGGCGTTGAAGCTGGCCAAACAGGCCGGGGACGGGCTGACCGGCGCGTGGGCACTGGCCACCCTCGCGCAGCAGGCGTGTGATCTCGGCCAGCGACGCTGGGCCATCCGCCTGGCGAGCGCCGCCGTGGACGCAGCGACCAAGTCGGGCGCGCCCTCCCGGGTCCGAGCCGAGCTGCTGATCCGCCAGGCCCGCGCGCTCGCGGTCACCGGGAGCCAGTCTCTCGACTCGAGCGAGCAGCACGAGGCCTACACCGTGCGAGAGGTATCCAAGCTGCTGGCGCAGGCGGAGACCGCGTTCGCCCGCGACGCTGATGGACACGATCTCGCCTGGAGCGCGACCTTCCACGAAGCGGAGATGGCGGCGGAGATCGGCTACTGCTGGCAACTCGCTGGCCAGCACCGGCGCGCGGCCGCCTGCGCCGAAATGGCGCTCAAGGGATTCGGGGCGGACTTCCCGCGCTCCACGCAGTTCAACCAACTCCACGCCGCCCGCTCCTACCTGGAACTGGGAGAGCTGGATCGCGCCCTGACCTATGCACGACAGGCCGTTCCCGCCACCGGCACCCTCGCTTCAGCACGCGCCCGGGCTTTGATGGACGACTTCTCCCAGCGGCTCAGGCCCTATCGGACCTACGCCGGGGTACGGGAGTTCGAGGACTACCGGCGCAGCCGACTGAGCAGCTGAACGGGGCACGCGTGTGGTGATGCCGCCCCTTGACGCTGCCAGCGCGCGGCTCGGCTTGAACGCCGATGGCGCACACCTGCTACACCTGCGCGCCAACGCCGTCTACCACCTGCCGGAAGCGAACGCTGTCGTGCGCCTGCGACACGCCCCGGGAAACCGTGCGGCCCTGGAACGGCTACGCAGCGCCATCCTGACCACCCGCTGGCTGGCGGACCAGGACTTTCCCGCCATCCGACCCCTGCCCCTGGACCAGCCCATCACCGTCAACGGCTGGATCGTGACCGCATGGCACTACGTCACCGACCTCGCCGTATCCCCAGCGGTACCGCACCCGTCAGACGTGGCCGGGCTGTTGCGCAGCCTGCACACCACCCGCCCACCCACCCGAATCCCAGCCTTTGATCCGCTCGGTACCCTGCGCGCTGACCTCGGTCGGCACGCGGGCGCGCTGACCGACGAGCACCGCTTGTGGCTCCTGCACCGCTGCATCGAGATCGAACAGGCCTACCGCCACCTGGACCCGCCCCTCGGCCAGGGCCTCCTGCACGGCGACGCCCACACCGGCAACCTCTTCCGCGACCACGACCACTGGGTCTTCGGAGACTGGGACTCCATCGCCTACGGGCCGTTGCTGTCCGACCTCATCCCCGCCATCATGCAGCACCACCGCTTCGGCCACCCACGAAGAGACTGGATCACCTTCTGCCAGCACTACGGCGTGGACCCCGATCTCGAACATCACCCCACGGCCCTCACCCTGCGCCAGGCCCGCGAACTACGCTCCCTGGCCGCCTACCTGCGCGCCGCGGAACGTCCTGACGTGCGCGCCGAACTCCAGCGCCGCCTCGTGAGCCTCATCGAGGGACGCTCGATCACCTGGCGGCCCGTATGACCTGCGGCACAGCACACGCTCCAGGCTCCGGTCACGCGTGTCAACGGCGGGCCGACACTGCCATCACGATGCCCAATATCTCGCGCAACCAACAGCGGCGATGCCCCGGAATGCCGCCCCACACCGTTCATGGATTCCGGAGTTGTCGAGGCATCTCGTGATTGACCGCCACAGGCTACCGGCGTCGTTCAGCCCGGGGAAGGCCTATCCCAAGAAGGAGGTTGTCACTTCAGGTGTGTAAAGATCGTTTCTGATGGCCTGAGGTCGGTCTTTACCTGATGCGGCCTGGATAGGCGATGTCGAGTTCGAT